>JAPLTN010000046.1 GCA_026398135.1 Verrucomicrobiota bacterium
CAATGGCCTCGACATAGAGTAAAGACTGCCTGAATAAGCAATTATCCATTTTCCCAGCGAGGCCATTGGCCGAGGAATCGACCGCGTCGGCCGACTTGGTCGGCAGGTGAAATCTCGGCGGCGGACTTTGGCTCGCCGCATTAGCGGTTTTTTCCCGGTCTTTGCACCCACTCAAAACAGCGAAGAACCTAAACCTTACCTCGATGCAGCGAAAATCACCCTAATCGCCGCATAATGTGCGGTGATTAGGCCTTGTAATCACCGCATACTGTCCTAATTACTTTTCCGTGAGATATATCCATCAACTCCCGGAATGGCCTCATTTCACCTGGGACGATGCCAAATTGATGCCGACCCTCTTGGAAGTCCGTCACCGCCAAGGGCGTCTTCTCGGCCGGATGGAAGGGCTCGGGTTTCGTTTTCGTTCAGAGGCCGCGTTGGAGAACCTCACGGCGGAAGTGGTCAAATCCAGCGCCATCGAGGGCATGGTCTTCGACCCGGCCTCGGTTCGCTCCTCCATCGCCCGACGCCTGGGCATCGAAGCCTCCGACAACGCCGCCACGAATCGCCACGTCGAGGGCGCCGTCGAGATGATGCTTGATGCGACCCGGAACTATTCGGAGCCGCTTACCGCCGGGCGCTTGCTTGGCTGGCAAGCCTCCCTTTTCCCGGGCGGACGAAACGGCATGAAATCCGTCCTGGTGGGCCAGTGGCGCACCCCGGAAATGGACCCCATGCAGGTTATCTCCGGACCGATTGGCCGCGACACCCTCCGCCGGAAGAACATTCACTTCGAGGCACCGACCGCCGACCGGCTTGCGGCGGAAGTGGAGCGCTTCCTCGAATGGTTCGAAAGTCCCGACGTGACCGATCCTGTGCTGCGTGCCGGCCTCGCCCATTTTTGGTTCGTGACGATCCACCCGTTCGAGGATGGCAACGGCCGCGTCAGTCGCGCGCTCGCCGACCTGGCGCTGACCCGGGCGGACGGCTCGGCCCTGCGATTCTACAGCATGTCCACCCGGATTGAGGCCGAGAAAAAGCACTACTACCAGGCCTTGGAGAAGACCCAGAAGGGAACCTTGGACATCACCGGCTGGCTTTTATGGTTCCTCGAATGCCTCGGTCGCGCCTTGCAAGGGGCGGAAGCCTCGCTCGCCCGGATCATCCGGAAAGCGGCCACCTGGGAGTGGATCAACCAGACCGCAACCCTCAGCGAGCGCCAGCGCCTCGTTATCAACGCGCTCATGGACGGCACCGATGCGGAGTTATCCACCTCGCGCTACGCCAAGCTCACCCGGTGCTCACTCGATACGGCGCTGCGCGACATCAAACTCCTGCTCGAAGCCGGCGTCCTTGCCCCCGGCCCGAGCGGCGGCCGCAGCACGAAGTATAAACTCCGGCTTCCACCCGAGACCCAACGTGGGCTGGGTTGAGACAGAAAAGTAGCAAGTAACGTCCCGACCCCGTCGGCTCGTAACTCGCACCCAAACCGGTGCGCGGATTTTTTTGTGCTCAAAAATTGGTCCGGATTTAATTCCTAATGCCATGAAATTAATTGAGTTAACGTCGCCGATAGCGAGATTTCTGCATCGATAGGCCAACAAAGTGGAAGATTTTTTATTGCTGTTAAAAAATCTTCCACTTTGTTGGATGCATGCCCTCAAACACCAAGCAACGTGCTCCAAAGAACGCCTTCGATAAGGCATGGACTGAGGATCTTGTTAGGGCGATGTGGTTGGGTCTTGGTGGTCGCACTTCGGATTTGGAGGCCTACCTGCGCCGAATTCTTCCTAAGTGGGAAGTCGAAGCCCCTGAACTAACCAAGCGACTGCAAGAGCTTCTCGTGCAGTCCCAGCAGGCCGGGGGGGGCACTGTGCGTCGCGTTACTTCAGCTGCGGAGCAGCGTGCCAATAACGTAAGCTCACCTGTATTTGCCTTAACCGTAGACAATGATGACCTGCTTCGGTTTGAATCTCCTGTCGTGCTCCCGGTAGAGCCAGTTTGGTCCAGCGAAATAGCAATCGAGCTAAATAGTATTATCAAGGAGCGCCGGGCTGGGCCTGAATTGGCAAAGTTTGGCCTGAGTCCGACGCATACGGTCATCTTCACTGGCCTTCCTGGGGTTGGAAAAACACTGGCCGCACGTTGGCTGGCCCGAGAACTCAATTTGCCTTTAGCTGTGCTAAATCTGGGAACTGTGATGAGCAGCTTTCTCGGGCGAACGGGAGCAAACCTGCGCCAAGTTATTGCATATGCTAGCAAGCAGCCTTGTGTGCTTTTACTGGACGAGTTGGATGCGATTGCGAAGCGTCGGGATGACAATTCCGACATCGGAGAATTGAAACGTCTCGTAACAGTGCTTCTGCAAGAATTGGACGCATGGCCTTCGGAGGCTTTGCTTATCGCTGCGACCAACCATGCAGACTTGATCGATCCTGCGGTGTGGCGTCGCTTCGAGCGAAGAGTCGCTTTTCCCCTTCCGCAATCCGAACAGCAAGCTGAACTACTGTATCGTTTGCTTGGGACTGACTGGGCCTCGCTGTCCGAAGCTACGCGTGTTGGTGTATCGGCGGCTGCGACGCGTCTTTCTCCAGCGGACATGACGCAGATCGCATTGCGGACTAAACGCGAGATGATCGTAAGCCCCGGTGCTTTTGAACCGAAGTTATTGGCGAATTTTAGCGGGGCGATCGCCTCCCTCCCACTCGTTGATCGGCGCAAAGTAGGCTTGGAGCTGAAACGACTTAAAATTGGCCAGCGTGAAATCAACCGACTGACCGGTCTTGCCCGTGAGACTATCAGAAGCCTCCAAACTAAATAACCATCTATATACACATGCCCTCTCCTGAAAAACCACGCTTTCTGATCGGTAACGGTGAACGCCTCACGGAGGACGCAAGGTTCATCACTGGCCCCAAGCCGACAAAGGAGCCGGCTTATTCGATTGAGGAGGCAGCATTCCGCCTTGCTCCGCGTCTTAGCCAGACAGTGCGTTCAATTGATGCAATACCCGACTTGGCGCGACCGCGCGGACAAGCCATTGCGCTTGTTACGCTCCATCCGGAATTCTTGGCTAAAACCCAGTTTCCTGGGTCGCTCTTTGCCGGAGTTGGCTTGCGTGCGGTCGGCAGTCGAGCTCGGCGCATCACGCCCGATAAGTGGACGCCAAAACACAAACCGACAGGCCATGATCCCGAGACCATTGAACTTTATGTAGCCGGTTCCACACAAAGCTTCGCTCGCTGGGCGGAAAGTCTTGAGTTGGGCGGTGACTACCTTCGGGGGATTGAGGATCTTCCTCGTATTGAGGATATACGGCCTCTGGATTCACTGGATCGCCATGGACGAGTGAGGCTCCCGCTAGATGATTCCGACTCACTGCTGTTGGAGGCATCGATTCATCTGCCTGATGGGGACGAGGCGGCCATATTGGCATCGTTTAAAAATTATGCTCCCACGCTTGGGGTGAAGATCATGAACGAAGTAGGCGTAGCGGTGCCTGGTCTGGCATTCGCTCCTGTGCGAGTTCCTCGTTCGGCAGTCGCCCGTCTCTCTCAGTTTGCCTTTCTTAGATCACTCCGACCTGTGGTCAAACTACGCGGCCTGCCGTCGTCGCGTGTCACACGTTCGCTGGGTGCACCATTTGCACCGCCGACGCGGGCACCTTTGAATCCATCCATACGAGTCGCGGTGCTGGATGGCGGCGTGCCCGACAATCACGGACTACCGCACGTCAAGCAATACGCCACCCCAGGTGTTGCACAGGCGCATCCTAATTTTCTGGAACACGGATTAGCTGTTACGGGAGCTTTTTTATGGGGTGCGCTCCATGTCGCGCCAGGAATGACATACGCATCAGTGGATCACTTTCGTGTTTTAGACGTAGATGATCAGCAGCAAAGCGATCTTCATGCCTATCGCATTTTACGGCGCGTGCGTGACGTGGTCGAAACAGGTTCGCATGACATTTTTAATCTCAGTCTTGGGCCGGATATTTCGGTGGACGATGACGAAGTGCATCCATGGACAAGCACTCTTGATGATTTGGCCGCTGATGGCTCTCGTCTGATCGTTGCTGCCGCTGGCAACAACGGTGCCATGCCGGAACCTCTTTGCCGTATTCAAGTTCCAGGCGATGGAGTAAATTGCCTATGCGTGGGTGCCGCAGACAGCCCCGATGAAGGCTGGCGGCGTGCACCCTACAGCGCAAAAGGACCAGGCCGCCGTCCCGGTGTTACCAAGCCAGACATCATGGCCTTTGGCGGAGGAAGCGACACCGCCTTTCGCGTAGTGAGACGTCGTGGTGCGACTTACTCTTTGGATAACGATATGGGCACGAGCTTTGCCGCTCCACTTGTTACGAGAGCAGCTGCAGCCTTACGCTCACTTTTCAGCGCGAATCTTCATCCACTTACCCTCAAGTGTCTCCTTATTCATAGCGCGGATCAAGCCGGGCACACGACTGAGGATGTAGGCTGGGGGCGAATCGCACCCGAGGCAGAATTGCCTCTTTGTCCGAATAATACCGCACGCGTTATATACCAAGGTGATCTACCGCCAAAACAACTATTGCGGGCACGTATCCCCATTCCGAAGGGCCTGACCGGACGAATTGAGATAACGGCGACCATATGCTACGCAACCGAAGTTCGGGCTTCGGACCCGCTAAACTACACGAATAGTGGAGTGGAGGTGGCTTATCGTCCGAATGCCCAGAAACATTCGGTGAACAAGGAAACCGAACGCGAAAGCACATACGCTCAGACCGCCCCATTTTTCAAACAAGGTGACTACGCTACCGAGGAAGAGCGTCGCACTCGTGACCGAAAGTGGGAAACCGTCTTGCATGCAACGAAACGCGTGGAAGCAAGTAAGCTATCCGATCCGGTGTTCGATCTGCACTTTATTCCGCGTCTTGGCGCACGGGACCACGCCAAACCCGAACGCATTCGTTACGCCATGGTGATTTCAGTGCATGCCCCTAAGAATGCGGACATCTACGAACGGGTGTTGGCCGAGTTTCCGGAGTTGCAGGCACTGACGCCTGTCACTGTGCAAGCTACTGTTTAACTCTCAACCAACGACGAGCTATGGGAATGGCTAAACGAGAAATGATGAAATGGGAGGCGCTCGGCTGTAGTGCCGTGGGAGATAAGCATATTTGCCCTAGTTGTGTTGATGACTACGCGCTTAAGCAGTTCATTCGGGATCATACCGAGCATCAGGAATGCGACTACTGCGGGGAAGTCTTCGATGAGCTAGCTGTGCAGAGGCAGATACATTGATCGAACACGTTGCGACGAGTATCGGCTACGAGTATGAGGATCCAGTCCACAGTGTTGGCTACTGTTCGGCCGAAGGCGGCTATCAAATACCAACGATGGATTCATGGGAGCTACTCAGTCATTTTGATCTAGGTAATTTCGAGGAGGACGCACGGGATGCGCTGGACGGACTTTGGGTGGAAAAGGATCCCTATGGTGATCGCCCTTGGGAGTATCTGCTATCTAGCTGGGGGGCGTTTGCGGATCACGTAAAATACAAGCAGCGGTTCTTCTTTCCCCGCGCTCATGCCGGCACTGAAGACACTCCAAGCGCTTCAATTCTTGATAGTGTTGCTCACGTGGTGTCGGAAGCAGGTTTATTCAAGACATTGCCCATCGGCACAGAGCTATTTCGTTCGCGCCAGCACGCTCCCGGGAATGTGCCGACAGTCGCATTGGATCTTGGAACCCCACCTGCCGGCAGTGCTGTGCATAGTAATCGGATGAGCCCAGCAGGAATTCCGATGTTTTACTCGGCCAAAGATCCTTCAAGTGCCCGTGCGGAAACTGAGACTACGGACCCAATTAAAACGGAAATGACCACGGGTCGATTTGTGACCAATTGCGAACTCAACGTGCTAGACTTGGCCGACATTCCCAGCATCCCAAGCTTGTTTGACGAAGACAAGCGACACATGAGGGCAGGCCTCAGATTCATTGATGGTTTTGCCGCTGAATTGGCCCTGCCAATCGTGCGTAACGGTCAGGAACACATTGAGTATGTTCCAACTCAGATGGTCAGCGAATATTTCCGAACCATTTTCAAGCTTCCTGGAGGCGCCAATTTAGACGGATTGGTTTACCGAAGTGTCAAACGAGTGCATGGCATTTGTGTTTGTCTTTTCCTGGAGCACGCCGATTTCGGGGGCACGGGCCAAAGACAAAACAGGGTGCCAGCTCTTGAGGGGACGACAACGTTTCCGTTGAGCAGTCCGCTTGCACCTCCTGTTGCACCTATGCCAGTGGGCCAAACATTACCCCTAATCTAATTTCCGTCCGTCAATCCAACGGGGCCGGGCCGAGTTTTGTTGTTTTTTGGAGGGTCGCAAAGGTTCGAGGCATCGCAAGTACCTGGCCGTTCGTTCACTCGCGAGCGAAGGCGACGAGTGGGCCGAAATCGCCGGCGTCGGCTGCCTTCAGTGCGGTCAGGTAGCGGGCGCGTGTGTCGTTCTTGGCTTCCAGCTCGGCGCCGCCACCCCAAGTAAACGAAGGACGGTCGAGTGCCACTGCGAGGCGGTGGATCCAACGAGGTCAGGCCGCTACTTGCTACTTTTGACGGCGTCCGAGCCCTGCTGACAGGTCAAGCTGACGGGCAGCCCGAGTTTTGTTATATTTTAAGGGGTCGCAAAGTTCCCCATGCAGCCCTGCCTCGAGCCGCAGTCACGCAGCCGATAGGAAGGGGACCGACCGTTAACCACTGCCAGGCAACCGTGCGCCAAAGTCATCAAGGCTTGGTCAGAGAAGGCCGGCTTCTCGCTGGTCGATCAGGAATTGGCCGGGACTGCGGACTTGCAGGCTATAAATCTGACCACCGATGACCTTTTGGAAATCAGCTTCGTCGAGGGTGAGCAGAACGTCGGCCTCGGCACCAAAGGCGGAGAGCAGGACGGGGCGATCCTTGGCCTTGGGGAAAACGAGCACCTGGTCGAAAGCGAGTTCGATGGGCACGAGGGCCAGGTCGGGAAACAGGTGCGCGCGCCAATAGGGAGCGGCCTTGGGGCCGATTTTACCGATGTTGCGATGCGTCTCCTCGATGCAATACGACGAGGAAAGGAGCTGCCACCCGCGGGCTTTGGCGTGCTGAAAAACAAAACGTGACGCGCCTTTGGATGACCCGGCGGCGGCGAGCAGAACGCTGGTATCGAGGAACACCTTCACTTTTTGGTCTTCGCGACGGGCTTGCTTGCGAAGGCGTCCATCTCGGCCTCGTCGCGGGCGATCCATCGCGCGAGTGTCTCGCTGGGAATGTCGCGCACCGGGACGGCGGCGGCGGCTTGCAGGAAGAGCCCGCCGTCGCGTTCCTCAACAATGACCAAGGGGTTGTCGATGCCGTCGAGACCGAGCTTGCGCCGGAGTACGGGCGGAAGGGTGAGCCCGCCGCGTTTGCTAATCGGGAGTGTAAGCGTCATGCCGCAATGCTGCATTGCCGCAAGGTGCATGGCAAGAGCGTCCATAAATTAGCACCACTCCGTTAAGCACTTGGTTCGTCAATCCAACGGGGCCGGGCCGAGTTTTGTTGTTTTTGGAGGGTCGCAAAGGTTCGAATCATCGCAAGGACCTGGCCGCTTGTTCACTCGCGAGCGAAGGCGACGAGTGGGCCGAAATCTCCGGCGTCGGCTGCCTTCAGTGCGGTCAGGTAGCGGGCGCGTGTGTCGTTCTTGGCTTCCAGCTCGGCGCCGCCACCCCAAGTAAACGAAGGACGGTCGAGTGCCACTGCGAGGCGGTCGGCCAGCAGGCGGGCGTGGCGGCCGTTGCCATTGCGCCAGGGGTGAATCGCCACCAGACCATGGTGCACGCGCACGCTGAGTTCGTCGGACGGGAAGGCACCGTGTTCGTGCCAGGCACGGGCGTCTTGTAGAAACGAAAACAGGCGTGTCTGTACTTCCAGCGGCGGGACACCGAGATTCAATTCACAATCACGAATCTTGCCGGCCCAGCGCCAGACGTGGCGAAACATGCGGCGGTGCAGATCACGAACAAAGAGGTGGTCGAGTAAATCGGCGGGCGCGAGTTTGCGACGCGGGGCGAAGAGCCAGCGGCGGGCTTCGAGGATGTTGTCCCGCTCAAGCAGGTTGAGTTCGGTCAAGGTGGCGACGCCGGGGATGAGGAAACGTTCCTCGTCGGGGGAGACGGGCGTGGTGCCGGAGTCGTCGCGGGCAGGCGGGAGAAGACTCATGATACCGGTCGTTGAGGCGGTGCGAGGTCGCCGCTGGCCTGATCCTCCAAGGCCATGGAGTGTTCGGTCGCGCGGAGGTGGGCTTGCGCGGGATCGTGAGTGGCGGCGAGCGCGGTAAAGGTGCGTCCGCCCTTGGGCACGAGGACGACGACGAGATCGCAATCGAGAGCGGCGGCGGCGCGACGCAGGGTCGCGAGCGTGATGACGTCATCTTTCTCCGCCTTTTCGTAGCCTTGGATTGCTTGGGGCGTGAGCTTGAGGCGTCCGGCAACCGCGGCGCGGGACAGACCCAAGGCCTGACGCACGGACCGCAACCAGCCATGCACCGGCCGCGAAACCGGACGCAAACCGGCAGTGACCGAGTCCAAGCTATTTAAAGCTATAGATTGTCTATTGTTAGTTTTAATAAAGTTATGACTATTTAAATATACCTAAATAACAATCTATAAGTTGTATTTTTGCGGGAAGTAAATCCGATCAGGGGGCACGACGGGGCGTATTATTTTTCAGTGGTTCGCAATTTTCCCCTGATCTCCAGCACCGATTCGCGGTCACGCCGTTGACTGCAAGGGGATCGGGCAGGTCTTCGCCCCATAGCCGGGAGCGGGCGGATGACGGACAATCGACATCATGCAGATTCAAATCAACACCGACCACACCATCGAGGGCCGCGAGGCTCTGAGCGCCCATATCCGCAGTGTCGTCGAGACGACCCTGGGCCATCTCGCCTCTCATATCACCCGCGTCGAAGTTCATGTGACCGACGAGAACGGCGCCAAGACCGCGGGCAACGACAAGCGCTGCGTAATGGAGGCCCGGCTTGAGGGTCGCCCTCCGGTGGCCGTCACTCACCACGCCACGACCGTGCACGACGCCGCCACCGGCGCGGCCGATAAACTCGCCCACTTGATCGGCCATACCCTTGGACGCGTCCAACACGAGCGACGGCATCGCACCGATCCCGATTTGCCCGACGCCGCGCCCTTCGCTCAGACATAAGCGACACCAGCGCTAACCGGCGCGGCGTCATGCAACGCACAAGCGAGGCCCACGCCCGACCGATCCGCGCGTCATTTTGCCGTGGAAGCCGTGGTGCTCGACACCGATTTCCGCGTACAGCAGCGATTAGCGGCCAAATCTGCCTCGCCCGCGAATGGAGGCGGCAAACGGGCTGGTTTAGGAGCCGAGCGTGCCGCGCAGTTGGGCGATCAGCGCAGCATAATCCACCTCCGCGAGCAGGTGCTTGGGCTCGGGCATCATGGTGAAGGTGGTGCCCCAAGACGGACCATCGATGTATTTGGGAACGAGGTGGACGTGAAGGTGGGCGAGCTTGTCGGAGTAGGCGCCGTAGTTGATCTTGGCCGCGCCAAAGGCGGTCTTCATGGCCCGCGCCGCTCGCGCAACATCCTGCATGAAGAGCGCGAGCTCGGCTTCCGGCAGCTCGAAGAGTTCGTTCACGTGCGCCCGGTAGGCGACGACACAGCGGCCGCGATAGGTTTGCTCACGGAACAAATACAGGGTCGAGACGGCCAAAGGCGCGACCTCGATCATGAGGTCGTGCAGGCGTTGATCGCGGCGGCAATATTGGCAATCCGGCAACTGAGTGGGCGTGGGGGTCATGGACATTGACGGAGAGGTTGAAGGCCATGCCCGGCGCGAGCGAGCCGGTAAGCGCTGGAATCAGTTTCAGCTCAAGGAGCTATCTTCATAATAAAAGTTCTTCGCTGTTTTGATTGGGTGCCAAGACCGGGAAAGAACCGCTAATGCGGCGAGCCAAAGTCCGCCGCCGAGATTTCACCTGCCTACCAAGTCGGCCGACGCGGTCGATTCCTCGGCCAATGGCCTCGCTGGGAAAATGGATAATCGCTTATTCAAG
>JAPLTN010000087.1 GCA_026398135.1 Verrucomicrobiota bacterium
CGCGATATTATTGACCAGAAACTGGCGGATCGCCGGGAAGTCGCCCGCCGCTTTTTCGGCGGCGGCGTTTTCCACCGCATCGACTTTGAACGCCATGTTCGACTGGCCGGTGGCCAGCCAGACTTCGCCCACCACCACATCTTTGGCCACCACGGGCACGCCGTCGGCACCGGTGAAGGTCAGGTCGCGACCTGCGGACGAGGCGGGCAACGCATCCAGGTCCACCCGCCATTTGCCCTGCGCGTCGGCCCCGGCTGAACGCGATGCACCGGCAAAGGCGACGGTGACTTTTTCGCCCGGCTTGGCGCGGCCCCAGACCGGGATGGATTTTTGCTGCTGGAGCACCGCGTGGTCGGTGAAGAGCGGCGCGGGCACCGGTTTGGCATGGGCACCGAGGGCAACCCAAAGGGAGGCCAATAACGTGGTCGTAAGAACGAATCGCTGGGTGTTCAGGGGTTTCAAAGATTGGGCGTCAGCGTGAGCGTGGCGGGAGCCAGGCCCGGGGAGGTAACGGCGATCGTGATCGGGCCGGTTTGGCCGGAGCGGCCGCGGATAATCGCCAGGCACAGGCCGTTCCACGCCTGGTGGTCGGGGCCTTGGAAAGACTCGTGGCTGGTGGCGTCGCCGTTGTCCATCGCCACCAGTTCACCCGCGCCGGAAACTTCGACGTGCAGGCGGTGCGAGGTGCGCGGCACCAGGCGCCCTTCGGCATCGGCCACCGTGATGGTGACGTAGCACAGGTCTTTCCCATCGGCACGGAAGTCGGGGCGGTCGGCCGCGAGCGTAAGTTGGGACGCTGCTCCGGCGGTGCGCATCACGGCTTCGGCCCAGGGTTTTCCTTGGCGGTAAACCACCGCCTTGAGTTCGCCGGGTTGATAAACCACGTCGTTCCAGCGCAGTCGGTAAACATCAATATCCACCGGCAGCGGAATGGCGAAGGCGGCCAGCTCCTTGAGCTCGGGCGCGGTGAGGTTGTCCGCGGTAAACTCGACGCGCAGGTAACGTGCTTTCAAGGACACGGCATAATCCACCCAGGTCATGTCGCCCTCTTCGCCGTTGGAGATCGCCACCGGCGTCCAGGTCTGGGCGTCTGCGGAGGAGACGATGCGGTAGCTGTAGCTGCTCGCGGTACGACCGAAATCGACGCGCAGGGCCTGCAATTCGGTGACGGCTCCGAGGTCCACCTGCCACCAGGCGGGCGTGCGCACCGCAGTCGATTTCCAGGTCGTTTCGGTGCGGCCGTCGGTGACAAGCGCGGCGGACTCGACTTCGACGGAAGCGGTGGTCGGTTTGCCCACCGCAAGGTTGACCGGCAGCGGCGCGAGCTTGGCCTTGGTGCGGCGTCCGAGTGATCGACCGTTGAGGAACAACTCCGCTTCGTCGCCTGTGGTATAGAGGAACACCGGGGTGACCTCGCCCACCCGCTCCGGCCAGTTCCAATGCGGCAGCAAGTGCGCCATCGCGTAATCCGGACGCCAGCGGGACTGGTATAGGAAGAAGCGGTCTTTCTTAAACCCGGCCAGATCGACAATGCCGAAATACGAGCTGCGCGAGGGGACGGCCACGCGTTTCTTTTCTTTTAACTGGCGCTCGGCCTCGGCGCGCAGCACCGGGTCGGTGAACCGCGGCAGGATTCTTAAATAGCGGTGGTCGTGCGGGCTGGGCTCGCCAAGGTAGTCAAAGCCGGTCCACACGAATTGGCCAAAGACGAACGGATTGCGGTCCTCGGCGGCGAAGTCGTGGTCGGGCAGATTGGACCAGTTCGTAACGTGCAGGTCATACGAACTGACTTGGTAATCACTGCGGGCGGCCAGGATGCGCTCCGCCACCGGGAAAAAGTAAACGCCGCGCGAACTCACGGTGGAGGCGGTCTCGCTGCCGTACACCGGCAGGTCGGGATTTTCGAGGTGATGGCGGGCGTATTCGAACGGCTTGTAGTTAAAGCCCATAAGGCCGAGGTTGGCGGCCATGCCATTGTAGGCCGAGATAACGCGGTCCATACCCGCCGTGACCGGGCGGGTGGTGTCTTCGAGGCGGACCAAATCGCGAAGGCGGGCGGCGATGGCCGGGCCTTCCGGCGTGCCTTGGTCGGGGACTTCGTTACCCACGCTCCACATGATCACGCTGGGGTGGTTGCGGTCGCGGCGCACCAGGGCGCGCAGATCGGCCTCGGACCAGTCGTCCCAGAGCAGGCTGTAGTCCTGGGACTTTTTGCCTTTCTTCCAGCAGTCGAATGACTCATCCATCACCAATATCCCCATGCGGTCGCAGAGATCGAGCAGCTCGGGCGCGGGCGGGTTATGTGAGGTGCGCAGGGCGTTGACGCCCATCTCCTGCAGGATCTCCAACTGGCGCTCGGCGGCGCGCACGTTGAAGGCCGCGCCGAGCGCGCCGAGGTCGTGGTGGTTGCACACGCCTTGAAGGATGACGCGCTGACCGTTTAACTTAAACCCGTCTCCGGTGAAACTGAGCGTGCGCACGCCGAAGGGCGTCTCGTAGCGGTCCACCTCGCGGCCGCCCTGCTCGACCGTGGTGACGGCGGTGTAGAGGTGGGCGCGCCCGGGTTGCCAGGCGATCGGGTTGGGCAAGGTCACCGGGGTGCGGGTGAGGGATTGGCCTCCCGCCGTCACCGGCACGTCGAGCGCGGCGGAAGCGGCCACCTCGCGCTGGCCGTCACGGATAACGGTGCGCACGCGCACGCTGGCGTCCTGCGCGGTGGTGTTGGCCACGGTGGCCTCGACCCGGAGCGTGGCCTCGGTGTCGGTCAGCGCGGTGGTGGTCACATGCGTTCCCCACTGGGCCACGCCGAGGGCGGGGGTGCGCAGCAGCCAGACATTGCGGTAAAGACCCGCGCCGGGATACCAGCGGGACGAATTGGGCGGACTCTCCAGCCGGAACGCGAGGGTGTTGGACCCGGCACGGGCGTAGGGCGTGAGGTCGAGTTGGTAGGTGGAGTAGCCGTAGGGCCAGCCGCCGACGAGCTGGCCGTTAAGCCAGACGGTCGAAAACGACATCGCTCCGTCCACTTGCAGCAACCAGCGCTCACTCTCCACCGGCGCGGGCAAGGTCACGGTGCGCCGGTACCAACCCACGCCGTGCCAGGGGAGTTTGCCGGTCTCGCCGGGGAGATCCTGGCGGAAGGGACCGGTGATCGCCCAGTCGTGCGGCACGGTCACGGCCTGCCAAGCGCGGTCGTCGCATTCGGCCCGGGCATAGGCGGGCGTGGCGGGCGCGGGCGCGACGGGGCGGGCAAGCGCGGCGTCGGTGGAGACGAAGGCGTTACGCGCAGGCAACACCCAATCCTTCACCTGCGCGTAAAAGGGCGGCAGGCCGGTGTCGGCCATAGGGATGTCTTCGTGGAGAAAGCGCCAGCCGTCAGCCAGCTCGATGCGTTCACGCTCATAGCGGGTTCCGGCGATGGTCAGATCGGTATTGCCGTAGTTTTTATCGGTGGTGGCTTTCCCGTGTTTTTGCTGCACGGAAGCGGCCATCTCCACGGTGAGATTCTTTTGTATCTCGATAGCCGGAGTTGATCCTGCTCTGGCAGGCAGGTTTAGCAGCAGGGTGAGCAGCACTAAGGATATTTTATGGAAACGCATAGGGGGTATAAGATTGGCAAGGGGCTCGGTTTAATGAGTGTATATAGCTTCTGCCAGTAAAGTCAGTCAGTTCGATACGAATAAACAAAGCTTTGCCGTGATGGCGAAAAGCTTGGTTAGCGGAGTTCGTTTTGTGAGGCGCCTGCAAATTCAATTCGCAGGAATACCCGGAGTTTCCAGCCCGCACATTCGTCAGGTTAAGCTTTTTTATTTTCATTTGTTTATCTTTGTAAGGATGAGTCCCGTATTTCAGCGCCTCGCCTATTTTTTGGCCGGGCCTTTATTTCTTAATAAAAGAGAAACCGCACCAAAGATCGCCAGAACGATCCCCCAGTACAGATTCACATTATAACCAAGGGAGCGTTGTTGATAGATGACAGGGTCGGCAATGAATTCGCCATAACCCGCGATGAGCACGCCGGTGATGAGGAAAAACCAACCCATGGGAACTTTGATATCGAGATTCATAATGTTGATTTTTGGGGATTACCAGAAAAGGGCGTTCAGGAAAGCGGCGGACAATAGAACGACCACACCCAACGCCATCGGGTGCTTGTACCACGACTTGGAGTCTTCCTTCGGCTTCTCGGTGAGCGAATAGACCAGACCGACAAGTTCAGCATCCTCTTTGTTTCTACGGGTCAAAGCAGACACCACAATGGTCATCACCAAGCAGGTGCCAAACGCCCAAATCGCGGTCCAGAAATTTTGCGCCATTTCACTCGGATAGATATGCAGGGGGGCAATCCCAAGGGGATGCGCCAACCAGCCGCCTTTAAAGCCCCATGCGCAACCCACTGGAATGCTCAGACCATGATGAATGATCGCCGCCGTGGTCCCCGCAAGAAGGCCAAAGAAGGCACCATGGCCATTTCCGCGTTTCCAGAACATGCCCAGCAGAAACGTCGCCAGAAGGGGCGAATTCACAAAGGCGAAGATCAACTGCAACATATCCATGATGTTCGAGAACTGGGCCGCGACGTAGGCCGCCCCCATACTTAAAACAATCCCGAAGACCGTGGCCATTTTCCCCATCCAAAGGTAGTGCTCGTCCGAAGCTCCTTTTTTAATATAGCTTTGATAAATGTCGTAGGTCCAGACCGTGTTAAACGCCGTCACGTTGCCAGCCATACCCGACATAAAGGAGGCCATCATGGCCGTAAGTCCAAGTCCGAGCATGCCATTGGGCAAAAAGTGAGCCAAAAGGTAGGGGACGGTCATGTTGTAATCAATCCCCTGCGCGTTTTTCGGCAGTTCAAAGCCGCTTCCCGCCGTATGAGCGAGTGCCAAGGCGATCATTCCCGGAATAATAATGATAAAGGGAATCAGCATTTTCGGGATCGCCGCAATAATGGGAGTGCGGCGGGCGGCGCTCATCGATTCGGCGGCCATCGCTCGTTGCACAACCAAAAAGTCGGTGCACCAGTAACCAAAGGAGACGACAAATCCCAGTCCCATCGCCACACCCACCCATTCCAATCCCATCGCGTTGTGCGACGGGGCATCGGTGTACTTCCAGGTCGAGGTATAGGAGCCTGCTTGAAATCCATTGGTCACCGCAATTTCATTGAGCTTGGTCACCAAACCGCTCCAGCCGCCGACCTTTTCGATAGCGAGGAAGGCTAGGGGAATGAATCCCAAGACAATCAAGAAGAACTGAATGACTTCATTATAGATCGCGCTGGTGAGGCCACCCATGAAGATATAGGCGAGAACAATTACGCCGGAAACCACAATGCTCAGGTGGAAATTCCAGCCGATGAGTACTTCCAAAAGTTTTGCGAGCGCGAACATCGAAATACCGGAGGAGAAAACGGTCATCACTGCGAACGAGATTGCATTAAAGGCGCAGGTTTTTTCATCGAACCGGAACCTGAGGAACTCGGGTACCGAGCGGGCTTTGGATCCGTAATAAAACGGCATCATAAAAATGCCGACAAAGACCATCGCCGGGATTGCGCCGATCCAATAAAAGTGCGCCGTCATAATTCCGTATTTGGCGCCCGAGGCGGCCATGCCCATTACCTCCTGGGCGCCGAGATTGGCACCAATAAAACCGAGGGCGCATATCCACGAAGGCAGGGATTTACCCGATTCGAAGAAATCTTTGGTTCCGTGGATTTGCTTTTTCAGGACGTACCCAATCCCGATCACAAATGCGAAATAGATCATTAGGATCAGATAATCGATCCAATTTACATCAAGGAGCTTGGCGGGGGTTATTTCCGCTATATAGAGGAACGGGGTAAGGTTTATGGTCATGCGTTTTTTTCAGTTTTGGGTTTAGGGTGAATATTTCTGATTATAAAATTTAAGCCAATATAAACAATCCGCCGGTATCTGACCTGAATTCCAAAGTTCAAACCAATCGCGGATTATGCATATTTATCGGATACAATACTTTAAGGGATGAAGCGAAACTCTATTTCTGGCCGTAATATGCGGTGGGGCCGTGTTTGCGGGAAAAGTGTCTTTCCAGCAGGTGGGCCGGGGCCGGGTTAGCCGGGCAATTTAACGACAGAGTTTTGAGGGCCATATCGGCGACGATTTCAAGGGCGAGCGCGGTCTCCACCGCCTTGGCCGCATTTAGCCCCCAAGCGAACGGTCCATGATTCCGCACTAACACTGCGGGAATCTGTATTGGGTTTAAATCGGAGAATCGTTCGACAATCACTTTTCCCGTCTCCCACTCGTATTCCCCCGCCACCTCAGCCGGTGTCATTGTTCGGGTAACCGGAACCGGGCCGTTGAAATAATCACCATGGGTGGTGCCCAGACAGGGCAAATCGATCCCTGCTTGCGCGAACGCCACGGCGTTTCGCGAGTGAGTGTGGACGACCGAGCGGATGCCAGCGAAGTGGAGATAGAGGTGGCGGTGGGTGGGCGTGTCTGACGAGGGCCGTAGCGCGCCTTCCATAACATTTCCGTCGTAATCCAGCACCACAATCTGCGAGAGGATGAGTTCACTATAGCGAACCCCGCTGGGCTTTATGGCGAAGACACGGCGCGCGGGATCGGCCACCGAAACATTGCCAAAGGTGAGGTCCACCAGCCCTGTTCTTGGCAGATCCAGGTTTGCCTCCAGGCATTCCTGTTTGAGCGCGTCATAGTTCATATAATTTAACCCTGAATGCCCTGCGCGAGGTGGTAATAAAGATCGGCGTGGCGCAGTTCCGTTTTATATGAACGCAACCGGGTTTCGGAATCGATGACACTGAGTTCGATGCGGGCCATCTCGGCGAAATCTTCGAGATGCTCCGCAGTGAGCGCATAAGAAAGCACGGTGTGATGCGCTCCGCCGGCGTAGATCCAGGCGGCGGTGGCCGTCTTGAGATCAGGCAGCGGTTTCCACAACACGCGGGCGACCGGCAGCTTCGGCAGGGCATGTTCCGGTGCCACACAATTGACCTCATTGACCAGAAACCGATGGCGGTTGCCGAGATCGATAATGGAGCCGTTGACGGCTTGACCCGCAACACAATCGAAGACCATGCGGCAGGGATCCTCCTTCCCGCCGATGCCGAGGGCGTGGATTTCGATTTTCGGGATTTCAGAGGCGATGGACGGGCAGATTTCCAGCATGTGCGCGCCAAGGACGAGCGGATCGGCGGGATCGAGGTGGTAGGTATAATCCTCCATAAACGATGTGCCGCCGGCGAGACCGTGCCCCATCACTTTCATGATGCGGGTGAGCGCGGCGGTCTTCCAATCGCCTTCACCGGCGAAACCGTAGCCGTCTTCCATCAGGCGTTGCACGGCGAGGCCGGGCAGTTGCTTCATGCCATGGAGATCTTCAAAGGTGGTGGTGAAGGCGGTAAAACCACCTTCTTCCAGCAGCGCGCGCAGTCCGATCTCGATGGCGGCCGAGTCGCGCAAGGATTGATGGCGGGGCGCTCCCTTTTTTAACTCAGGAGCCACCCGATATTTCTCTTCATATAGAGCGCAGAGGGCATCCACTTGGGCGGGACTGGCGGCATTGATTTTCGCCACGAGATCGCCGATGCCAAATGTGTTCACCTCCCAGCCAAAGCGGATTTGGGCGGAAACCTTGTCTCCCTCGGTCACGGCTACGTGGCGCATGTTGTCGCCAATCCGGGCCACTTTGAGCGTGCGCGAGGTGTGCCAGCCGCGAGCGGCGCGGCCCCACGCGGCGAGGCGGGCGTGCACCTCCGGGTCATGCCAATGACCGACGACCGCTTTGCGCGGCAGACGCAGGCGCGCCCCAATGTGCCCAAACTCGCGCCCACCGTGAGCGGTCTGGTTCAGGTTCATGAAATCCATATCAATCCCTGCCCACGGGATATCACGGTTGAATTGGGTGTGAAAATCGGCCAGCGGCTTGCGGAGAATCTGCAGCCCTTCGATCCACATTTTGGCCGGCGAGAACGTGTGCATCCAGGCAATGATGCCGATGCAATTGCGCGCTGAATTCGCCTCGATGGCAAAATTGGTGATTTCCGCCGAAGACTTTAGCACCGGCTTAAAAACGATCTTATGTGGAAGGGATCCGGAAGCGTTTAACGCGTCGACCACGATTTGGGCGTGTTCATCGACTTTATCAAGCGCCGCCGGGCCGTAGAGATGTTGGGATCCGGTGACAAACCAGATTTCAAGAGCCGTGAAATGGTTGATAGTGGACATGGTGAATGGGTGTTTTAGCGAGATTGTTGAGCTTTGATCGCAAGCAGGTTTTTCATGACGTGGCCGAGATCGGCGCTTGCCGTGACCCCGCCAAAGGCGTCGTGAAGATTAATATAAAGAGTATAGAGTTGATTATAGACGGTTTGGTTTTCCGCGATTGGGCGGTAGGTGATTTCCTTCAGGCCTGTCATGGCGGCCTGGGCCGTCTTGAAATCGGGATGCGCCCCGGCGACCACCGACGCAGCCACCGCCGAACCCAGCGCGCAGGATTGCGACGAGCGCGATACTCGCATTTCACAGCCGGTGACATCCGCATAGATCTGCATGAGCACGGGGTTTTTCTCGGCGATACCCCCCGAACAGACAATGCGCGCGACGGGCACGCCATAGTGGCGGAGGCGCTCAATGATCGCGCGAGCGCCGAAAGCGGTGCCTTCTATCAGGGCGCGATAAATTTCCGCCCGGGTTGTATAAAGAGTCTGGCCCAGCAGTAATCCGGTGAGCAATTGATCGACCAAAATCGTGCGATTGCCGTTGTTCCAATCCAGCGCGAGCAAACCGGATTGGCCCGGTTTTTGGGCGTCGGCCTGGCGGGTTAACTCTTCGTGCAGCGAGACATCGCCCAGGACGCCTTCGATGAACCATTTGAATATATCACCGACGGCGGACTGGCCTGCTTCGATACCAAAGTAGCCCGGTAAAATTGCGCCGCGAACAATCCCGCAAATGCCGGGAATATCCGCTATCGGTTTTTCGGTGGAAACCACCGCGCAATCGCAGGTGGACGTTCCGATGACTTTGACCAAGGTGCCTTCGTCCACGCCGCAACCGATGGCTCCGTAATGAACATCCATTTCGCCTATAGCGATGGGAATACCGGCGCGCAGTCCAAGTTTCCCGGCCCACTCCGGACACAGTCTGCCGGCCATAGCCGAGGCATTGTGGGCTTTTGTATAAAGACGATCGCGCAGTTTTGCGAGACGGGGATCAAGCGCGGCAAGGAACTCTTGATCCGGCAGGCCACCCCACTCGTCGGCATAGAGGGCTTTATGCCCGGCCATGCAGATGCCGCGTTGAATCTCGCGCGGGTCAGTGACGCCAGCCAGAAGAGCCGGAATATAATCCGCCAGTTCAACCCACGAATATGCGGCGTCGAACACCTCGGGGTCCACCTTTATACAGTGCCAAAGTTTGGCCCAAAACCATTCCGACGAGTACTTGCCGCCAATCTTAGCCAGATAATGCGGGCGGATTTTTTTGGCGATTTCGGTGATGGCCGCAGCTTCCGGAATGCTGGTGTGGTCTTTCCACAGCCAGCATTGGGCGTTGGGGTTTTGGGCGAACTTCTCGTTCGCCGCCAACGGGGTATTATTTGCGTCCACCGGCAGCGGGCTTGACCCGGTTCCGTCCATACCGATTCCAATTACTTGGTCCGGGGAAAATAATGGATCGGCCAGACGGGCGGTGGCAAAGGCCTGCCGGGTGGCTTGTTCCAGCGCGAAGACGTAATCAGCCGGGTTTTGCCGGGCGAAATGGTGGTCTGCAGAGTTAAGAATTATCCCTTGGTTACCAGAAGGATAAGATACCACTGCAGTGCCGATTTCGCGTCCGTTGGCACAATCAACCACCAGCGCCCGCGCACTATTTGTTCCATAATCGAAGCCAAGGGTATATGACATGACTGATCAGACATATCGATATCCGTGGAGCGCGGAAGCCCCGAGTTGTATGACAGTCATATTAGGCTGGACGCCGACACTTGTTTCGATCATCCCGACGGCATGTCGCAACCATCCATGGCTGAAGTTGCCAGAACGTTAGGTGTTTCTAAAAATACGGTCAGTCTTGCGCTGCGGGGGAGCCCGCGAGTGGCGGCAGAAACGCGGGAGCGAATTGTCCAAAAGGCCGAAATGATGGGCTATCGTTTAAACCCGACAATTGCTCACTTGATGGCGCAGTTAAGACAAACCCGCGCGCCGGGCTACCAGGCCACGCTGGCGATTATAAATGCCCACGGGACACCGGATGCCTTCACCCGGCACGCGACGATTCCGGCCTATGTTGACGGTTGCCGACGAAGGGCGCGGCAACTAGGTTACCGCCTGGATGAGTTCTGGCTTCACGAACCGAATTTGACGGTGGCGCGGTGGCGCTCGATTTTTCAAGCTCGCAACATCCGCGGTATCATTGTCGTCGGCCTAATGCAGAACAATCGCCTGCCGTCGCATATGGCTGGTCTGTGGGATGAATTTCCCGCCGTGGTCACCGGGGTGCGGACCCGCGATCCCGCGCTTTCCTTCGCCTGCAGTGATCATCATGCGCTTGCACTGGAAGCATTTGAGAAAGCCATTGACCTCGGTTACCGGCGGCCGGCGTTGGTCTTGGACCGGGTGATCGACGATTTAATCGAGGGACGCTTTACCGCCGGATTTCTCACCGGCCAAAGCCGCCTGTCACCGGCTCAACCCAAAACCTACCCGTTCTATAATATTGCGGCTGCCCGGATAGACCCGGGGGTGTTTTCAAATTGGCTGAAAGAAAATCAACCGGACGTAATTTTCACTTTATATCATGAAGTGAAACGCTGGCTGCTCGATTTGGGCCTGCGCGTACCGGGTGACATCGGACTCATTCAGTATGAATGGCGCCCCGATCACGCCGACTGGTCCGGGATGGACCAACGCAACGACTTGGTGGGCGAAGCGGCGGTGGATATGATTATTTCCATGATTCACCACAACCAACGGGGCGTTCCTCCACAAGCGCGCGCCACCATAATCGGGCCGCGTTGGATCGAAGGCGGCACAAGTCCGCGCATAAATAACAACGGTTGAACCGTAAACTCGTTCCGGGCGCAGTCCCGTTTCTGGAGTATTCGGAGCGTTTTATCCGGTGCGACGGATTTCCTGTTTAATACCCTTCTGGATTTCGCGGGCGAAGGGATTTCATTTTGTTACATTGAGCAGTGGTGACGAGATGGGGAGCGCCCAGTTTTTTATCAACTTAAGAATCATGTGATGATGCGGATAAAAAATATATGAAGATAATTTCCCATGAATTGGTGTAAATCGCTCGAAATCTACCAGTATCTATCGGAAGGGAAGCGTCCCCATTCAGACATGTCTTATTACTCCTACGTGAATTTTAGCTGGGACGATGACAAGGCGACTGCGCTCGATCCGGTTGGCCGGCTCGTCTATCGCTCTAACTTACTGGGTTCCGACCAGCGAATCACCAACACCGGCGGCGGTAACACATCTTCCAAACTGATGGATAAGGATCCGATCACCGGTCGGGCGCTTGAAGTGCTTTGGGTGAAGGGTTCGGGAGGGGATCTGCGCACGGCGGGACGGGAGTTCTTCTCCTCTCTCTATCAGGAAAAGTGCTGTCATCGCTCTCTACATAATTCATTTTGAACTGATTAGCCGTGTTGCCATTATATGAGCTGCGACCCATTTCTCGTGGGCTTGCTAAATTACAAATCCTTTGGGGCGGAAACGTTATCATTTTTATACCCCTTGCCCTCGACAATGATCTTTTGGTAATTTTTATCTGCCTCAAGAACATTATCCTTGATGATGACATCCGATACATTGTTAAGGTAGATGGCACCGTGAGGCATTTCCCCGTAAAAAACTGAACCTGGAAGTCCGCTACCATAATTGACGGGCGTGCGTGATCCAGAGCCTAGGATTTTATTATTATTTATCACGGCTCCTTTGACATGACTTAATGTGATGCCGGTCATCATTGAATCGAGTATGGTGTTGCCCTCAATGGTAATGCCTTCGATATTACGAGCCTCTATTCTATTCTTTATATCTACACCGTAATAACCCACAAATATGGCGCCGTGCTGCATATCTGTAACCCGTTTTCCATAAGTATGATACGAAGCCCGTGAAATAGTGTTGGAACGGATGACGACATTGCGCGGAAATGGACCTTCCAAGAACCAGCCGTCAAGCATCACACAAATACTGCTCATGCCACTTTGATCAAATCGATTATTCTCTATAAGAACATTTTCCGCACCGTTGATGAGAATCGGGCGGGTAAAGCAGCCCTTGAAAATGCAGTCTGAAATCCGTACTCCGCCGGGCCGTCGCTTTTCGGCCATGGCATAGTCACCTTTACCCACGGATATGTCTCGGTCAAAATCGACCACCCATGGACTGGCGTGTGGACCCTTGCCGGAAATTGGATTGCCTTTATGGATTTTGATGGCCTTTATTTTTTCATCTTCATCCTCCAGCAAATCGAGTCCCACGATTTTGGCGGTAATCGACTTATGGAAGGATGCATACTTGTAGAAGGTGATATCGTCGTTTAGTCCGTAAGTTTTCCAACCTTGGCTCAGAATTGCCTGCCTGGGACCAGTTTGCTTGTAAACCAAAGCGTATTTTCCAAAAATATTAACAGGATCGTCGTAGGTGTACTCCCAATTGCATCCGCTGATCTGGGGTCCCCCAGCCAAATGATTAAATTGACTCCCTCCATCAGCCACCAAACGGTTGGTTCCGGGTCGGCGTATAAATTTTACATTTTTGATATAATTGTCACCAATCTGATCTCGGTGCCATATCCCCATGCTGCCGCTGTAATTGTTGATGTTTTCCAGAACAAGTCCTTTGCTATTTTGGCTGGAATGAAACGGGGCATGAGTGTTTTCAAAGACAACCAAAGGCTGTTTTGCCAGATCGTAAAATCGATCATAGGGAGGCTTCATCGCAGCTGAGGAAACTTTTATGAGAATGTTGCCATTTCCCAGGTCAACGGGCTTATGGAATTCGTTCATAGAACTGGGCAATAACTCCCCCTTCGCATCAAACAAAAGAAAGCGCCCCCTGCTTCTAAGCGGGCCGTATCCTGGCAGCATTGCAACGGTCAATGTCTGTTGTGTGACGTCGTGCGCCACAATTTTACCGACGGGGGAGGCTGGAGGATCGGAGTCGTAGTCCAAATTCTTCAAGACAATATTTTCGCAATGATTCATGGTAAAACCATTATAGCGAAAATCCTTGTTATCTATTTCAACCCGTAGCGGTAGATTCCTTTTGGAATCACCAGGTGCTTCTGCCCTGATGCTATTTGGCTTTTAATGTTTTTTATCGTTGTGGCACCTGCCTTGCGTTGTTCTGTTTTTTCCTCTTCAGAATACGCCACAGGATAAGCAGGTAACGAGACATCGTATGACGGCAGGGTGATGTAGGGCTCGAATTTTATTTCTGTTTTTAAAGGTTTTTCAACTTCCTGTACTATAACTGGCTTAAAGCACCCCATGACAGTTAAAGCCAAAAGCGCTAAATAAACCCTTGGAAAACAAAAGCTTTTAACGAATGGCCGTGTCGCAGTGGAGCGAAAGACATCAGAGGCCGTTTTGTTATTTTTTATCATAAGTTTCCGGGAAGTCAGTTGGATGAAAACCTTAAGTTATTTATTAAGTTATTGTAATAAAACAACTTAGTGCCATAAATTGGTGTGGGCACAGAATGATAACGGCTGATTTTGCAAGCGGGTGTAATGCGGAGTGATTTTGAAACAAGGGAGGTCCTGAATTTATTCCAAGATAACCGTCAGCGTTTGGCCCTTCGGCACGACGAGCGTTTGCGCAAAGGAGATCGTCGTTCGATTGGACGTCGTTGTCAAACTCGCGGCCACGGGTTTGCCGCCAAGAGTCGCGTTTACCTTTTTCGGTGTGGTGCCGGGTTGGGGTGCAAGTGTGAGTTCCTTGAGCTTGAGCCGGCCGTACTTGAGCGCGAGGGAAGCGCTCATCGCCGTGCCGCTTTGTTTCTGGCTGTAACTGCCCCAGCCCTCGGCGGCGGTGAAGGCGGCTTTGAAGTTTTCCGGCGTAAGCTTGGGCGCGAAGCCGATGCGGCCTTCCGGTCCGTTGTAGGTGAATCCGGTGGCAGCGATAAACACCCCGTAACTGGCCATCGAACGTGCGTAATGGTGGCCGGCTTCGATTTCGTTCCAGGGATTGCGCTTCGATGCGTGATAGCGGTCGTGGACGGCGCGCTGGATGGCAAGACCTTGCTT
Source organism: Verrucomicrobiota bacterium (assembly GCA_026398135.1). Classification (GTDB taxonomy): domain Bacteria; phylum Verrucomicrobiota; class Verrucomicrobiia; order Opitutales; family Opitutaceae; genus IMCC26134_A. The sequence goes on from JAPLTN010000087.1 coordinate 14,280, forward strand.
GACCAACTCGCTGCCGGGCGCGCCTTCCCAGATCATGTGTCCGGCGACCTGATGCTCGAAGCCGTTCATGGACTCATTAAAGTAGAAGTCGTAACCCTTGGTAACGCGCAGTTTGTCGCCGCGCGGCCAGGAGCACATCAAGGTGCCGGCTTCGCCGGGCATGGCGTACCAGCGTCCGGCGGGGCGTTGTTCGCGGAATGGACCCACATCCGACGCGAAGTTGTATTTCCAAATGGCATTCAAGGCCTCCTTGGTTTTGTCCTCAGGCAGCACACGGTCGAGGCCCACTTGAAAAGCCCAGCCCTGGCCTAAAACTTGATCGATGAGGCATCCGTTATAAGAACCAACGTGCTCGAGCTGGGCAGGATCATGGATTTGCTCGAAATATTCACCGTTCCAGAAGGTGTTTACGAAATTGGATCTCCCGGCTTCAACGAAAACTTTACAGGTTTCCGCAAACGCCGTGTCGCCCATAACGAGCGCCATCTGTTTGCTGGCTTCCACGGCGGCGAGGCCGAGGCTGGTGAGCCAAGGGATCTTTCCGTACCAAACGCCATCAAGTGTATTACCCTGCGGCTGGTCCAGAATGCCGTCCTTGTCGCTGTCGAACTTCATGAGCCACGCGGTGGCCAACTTGATTTGCGGCCAGTTGCGCTTTATTAGTGAATCGTCCAGGGAGACGAGATAACCGCGATAAGTGCGCAAAAGCGTGCCTGCCTGCCCATCAACCGATGGCCAGAGTCCGTTCACCTCGCCACGGGTGCCGATCATGCCGGTTGACGCCTGAAAGCCGATTTTGGGATTATAATCCACACGATCACGCAAAAGAATATCGAGTTCAGGGAATAGACGCCCCATCGCTTGTTCATAGTGCCACACATGAGTGCAGGTGCCGCCGCAATTGCCCACGCCTTCCCAACCGTAGAAACGGCCGTTGGCAAAGCGTTGGACGTTAGAGCTGGCCAGGGTCGAGATATTAAGGAGCGTGCGATCGAGCAACCAGTAAGGCAGCGTGGAATCGTACCAAGTGTCGCGCCAGAGTTCGGTATTACCAATCAGCCTTGGCACATTCCTGGCTATAAATCCGACCACCGAGGCGGCAGAGTCAAACTGGGTGCCATAATAGCGGCCTTTTTCCGTCTGTATATTACCACTCGCGGCCTGTCCGGCGGAGAAGGTGAGAGGGAAAATCAGATTGGGAAAATGCCATGACATCACAAAGGTGATTTCGCGGGATGCTCCCGGTTCCAGTTTGAATGATCGAACGACCGATCCCACGGGCTTGGTCGCCTTGGTGAGGTTGGCCGGGGACACGAACTCCTGGTCATTCGAAGCCTGGGTAAAGCACGCTTCCGCCGCCGCACCTTCCAGCCTGGGATTAACGCGATCCATTGCGGTAGCATCTAAAAGCGCGAGGGCTAGAGAACCGACATCCCGTTGTTCCACGATAGTTCCGGTCGCCAGCGGCAAGCGGTCGGCGAATTCGATTTGATCGATGTTGATGTGCCCCCAGCTGCCGCTCCTGTCATCGACTATTTCCAGGACCGCGGTTTTGCCCTCGAATTCGCTGACATCCCAGCTGGCAAGCAACATGGCGTCCGTGTCTTTGCCCGTGGCGTTGCGCACCACCTTGCCATCGACAAGAAGGTTTATGCCCATCTCGACCTGTCCGTCCTGCCGCATGTGATTGCCGCCGCCGATGAGAAAGTTAATAAAACGGCGTTCGATTTTGAAGGGTTCGGCGGTAAGCTTGCCCACGGGGCGATCTCCTTGGCCCGAATACGAGTTCGCCACGCGCTTGCCCTTGTATCCCGCGATGAGTTGCTCCGAACGCTTTGTGCCTTCGACAGGATTGCTACCGAAGGCCGTGCCATCGGCTTTCCATTTTCCCCAGTCCTCGCGCTCGAAATCCTCGAAGACTATCAGCGGTCGGTCTTCCTGAGGTTTGGCGGATGCGTTCGACCGGTAAGAACATTCAAGCATGGTGGCTTCACTCGTTTTCCGACCTCGGTTGACGCGCGACACCGCAAACAACTGGCTTGACTTGTAGGCGACCACATTTTCCAGCCAACCGCCGAGTTCGGCTTCGATGGTGGCGGGCGAAGTGTTCTTCACGGTGAACTTCATCACTGTGGCCGGCAAACTGGAGTCATCCACATTCAGCGGCGTGAACGGCGAAAAGGCTTTCATTGTTACCTCAAGCGGAAACTCCTGGGCGGTATAGGCCAGGGTCCCGATCGGATACTCGCCACGAAAGCTTACCTCTGGAAAACCCTTCGCGTTGAGCGGTCGAATTTCCGGCTTGGCTCCCGAGACGATCCGCACGGCGAAACCTTGATCCACCACCTGGGTTGGAACCATCGGGGTCTTGTATTGCGCTGAACCTGTAGCGCGGAGTTCATTGAATATATCCCAGAGCCAGAAGTTGCCTTCACCTCCGAGATAAAGCTGACCGGCGCAAATACCACCGACCGGCATGCCGATGTATTTGAGTTCCGTGCCGCGGTAAACGGTCGGCTCGCCGCGAGCGGTCAGAGAGGTGATCCACGCCTCGCTTAGTTTCTTATCCGCCGGGACCAGTTTTTGGAAATCGCCCGGCTCGAAGGTGGCGGCCGCGAGCATACCGGGCAGCAAGACCAAGGCGGCCGCCGCTTTTAATAGAGAGCATAAAAAGGGCCGCTGCGCCGATTCAGGCAAACGGGCGCGAGAACGAGAGATTATCATAGTTTCGCAGCGAGGGGTGTTATCATCGGAGTACATAAGGGGGAAGCAGGTTTTTATTATGTGTGGTCAGCTTTTGAAAACAGGTGGGGGGGGATTTTCAAAAATGCCGTCCGATTCGCGCTCATCCACGATCAACGTGACCGGCGATGCCACCTCGGGCGACGACAAAACCACGCTGTCGCCATCGATCACGGCGTCGGCCCAGGCCCATTTGCCGTCGGCTCCGGAGATCTCGAACCAGTCGAGTTTGGCCTGCGGGGTCGGCACGACCGGATCAAGGCCGGTCTTTTTGCCCACGATCAGAGGAGAACCGCCGGTATCGAACCGCACGCGGATTTTGCCGCCTTCCACGTTCGCTGACTTGTAGAGCGGGGATTGATAAACCAGTCCCTTCTCGCCGTAGGTCTTGGCCCGGGCGAGGAGCGCGAGGCGTTTGCCCACGTCCTGCTTGTTTATTGGATGAATGTCGTTCGCATCGCCGAGGTCGATGATCACCGCCATGCCGGTGTTGGGCACGGTTTGCTGGATGCGCAGCTGCGATTCTCGCATGAAGGCCCAGGTGTGGTCTTCGTGATTGCGGTTGGCCGGTTTGTAGTTGGCCAACTGTACGAGATAGAAAGGAAAATCGCCCTGGCCCCACTGCGCCCGCCAGTCGGCGATCATCGCCGGCAAGAGTCGCACGTACTGTTTGCTGCTGGCGGCGGTCTGGGTGTTATTCTCCCCCTGATACCAGATGGCGCCTCGGAAGGCGTAGGGGATGAGCGGGTGGATCATGCCGTTGTAAAGCGTGGTCGAAGTTTTGCTCGCCTCGCTGCGATTCAAGGGCGGGCGGGCGGCCAGCACCTCGGCGGAAAGCACGGGGAATTCGCGCTCGGCCTTCACCTTCCACTGCTCGTCTGGCAACGCGGAGATACTCACCGGCAAACCCAGCAAGCGGCTGTTCACGTTGAGTCCACCCCTGGGGTCATGGCGCACCAAGCGCATAGCGATGACGTTGCGCCCGGCCTTCGGGAGTGTGACGGGCACGGTGTATGAGCGGTGCGCGGAGTAGTAATACGGCGGCTTGTCGCCGGTGTGGCCGATTTCCACGCCGTTAAAATAGGTTTTATCATACTGCTCAGTCATGTAGCCGAGATAGAGCCGGAAGCTTCTGCCGACGCTCTCCGGTGGCAGGTCCACCGTCTTGCGCAGCCAAAAAACGCCACCGCCCTTGACCCCGAGCACCGTGCCGAAATCAAACATGGCCTTGGCGTCCGTCCAACCGGCGTCGTTTAACTCGGGGGCGGCCCAGCCCTTGGCCAGCCCGGCGTTTTCAGTATCGGCCACGCCGTTTTGTTT
>JAPLTN010000064.1 GCA_026398135.1 Verrucomicrobiota bacterium
CGATGTGGACGTGGCGGAGGAGTCCACGCAGCTAGCCAGATGGAATACCCTGGTGCAGGCAGGAACCGCGATGCTTTCACAAGCCAACGGATCCTCCCAAACCGCGCTTCGACTCCTGTCGTAAGCCGGTTTGGTCCAAGTCACCTGATCAGGTTCCCTTGGAACCCCGTCCGCCTCAAGCGGACGGGGTTTCCTCGTACTAAGGAGGGCGTGAACCGGCATTTCCGCCCCTTTCTGCAATTGCACTGAAAGAGCCGGATCCTCATTTGCTTGGGTGTGCTTTCCCTTCGCTCGCTCCGTTCCAACTTGTGGCTTTATCTCAGCCTGCTGGCGATCTGCCTGGTTTGGCTTTTATTGGACCAATTCAACGCCTTGCGACCGCTCAGGAATCTGGAGGAGGATATGCGTTTCCGGCTGCGCGGTCCGATCGAGGCGCCGGTGAATTTGGTCTATGTCGATATCGACACGAAGGCGATCAACCAACTCGGCAGTTTCCCTTGGGATCGGGCGATTTTTGCCCGGGCGTGCGAACTTTTGCTGACGCGTGGCGGGGCCAAGGCGGTTGGCATCGACGTGGTGTTTTCCGAGGCGGGCGTGCCCAATCTGGTGGACCGCGCGCGGCTCGATGAGGGGCATTTCTATTTCGGGCGTTATCTGCTGCGCGGGATCAGTCCTTATGAGAACGCCAAGCCAGCGGCCAAGCCCGCGCCATCGGTGGTGCTGGCGGCGAGTTACGCCGGCGGGGTGCAGACCGACTTGCAGACCGGCGAGTCTCGCGCGCGTCCCTTGCCTTTGGTGATCCATGGGCCGGGCGAGGATGCGCCGGAGATGCCGGAGTGGGATTTTGGCGGTATTATTTACAGTCCGCCCTTGGTTGGGGTGATCGATACCGAGGCGGGCGAGACGCGCCGGGTGCCGATTTATGCGCCGGTAAAAGGCCGTAATTATTTGCACATGGCGTTAGAACTTTCCCGGCTATCCCTCGGTTTGGCGCCGGAGGATGTGAAGATCGGTCGCGACCGGATCGACTTGGTTTCCCCCACTGCGGGAGTGCTTCGATCCATCCCCCTGAATCAACAGCAGTGGGTGGATATCAACTGGTTTTCCCCTTGGGTGGACGATGCGCGGAATCGCCGCGTGAGCATCGCCGATATCACGCAACTCGCCCAAGTAGCGGCTTCGGGAAATGCGAAGGGGCTGAAAGAGGTGGATGAGTATTTCGCGGATGATTATTTCAAGGATGCCGTGGTCTTGATCGGCCCGGTGGATCCGCTGTTACAGGATTTGGCCCCGACTCCGTTCGACCGGGTGCCGGCTCCCAAGGTAAGCGTGCACGGCAATATGGTGAAGACCCTGCTTTCGGGGCGTTTCATACGCCGACCGCCTGAGTGGATGACGCCGGCGATAACCCTGGGATTGAGTGCGCTGGTGGTCGGGCTTTTCCTGGTCGTGGAAGGGCGGAGAAACGCGTTGTGGCGGGGCTTGGCGATTGTGATTTTGATCGGCTATGTGGCGGGTGGCCAGTGGGTTTTCAGTCGTTTTGATCTGCTACTGCCCATGATCGTGCCGGTGGGCGCGGCCTTGAGTGCGACGTTTATCGGCGGGGCGGCGCAGTTGGTTTTGGAGCAGAAGCAGAAGAGCCGGATCAAGGGTTTGTTCGGCGCGTATCTGGCACCTTCGGTGGTGGCGCAGATGGTCGATTCGGGGCAGGAGCCGACGCTCGGCGGGGTGGAGGAAAACATCACCGCTTACTTCAGCGACATCGAGTCGTTCTCCTCGTTTTCCGAGGTGTTGAGTCCGAGGCAACTGGTTGAGTTGATGAACGAGTATCTGACCGCGTGCACCGACATCGTGCAGGCGGAGGGCGGCACCTTGGACAAGTATATCGGCGACGCCTTGGTGGCGATGTATGGCGCGCCGCTGGCCTTGCCCAATCATGCGCACCACGCGTGCGTGGCGGCCTTGCGGGTGCAGCGCCGTTGCGGCGAGTTGCGCGAGAAGTGGCGGCACGAGGCGGCGAGCAAGGGCTGGCCCGACATCGTGTTCCGGCTGCGCACTCGCGTGGGGTTGAACACTGGCCGCGCGGTGGTGGGCAACATGGGCAGCGCCTCGCGTTTTAGTTACACGATGATGGGCGATACGGTGAATCTGGCCGCGCGCATGGAGTCGGGGGCCAAGGCGTGGGGCGTGATCACGATGTGCGCGGAGGCAACCTGGCGGGAGTGCCGCGCGGTGGCTCCGGACGCGGTGGTGTTTCGTCCGCTTGGGCGGGTGGTGGTGAAAGGGCGCAAGGCCCCGGAGCCGATTTTTGAGTTGGTGGGCCTTCCTGAAGACGTGACGGATCGCACCCGCGAGTGTCTCGCGCGATTCGAGGCGGGTTTGGCCAAGTATTATGCGCAGGATTGGGTGGGGGCGCTGGCGGACTTCGAGGCGGCGGCGGCATTGGAGCCCAACCAGCCTGAGCCTGGCAGCGCGAAGGCTGAGGGCTACAATCCTTCCTTGGTTTACCAGCAGAGAGTGCGCGCCATGCAGGCCCGTCCGCCGGGGCCGGGCTGGGATGGGGCTTACGTGATGGACAGCAAGTAGGCGGCGGTCCGGCGGATCGCGCTGGCGAGGGGCGCGATCCTTTGTTCCGATATACGATTACGTTGTGGTGAAAATAGGAATTGGCCGGGGACGGCCAACGCCACACCACGCAAGAGATGCCAATAAGATGTGTCCTGGATGCTGCATTGGCCGTCCCGGCCAATGCAGCTAAAGATGAAAACGTCTCAGAGCGGTCCGGTGCGGAAGGGCGAGGCGGGCAGGCCGGCGGCGTTGAACAGGTTAACATCCGGCACGTTGGCCCAGCCGTAGCGGGCTTCCACGGGCTTGCTGATCGTTTCGGCATGGAGCACGACGGTGTCGCCTACGACTTCAGCTTGGGCGGGAACGAAGGTTTTGCCGTCGGCGGAGAGGGTGAAGCCGCGCAGCGGGCCGTCCTTGGCCACGAGGCCGCCGCCGAGGTGATCGAAGGCAAGCGTGACCTTGGAGCCGACCACGGTGGCGGAGCGGTAAACGGGGCCGGAGTAATCCAGTTTTTCGCCGTAGGCGAGGGCGCGGGCGGCGAGGGCGAGGCGGACGCCGACGGGTTCCTTGCGGGCGGGATGGATGTCGTTGGCGTCGCCTGCGTCGGTGGTGACGACCATGGCGGTATTGGGGGTGGTGCGCCAGGCGTGAAGCTGGGCGTCGCGGATTTCGGGCGGCTGGCCGTTGAAGGGTGCGATTTGCACAAACAGGAAGGGGAACTCGCCCTGGCCCCATTGGGCGCGCCAGTCGCGGATGAGGGCGGGAAACAGGGTGCGGTAGGCCTCGGCGCGTTTGGCGTTGGATTCGCCCTGATACCAGATGACCCCGCGCAAGGCGTAGGGCTGGAGCGGTACGATCATGCCTTGGTAGAGCGAGGAGGGACGGTTCGCGGAGAGTCGCGGGTCGCCCGGGGCGGAGGGTCTGGCGGGAGCGGGTTTGCCGGCGGCTTTGGCGACGGCGGCCTTTTCCTCCCAGGTTTTGAGCAGGGCGGGTTCGTCGGCTTTGAACTTCGCGAGGGCGGCCTCATAATCGACGATGGCTTTTTCCTGGGCGGCGAGCGTTTCGGGGAAGTCGGCGTCGAGCACATCGCGGCGCATCCAGGCTTCGGCGGGCGTGCCTCCCCAGGAAGAATTAATGAGGCCGACCGCGACGTTCAGTTTTCGCTGGAGATCGCGGGCGAAGTAGTAGCCGACGGCGGTGAAATTGACCGAGGTTTGCGGAGAGCAGACATCCCACTTTCCGGTGGTGGCGGTGCGCGGAGTATCGGACGGGGTGCGGGCGACGTAGAAGTGGCGGATTTGCGGGTAATTGGCCGAGGCGGCCTCCTGTTCCCAGTTTTCCAGCGGCTTCTGGTTTTTGTTGAGGCCGAGCTTGCGATCCATGTTGGACTGGCCGGAACAAACCCAGACTTCGCCGAGCCAGATGTCGGTGCGTTCGACACGGTTTTTGCCCTCAAACACAAGCGAGTAGGGGCCGCCGGCGGGTTGGGCGGGCAGGCGAACGGACCAATTGCCTTTGGCATCGGCGGTGGTGCTTTCGGCGATTAATCCACCCAGACGCACGGTGACTTTTTCTCCGGGTTCGGCCTGGCCCCAGACAGGGATGGGCTTGTCGCGTTGGAGCACGGCGTGGTCGGCGAACAAAGCGTTGGGTATGACGTCGGCACGTAAAGCGGCGGCGGTCGCGATCAGGGCTGGGAGCAGAGCGTAACGAAGGCAGCGGAGGCGTGAGATCATAGCGGGTTGGGGTGGGCGGGGGGGGGCTAAAGAGATCGTAGCGTGTATGATCGGCGGAAGCTGGACAACCTGGAGTGTCTTTAGTTTTCGCAAACATTTTCATGAAATTGCCAAGGCGATGGCGAACTGAGGGAGTCACCTCGAACGATTGACGCGCAGAGCAGTCGGCGGATGGTGACAGTGCTGCGTACATTTTATGTGGAAAATCGACTATCGCCCCTACCATCTGCCCTTTCGGGCAGTGGTGCGCACGGCGCACGGATCTTGGGCGGAGCGGGAAGGTTTTTTGCTCAGGATGAGTGCGCTGGGCGAGCATGCCGGTGCGACGGGCAATTCGGCGGGCTGGGGCGAAGTGGCGCCGATTCCGTGGTTCGGGACGGAGACTTGGGCGGAGGCGGGAACTGCGCTGGCGGGCTTGCGGGGCGAGGCGCGGGATTTGGCGGATGCGCTGGCCCGGGTGCCTGGCGAATACGGGTGCGTGCGGGCCGGGCTGGCGGCGGCGTGGGCGGGTCTGGGCGGGGGCGACGGCGAGGCAGACGCAGGCGGGGGCGGAGCAGAAACGGTGAAATTTTTGCCGGTGGCGGGTTTGTTGCCGGCGGGGCGCGCCGTGCTGGCGGCTGTTGTGGGTCGGCTGGAGTCGGGTTTCAGGACGTTTAAATGGAAAGTCGGGGTGGGGGACGCGGCGGATGAGCTACGAATTTTGGATGATTTGCTCGGGGAATTACCCGCCGGAGCGAAGCTGCGACTGGATGCCAATGGGGCGTGGGACCGTCGGGTGGCGGAGCGCTGGCTGGCGGCGGCGGCGGAGCGTCCGGCCATCGAGTATATCGAGCAGCCGATCGGGCCGGAGGCGCGCGGGGCGGAGGATACTTTGCGCGGTTTGGCGGAGGATTATCCGGTGGCGATCGCGCTGGATGAATCGCTGAGCGGGGCGCGTGATGTGGAGCGCTGGCTGGCGGCGGACTGGCGCGGGGTGTGGGTGTTGAAACCGTCTTTGCTGGGGGAACCCGGCCCGGTGCTGGCGCGGTTGGCGCGGGCGGAGGCGGATGTGGTTTTCGGCTCGGCGCTGGAAACGGTGGTCGGGGCGCGGGCGGGGCTGGCGCTGGCTTTTGCGTGGGAGGAACGCCGGGCCAAACCGGCGGCGGAGCGGCGCGCGCTCGGCCACGGGGTGTGGCCGCTGTTTGCCGAGGCGCGGGCGAATGCGCCGACGAGCGGGCCCTTCGTGCGGCGCGAGGACTGGGAACGAATCGACGCGGAGGCCCTGTGGAACGCGTTGAGTTGATCAAACGACTGAGGGCGTGGGCCGGGGCTGCGCTGGTGGAGCGCGGCGGGGCGGTGTTTTTGCTCGATCCCGGCTGGGGCGAACGTGAACGCGCGCAATGGGCGGCCTTGGCGGAGCGCACGCCGCCGGACTGGGATGGGCGCGAAGGGTGGCTGTGCATCGCCACCGGAGGTTCTTCGGGCGCGATGAAGCTGGCCCGGCACGATGAACGCACCCTGGGCGCGGCGGTGGCGGGCTTCAGCGCGCACTACGGGGTAACGCGGGTGGATGCGACGGGGGTGTTGCCGCCGTGGCACGTGAGCGGGTTGATGGCGTGGGCGCGTTGCGCGTGGACCGGGGGCGTTTACGAGGCGCTGGATTGGAAGGCGGTGGAGACGGGCGCGGTGCCGCAGCGGGCGGAGGGCGGATTTTTATCACTGGTGCCGACGCAGCTGGCGCGACTGCTGGGCAAGGCGGAGACGGAGCGGTGGCTGAGAAGTTTCGCGGCGGTGTTTGTGGGCGGCGGCCCGGTCGGTGGGGATTTATTGGCGCGGGCGCGGGCGGCGCGGGTGCCGGTGGTGTTGAGTTATGGCATGACAGAGACGGCGGCGATGGTGGTGGCGCAGCGGACGGGCGGGTTTTGGGGCGGCGATGATTCCTGCGGAGAGGTGATGCCGCAGGTGCGGTTGCGGCTGGATGGCGAGGGGCGGATTTGGGTGGCGGGTGAGAGCTTGTTTCGCGGGTATTGGCCCGAGACGCGCACCGCCGGCGAGTGGCGCACGGACGATCTTGGCGAACTGGCGGCGGGCGGCGGATTGCGGGTGTTGGGGCGGGCGGATGCTTTGTTTATCAGCGGCGGGGAAAAGGTGAACCCGGCCGAGGTCGAGATGGTGTTGCGCGAAGTGGCGGGCGCAGTCTTGGCCGACGTGGTGGCGGTGGGTGTGCCGCATGCGGAATGGGGCAACGAGACGGTGGCGCTGTATCCGGTGGCGGAGCAGGAGGCGAAGTGGGACGAAGACGCGGTGCGAGCGGAAGTGGCGGCGCGTTTGGCGGCGGCCAAGCGGCCCAAGCGCTACGTGGCGGTGCCGGCGGCGGAATGGCCGAGGAACGCGCAGGGCAAGGTCAACCGCGCGGCGCTTGCGGACTTGGCAAGACGAGCCGGGCGGGGTTAAGTGCGTCATGGAGTTAAGCAACCTTGAGCAAATCTTCGGGGCCTTGAACGACGCGCAGGTGAACTACCTCGTAGTCGGCGGTCTCGCGGTGATTGCCCATGGGTATGTGCGTTACACGAATGACTTGGATCTGGTGTTGGCGCTTGATGAAGCCAACGTTCGTCGCGCTATGGAGGCGTTAAAGTTATTGGGGTATAAGGCGAAAGTGCCGGTCGATCCGGTGGAGTTTGCCAACCCCCTTACTCGGGCGAGTTGGGTGCGTGACAAGCAGATGGTGGTGTTTCAGCTCGTGAGCGAGCGTTTCAAGCGCGAGCCCATTGACGTATTTGTCCGCGAACCGTTCGACGTGACGAATGAGCTGCTGGCTTGTGAGTGGCTGGCGGTGGGGCCGACATTGAAAATACCGGTGGTTTCCAAGCGGGTTTTACTGGCGATGAAGCGCGAGGCTTCGCGTCCGAAGGACTTGTTGGACATCGAGTATTTGGAGAAACTGAAAGGGCTTACCGGTGAATAAATTTGCGGACGAAAACTGGCAGTGCGGGGGCTGGAATGATCACGAACAGGGGCAGCTCCTGTCGGGCTCGTCGCTAAGCTTTCGCGAGCGACTGTTGTGGTTGCAGGATGCAGACCGTTTGGCGGCGGAGCTGGAAACCAAGCGGCCTTGGGTGGATGGCGACGGTGCCGTCCATACGCCGCGCGGTGCGGCGAAGAAGTGACGCACTGAGTTACTGCGTTTCGAGCCAGGCGGAGATGGCGGGCGGGAGCGGCTGGCGCTCGCGGGTGGTGGAGGAGATGCACACGTGCTCGGTGCGGGCGACGGCGGCGCGTTTGTCGGCGGTGCCGGTTTTCCAGAGCACGTAATCAAGGGCGAAGCTGTTTTCGGTCAGGCGGGTGGCGGTCAGATCGACGCGGATTTTGTCTCCGCAGAGCAAGGGGCGGAGGTAGCTGGCCTCGCTTTTGGCGATGGGGATGACGACGCCGTGGTCGGCGAAAAACGTGGCGAGCGGGATGCCGGCGGCAGCCAGGGCCTCCTCGTAGGCTTCGTGGCAAATGGAGAGGTAGCGGGCGAAGAACACCACCCCGGCGGCGTCGGTGTCGGGAAAGTGAATGGTGCGGGCGTAGGAGAAGGCCATGCCGCAGGAATGGAATGTCGAATGACCAATGTCCAATGACCAATGGCGGAAAACACTTGGGGTAACATTTTAAATCGTGGCGCGGGAGGTTGACGTGGCTTGGGCGCCGGGTGCGCTGGTGGCATGACGAAACACGAGATCGCCGAAGTGCTGGAAGAGATCGGGGTGCTGCTGGAATTGCAGGGGGAAAACCCGTTCAAGACGCGCGCTTATCAGAACGGGGCGCGGGCCTTGGAGGCGATGGAGGCGAACGAATTTGCCGCGCGCATGGCGGCGGGGACGCTGGGGGAGTTGAAGGGCTTCGGCGAAGCGCTGGTGGACAAGATCGGCAAGCTGCACGCGACGGGCCGGCTGGAGTTTTACGACAAACTTCGGGCGCAGATTCCGGACGGGGTGATCGCATTGCTGGAGGTCCCGGGGCTGGGGCCGAAAAAGATCAAGGCCCTGCGCGAGCAACTCGGGGTGGAGTCGCCGGAGGCCTTGGCCGAGGCGTGCAGGGCGGGGCGGGTGGCGGAGCTGGCCGGCTTCGGGCAGAAAACGCAGACGAAAATCCTGGAGGGCCTGGCCAATCGCGAAGCTTACGGGAAACGGCATCGTTGGTGGGATGCGCGGGCGGTGGCGGAGCCGATCGTGCATGCGTTGCGTTTGCTGGCTGGGGTGCGGCGGGCGGAGGCGGCGGGCTCGTTGCGGAGGAATTTGGAGACGGTCGGCGACCTGGATTTCATCGTCGCGGCCGATGCGACGGCGGCGGAACGCATCACGGGCTGGTTTTGCGCGCAGCCGGACGTGAAGGAGGTGACGGCGCGGGGCGAGACCAAGGCGAGCGTGCGTTTCGCGAGCGGGTTGCAGGCGGATCTGCGCATCGTGCCGGAGGCGCAGTTCGCTTTTGCGCTGCATCATTTCACGGGCTCAAAAGACCACAATGTGGCGATGCGGCAGCGGGCCTTGGCGCGCGGGATGTCGCTTTCGGAGTGGGGTCTCGTGCCGGAGGCAGGAGAGGGCACGGCCAAGGAAAAGGCGGAGCGCGGAGAGAGTGTGGTGGCGGCGGACGAGGCGGAATTATTTGCCCGGTTGGAGTTGGAGTTTATCCCGCCCGAGTTGCGTGAGGGGCTGGGAGAAATCGAGATCGCGGAGGCGGCGCGGGCGCACGGGGTGGCTTTGCCGCGCCTGGTGGAGCTGGCGGATCTGCGGGGGGCGTTTCACAATCATACGACCGAATCGGACGGGAAGAACTCGCTGGTGGAGATGGCGCAGGCGGCGGAGGCTTTGGGTTGGGAATATCTCGGCATCGCGGACCACTCCAAATCGTCGGTGCAGGCGCGCGGGTTGGACGAGGAGCGGCTGGCGGCGCAGGTCGCGACGATACGGGCGTTTAACGCCAGCGGACGCTGCCGCACGCGACTGCTGGCCGGGGTGGAGTGCGACATCCTGCCGGATGGGCGGCTGGATTACTCGGATGAGGCGTTTGCGTCGCTGGGTTTGGATTACGTGGTGGTGTCGGTGCACAGTGCGTTTACCCAGAGCGAGGACGAGATGACGCGGCGCATCGTGCGCGCGATCGAGCATCCGCGCACGACCATGCTGGGGCATGCGACGGGACGGATTCTTTTGCGACGCGAAGGCTACAAGGTGGATCTGGCCCGGGTGGTCGATGCGGCAATCGCTTGCCGCGTGGTCATCGAATTAAACGCGCATCCCTCGCGGCTGGACATGGATTGGCGGCTGTGGCGGCGGGCGGCGGAGCGCGGGCTGATGTGCGCGATCAATCCCGATGCGCACGACACCTCGGGTTTGCGCCATGTGGAGGCCGGGGTGCGGGTGGCGCGCAAGGGCTGGTTGCAAGCGGACAAGGTGCTTAACACCCGGGATTTGGCGGGGGTGCTGCAGTGGTTTACCGCCAGGCGCTGATGGCAACGGCGCATAGTGTGGCAATGTCCGCTCGCAATCGGCGGAAGCGGTCTTTGTAATCTGCGGTTCGTTATGTCTTCCCCCTTGTATATCGTCGGTGCGGTGGTGCTTTGGTTTTTCCCGCTGTGGGCGTTTCGTGCGCCGAAGTCCCGTTTGGGCGGCTTTGATCAACGCGACTGGCCGACGGGGCGTAATCTTGTGTTTACGGTTGTGGATGTTTTGCGGGCTTCGGTTGGCGGTTGGTTGATGGCGCGGGGCTTGGTCGGGCTGCCGAATTGGCCGTTCGGGGTGGCGTGGATGTCGGAGGCCTGGCTGGCTTTGGTGCTCGGTCTGGCGCTGACGGCGCAGGCGTTTTACTGGCATACGGAGGACTATTTGCAGGCCCCGGTGGCTTTCTTGATCGGTGCGCTGTCGGCCATTGTGCACCCGTTTGTATTGATCTTGGGTTTGCCTTTGGCGGTCGGTGCGGCGCTGGCGATCCGGGCGTGGTCGGCGTGTTTTGTCGGGGCGAGCGTGGGTTTGATTGCGATCGGCATGGTGGTGACTGCCCAAGACTGGCGGCGCACAGTGTTGCTGGGCGCGGCGGTCAATCTGCCAGTTCTGGCCTCAATGCTGGCTGGGCGCCACCTCGGCGGGGCGCGCAAATAGGCCTTTGAAATTATTGCTCGACGCGACGTTTGGGCATCCTGAGGTATATTGGCAATAATATGGTCATTTCTTGGTTTTCTTTAATGGGTGCTCTGCTGTTCGGCTTTTTGCCCGCACGGTTACTGATAAACAGCGAGTGCCGGTATTTTGACTTTGAGCAGCTGCGGACGCGTTTACTCACCAAGCCGGAGGATAAGCGTAAACGTCGGCGCTGGTGGAAGCTTCCCTTGGTTTGGATCGATCCGGTGCGCGGTTATGTGGTTTCGACTTTGTTGAGTCAGGCCTTTGATCTGGAAGGGAAGCCGGATTTCATAACGCGGCAGCTTCCGCTGGTGCTCACGTTTCTAATTTTGGCCGGCGTGGTATTTACGCAAACGCTTGGAAGGAAGGATGAAAACGAGTCTTTTTCGCCCGCTGGTTTTATGGCGGGCCTGATTCTCGGTTTAGTGCCTTGGATGGTGGCGGTGCCGACCTTGTTGATTGGTCTGACCGTGACGATGGCGATGAATATGTATGCGGTTGGTTATTTGTCGGCGGCGGTGTTTATGGGTGGGCTTGGTTTCGCCTTTGGGGTCGGGAAAACGCAGTCGGCGGCTTACGCGATCTTGGTGGCCGCGCCCGCGTTGATCAGCTGGTTCCGACGCACCAAGCTGGTTACGCCAGTGCGATGCTGAGGAAAGCGGCGCAGGCTCAGGGTGAGCGGTTTCTTTTCGCTGGTGCTGTAGAGCTGGCGGGCTTGCTCCAGGGCTTGGCGGCATTCGGTGCGGAGTTCGGGCGGGGCGAGGGCCTCGGCATCCGGCCCCCAGCTTAGCACCCATTGGCGGACTTCAGCCAAGGCTCCGAGGCGCAAGCGTAGTTCCAGTCCGCCGTCGGGCAGGGCGATGAGCTCTTGGGTGTCGTGCCACTCGCGCTCGCGCACCCGGTCCGCCACCTGGGCGGAGAAACGGATGCGGATGGCGTGGCGGGCCTCGCCGCTCAGGACGCCGAGGGCGTGGGCAAAGAAAGTTTCGGGGGAAAAACCGGCCGGGCGCTCGAAGCGGCGGGCCAGCACGGTGACCTCGCTCATGCGCCCGAGGGCGAAGGTTTGCACGCGGGCTTTTTTCACGTCTTCGGCGACGAGATACCAGAGGTTGTCGCGATTCGATAAGTGGTAGGGACGCAGGCGGCGCGGGGTGGGGTCGCGTTCGCCGGGCTTGCGGTAAATGAGGCTGAGTTCGCGGCGGGCGGTCACGCCTTTGCTGACGGCTTTGAACACCTCGGGGTCCACCCGACCGAGGCCGAGGTGTTTGAACGAGACCGCGTCGGCCGGGGGCAGGCCGTCGAAGGTCACTTGATCGCGCAGCCCGGCGGCGAGTTTGTCGAAGGTGCCCTGGAGTTGCCGGTAGAGCGGCGTGCCTTGGTAGGGCTTGAGCGCCTGGCGGGCTACGGCCAGGGCAAAAACCTCGCCCTCGGTGACTTGCAGGGTGGGAAATGCCTGTACGGGGCGGGTGTAGCGGTAGGCTCCGAGGGCGCGGTCGAACTCGATGGGCAGTTCCAGGTCGTCGCGCATGGCGGCGATGTCGCGCACCACGGTTTTGCGGCAGACACCGAGCTCGGCCCCGAGGGTGGCGCAGGTGACGAAGCGGCCGCGTTGCAGCGCCTCGTGGATGACGTGCAGGCGGCGGACGGAGAAACGGGATTTGAGACCGGCGAAATCAGGCATGCGGAAAATCTCAAAGAATTTTTTGCCTGGGACAAGCTGTGTCCCAGCGGGGTGCTATAAATACGGACATGAAATCCCGCGCCAAATCCGTCACGAAGTCTGCCAGTGTGCGTTCGGCCAAGCTGAAGCTGGTCGCCGCCGAGGTGTCGCCCGAGTTGTCCTGGTCCAGTCTGGGGCGCTCCTACCGAGTCGGGGTCTGGCCGGAGCCGGTGTTTATGCGCACCAACCGGGAGGGGGCATGGGAGGCCTATGCGCCTGACCCCGAGGCGGACGAGTTTGCGGCGGCGGCGGTGCTGCTGGGGGCGCGGGAGTGGGCGAGGTATCTGGATTTCGCGCCGACGGAAGTGGCTGCGTTTATGGCGGGGTTTGGGGGCGGAAAACTGGAGGCGTGGGCGGTGTTGACCCAGTGCCCGGAGTTGCTCCCGGTGTTGGCGGAGGCACCGGCTCTGGCGTCGTTTTTGGCCGGACACGTTTCGCTGCTGGGGGCAGAGGGGCCGCGTTGGGCGGAGATCCGGGCGGTTTACGAGCGGGGCGGTCACTGGGCGCTGCTCGATTGGCTGGGGCTTCCGGCGACGCATAAGGGCTGGGAAGCGTTGCGGGGCCTGCAAACGCCGGAGATCGCCCGGAAGGATTTGCTGCAATGCCGGGCGCGGCTCTGGGCGGTGCCGGGGGCCCGGCTATCGCACGCGCTGGCGGCGTAAGGGAGGGAGCGGCGGGAGTGGTGGCGTTCAGAATCAGGGTTCGCCGAGGGGCTTAAAGTGCTCGTCTAACAAACGCAGCAGGAGGACCGCTCCTCGGCCATCCGCTCGGAATTCTCCGTAGCGGGCGGCGGCGTAAGTGTCGCCTTTGCCTTCGGGAAAGAACCAGGCGTCGGTGCCGATCCGCACCCGGCCTTGGCGTAATCGGTAATCGACCAAAAGCTGCCCCGGCGAAAGCGGTGTGCCGTTGTCTAATCGGACCAGTTGGGCCACGCCCTTGGCGTCCGGGGCCAGTACCAGCCGGCCATCCTGTTCCGGATTACCCAAGTCTCGCTCCAAGGCGTAGGCCAAGGCCATGTAGTCGCCCTGCATCAGACTGCGGGGATCGCGGGGGGCGAGGGCGAGTATCACCGGAGTGCCGGAGGCGAGCTGGCGTTCTCGCAGGTAAATCGCGGCATTGGCGGCGATCAGCACGAGCAGGCCGCCGAGGATGAGAATGCATTTACGCATAGGCGTACTCCCGGGCCCAAGTCCGACGTAAAATGAACCACAGGCTCAGCGCAGCGAAGCCCATGCCTGCCAGTCCTGCGCCCTTCACCACCAGCGGCGTGGCGTAATCCAACTGGTAATGCGCCCAGATCAGGCCAAGCAGGGTCAAGACACCCAGTCCCAGAAACGGCGTGTCCAATTCCTCAAGCGCGACGAGGATGATCGCAAGCGCGACGGAGGCTCCGGGAACCACCAGGCCCAAGCTCGCGGGCACTGCCGCCGCCGCCATCAGCCAGGCACGACGTTTTTGCGGGGCCGGGGCGTTTCGTAGCACAAGGGCAGCAACTCCCAGAATGGCGAGAAATTCGAGGATGGATCCGATGGTGATGAGACCGGGGGTCGCTCCGCTGCTCCACCGGGATTCCATCCGGGTGGCGAGGAAACATCCTGCCCAGCCCGCCAGGAGGCCACGGCTTAGCGGTCGGGCGAGGGTTCTCCAGCGCGCTTGGGCCGGGGGTGTCAGCAGTAACGCTGCAATCCCTAAAGCTACTGGTCCTGTTGAGAGGGCAAAATGATTGGTATGGATGAGTTGGCTGATCAGCGCCCCGCTGGCAATGCCTGCGCACCATCCACGGTGTGTCGGGGCTGGCGCGGCGAAAAAGAGTGCCATGGCCACGGCGGCGCTCACGAAAGCTGCGGTGGGCCAGCTGAGGTTCATGCCCATCATCCCGACCATCACCGCGCCTTGGCCGGCCAGACTGAGGGCCAGAGCGAACTGGTTGCCGATTACTCCGGTGGACTGTCGAAGGGTCAGGACATTTGCGGCGCATAGTACCAGACCTAAACCCAAAAGAATGCCCTCGTTTTGCGCCGCAAAGCCCACGGGAATCGCCAGGGCAATCATGAGTAACAGCGCCCCCAGCCAGCCCCCCGCGCCTTGGAGCAATCGTAGCGGCCAGGGATCCGTGGCGGTGTCTTCCGCGGGAGCATCCCCCGTGGCTAGGCCGACTGCCACCAGTTGTTCCCAAGTGCCTGGGTGGGTCGAGCGGGTGGGGCTTGGTTTGGCGTGTTGAGGTGGAATTTGTGCGACTTCCCGGCTGACCGAACGAAGCCAAATGCCTGCGGTGGCGGTCAGGGCCGTGATTAATAAACCCGTTAACAAGAAGCCGAAGAAATTCTCCTGCCCAAGGATAGCTCGACCGGTTCCGCTCGTGATGACCACGATCACGGCCAGGCAACCCGCAGACAGTAGGACCAGGTCTATATTCTGTCGTCGGTAGGCCCGAAAGCCGACCGCGAGGAGTATGGGAAAGGGCAGAAGTTCCAGCACCGAACTGGCTTCCCGTCCAAAAATAACCGCCAGCACCAGCATCGTGGCGGTCCATAGCGAAGCCAAGGCGGGCACGCGTATGGCCCAGCGAACATTCATCCAGTCCAGGCGCTTGGCCAGAAATTCCCACGTTGGCAGAACAACGCTGTTCAGTCCCAAGAGGAACCAGAACAGGCCCATATCCCCCAGCATGCGCCAAGGGTGTTCGTCCCAAGCCAGGCCGATGGTGGTGTTGGCGAGAATCACGCCTAGCAGCACCAGTAGCGCACTGCGGGCGATGCCGATCCATGGACTGATGAGCATGAGCCAGGCGGCGAACAACTGCCAGGGATCCGCTCCTGTTTGGTAGGTCTGGCCGATTAGCGCCAGCAGAGGGCCGACAGCCACCGCCGCCCAGATCACGCCGGCCTTGCCTGGTCGCGAATCCAAGCCCTGCCACCAAGCGATAGCCACGCCGAGCACCACCGCACCCTGCGCCAAGGCGAACCGTGTGGGACGGCCCATACCGTCCCAATTAGCGGCGATGAAAAGCACCAGACCGGCTAGAGCCAGAAGCACGCCCAAGCCCAGAAGCAGACGATCCAGATTTCGCCTCCAGTCCTCGGGACGAGGCTGTCCCGCCACCGTGATCAAGGCCGCCTGCGCGTGATCCGGATTCAGCCGACCGGCTGCGATCCAGTCCAGCACCCGGCGTCTGGCTTGAGGATCGGGGGCGGTGGTTTCCATCGTCGAACTGTCCTTACTTCATTTTGTGCGGTCAATTACCGATCACCTCAGCTTCCGGCTTAGTTACCCTTATGCCGGTTGCAGGCTGGGAGGCGTTTTTGGTTCGTGCCACCGGCGCGGGCATGGCTTGAAGTGCGGCACGAATGACTGTCGGCGTTCATCCTCTCGCGGGTTTTGACAAGCTTCTGCACTACAAGGTGCCGGAGACGCTGCGCGCCACCGTGCAGGTCGGCTCTTTGGTGCGTATCCCGATCGTGAACCGGTTTCACCTCGGCATCGTGGCGGAGTTTTCCGCGCCGAAGGATTTTCCGGTGGAGCGCTGCAAACCGCTCGCGGGTTTGGTTTACCCGTTTCCAGCCTTGCCGCCGGATTTGCTGAGTCTGGCCAAGTGGATGAGCGCCTACTACGCTGCGCCGCTCGACAGTATTATCGAAACCATGTTGCCGGCGGCGGTGCGCAAGGCGGCGGCCTTGAAACAGGAAAAGCTTTTGGCGGTGGCGCGCCCGCTCGATGCAGTGGAGGCGGCGGCCCTGGCCAAACGCGCCCCGGCGCAGGCCAAGGTGTATGCGTTTCTCGGCAGCCAGCCGAGGCCGGTTTTGAAGTCGTTGGTGTTGGACCGGCTGGCGGTGTCGGCGGCGGCGATCAGCGGGCTGGTGACGCGCGGGTTGATCCGCGAGGAATCGCGGCGGGTGGAGCGCATCGCCTACGCGGACGACCATGCGGCGGGCGAGCATGTGGCGGCGCAACCGCACCGGCTAAACGCGGAGCAGCAGGCGGCGGTGGATGGGCTGGGCGCGGCGCTGGCGACGGGGAAGTTTGGCGTGCAACTGCTTTTTGGCGTCACCGGTTCGGGGAAAACCGAGGTGTATTTGCGTGCGATTCAGGACGCGCTGGCGGCGGGCGGCGGGGTGGCGTTTTTGGTGCCCGAGGTGGCGCTCACGCCGCAGACCACGGCGCGGCTGCGGTCGCGGCTGGAGGCCATCGCGCCCGATCATCGCGTGGTGGTGTGGCATAGTTCGCTGAGCGAGGGGGAGCGGCTGGACGGCTGGCTGGCGCTGGCCACGGGCGAGGCGCGGGTGGTGGTGGGGGCGCGGTCGGCGGTGTTCGCACCGGTGCGCGACCTGCGGCTGATCGTGGTCGATGAGGAGCACGAGCCCGCCTACAAACAGGACGAGACGCCGCGTTACCATGGACGGGATACGGCCATCATGCGGGCCAAGCTGGCGGGGGCGCTTTGCGTGCTGGGTTCGGCCACGCCTTCGCTCGAAACCTGGGCCAATGCGCGCAGCGGCAAATACGGGCAACTCACCCTGACGCAGCGGATCGACGACCGGAAGCTGCCCTTCATCGACATCGTGGACATGCGGGTGGAGGCGATGCGGCAGCGGGGCGGCGGGGTGACGCTTTCGCGGCGGCTGGTGGACGGCATGCACGCGCGGCTGGCGAAGAAGGAACAGACGATTTTGTTCATCAACCGGCGCGGCTATTCGTCGGCCATGCAGTGCCGCAAGTGCGGGCATGTGGAGGAGTGTCCGCATTGCAGCGTGAGCATGACCTACCACCGCACGGACGAGACGCTGCGGTGTCATTTGTGCGGGCATCAGCGGAATGCCCCGGCGCGGTGCCCGAGCTGTGCCTCGCCGGAGATCAAGTGGCGCGGCACGGGCACGCAGCGGGTGGAGGAGTCGGTGAGGCGGGTGCTGCCCAAGGCGCGGATTGAGCGCATCGACACCGACACGATGTCGAAAAAAAACCGCTTCCGCGAAGTGCTGGCGGCGTTTCGGGCGGGGAAAATCGACATACTGATCGGCACCCAGATGATCGCCAAGGGGCTGGATTTCCCGAACGTGACGCTGGTCGGGCTGGTGGATGCCGACCTGTCGATGCACGTGCCGGATTTTCGGGCGACGGAGCGCACGTTTCAGTTGTTGGTGCAGGTGGCGGGGCGGTCGGGACGGGGCGACCGGGCGGGGGAGGTGGTGGTGCAGACTTTTACGCCGGAGGCGGGGGCGATCCAGTTTTCGCGTCATGCGGATTTCGTGGGTTTCGCGACGACGGAGCTGAAGGTGCGCAACGATTTCGGGTATCCGCCGGCGCGGCATTTGTTGCACCACCTCTTCCGCGGGCCGAACCCGGAGAAGCTGCGTTTTTACGCCGAGCAGTGGAAGAAACGGGTCGAAGAGGCGCTGGGGACTAAGGTGGCGTTGATGGGGCCGGCGGCGTCGCCGATTGAGAAGATTCAGGACGAGTACCGCTGGCAGCTTTGGTATTTTTGCAACGCGCCCGTGACCGGGATCGTGGCGGAGATCACGCGCTTGCGGGCGATCTTCGAGTGGCCGGACGACATGATCCAGGTGCTGGACGTGGATCCGGTGAATTTGTGCTGAACGCGCGACCCCGCCCTACATTTTACAGGCCAGCCAGTCCTGGATGGCGGTGTGCACGGCGAGCATGTCGTCGTCGGTGCCGATGCTGATGCGCAGGAAACTGGCGGTGAGCGGGTGCGACGGGAAGGCGCGCACCAGAATGCGGCGGGACAGGAAAAACTCGTAGAGGGATTTGGCCACCGCCGGGCCGGTTTCGCCGCGCGCGTTTTTGGGTTCGGTGAAGAGGAAGTTGGTCTGGCTCTCGTAGGTGAACCAGCCGAGCTTGCCGGTGAGTTCGCCCTGCCAGTAATCGCGGGTGCGGATGATTTTCCCGATGATGCCGGCGTAGTAGTCGCCGTCGGAAAGGGCGGCGTGGGCGCCGGCCTGGCTGAGGCGGTTGACGTTGTAGCTGTCGCGCACGCGGTCGAGCAGGTCGATGACTTCGGGGTTAGCGAGGCAGTAGCCGACGCGCAGACCGGCGAGGCCCTGGGCCTTGGAGAGGGAGCGGGTGATAACGAGACGCGGGTGGGCGGCGAGCAGGGCGATGGCGTTTTCCCGGGCGAAGGGGGCGTAGGTTTCGTCGAGGACGAGGATGCCGGGAAAGCGGGCGAGCAGGGCGGCGATTTCGGTGTTGGGGAACGCGACGCCGGTGGGGGCGTTGGGCGAGGTGAGGAAGCAGGCGCGGGCGGGGGTGGCGGCGAGGGCTTCGACGGGCAGCTTCATCGAGCGGTCAAAGGGCACGGCGGCGCAGCGTCCGTCCTGAATGGCGACGAGCACCGGGTAGAGCGAGTAGCTGGGCAGGGTGAAGGACGTGGGCGCGTCGGGACCGCCGAAGACGCGGACCAGGAGGTTGAGGACGTCGTCGGAGCCGTTGCCGACGAGTACGTTTTGTCCGGTGAGGCCGTGGCCGTGGAGTCGGGCGATGAGCTGGCGCAGCGGGGCGGCTTTGGGGTTGGGGTAGAGGCGGAGTTTTTCGCCGGAGTCGGCGAGTTCGGTCTGGATGGCGGCGGCGGCGCGGGGGCTGGGCGGGTAGGGGCACTCGTTGGTGTTAAGCTTGATCCAGCCCGGCTCGGTGGGTTGGAGGCCGGGGGTGTAGGCGTGCATCGCCGCGACGTGCGGCAGGGCGAGTTCGAGGGGGGACGGCATAAGAGCGAGGAGCACGGAGCTGGGAGCGGGGAGCGACGGCCTCACGCGAGGTGAGGCCCTGCGGGCGGCGGCTTAGAGTGCGCGGATTTTTACGCTGCGACCGTGGGCGTCGAGGCGTTCCATGGCGGCGAAGGCGGCGACGACGGGGGCGGCTTTCTTGATCGAGAGTTTGTCGTATTTGATGACGCTGGTGCGACGTTGGAAATCGGCGATGCGCAAGCCGCTGAAGAAACGACCCGCGCCGCCGGTGGGCAGTACGTGGCTGGGTCCGGCGGTAAAGTCGCCGACGGCGGTCGGGGTGTGGTTGCCGAGCATGATGGCTCCGGCGGTGGTGATGGTGGTGAGCAGGGTCTTTTGGAGGGACTCCTTGACCATGAGTTCGAGGTGCTCGGGGGCCACGTAGTTGGCGGCGCGGGCGATGTCGTCGGCAGTTTTGGCGACGATGCCGATGAAGCCGGTGGCGAGGACCTTGGCGATTTTCTCGGCGCGGGTGACGAACTTGAGCTGGGCGGTGATTTCGGAGCGCACGGCCTCGAGGATGGCAGCGTCGGAGGCGACGAGGTAAACTTTTTCGCGGCCCGAGCCGTGCTCGGCTTGGGCGAGGATATCGGCGGCGGCGAAGGCGAGGTCGGCGGTGTCGTCCACCACGACCATGACCTCGCTGGGACCGGGCAGGGAATCGACACCCACGGTGCCGAAGACCTGGCGCTTGGCTTCGCAAACGTAGGCGTTGCCGGGGCCGAAGATTTTATCGACGGCGGGGATGCTCAGGGTGCCGAAGGCGGCGGCGGCGATGGCCTGCACGCCGCCGACGCAGTAGATCTCGTCGATGCCGACGAGGTGCAGGGCGGCGAGGGTGGCGTCGGCGACTTTTCCGGAGGGGTTGGAAGGGGTGAAAACGGCGATCTCGGGGCAGCCGGCGAGCTTGGCCAAGGTGGCGGTCATGAGCACGGTGGAGACGAGGGGAACCTCGCCGCCGGGCACGTAGAGGCCGACGCGGCGGATGGGGTAAAAGTTTTCCCCTACCAGAGCGCCATGGGGGTTTTTCGCCGACCAGTTTTTCGGCAGGGATTTGGCGTGGAAGTCGATGATGGATTCGTGGGCGGCCTTGAGGGATTTGAGGTCGGCGGCGGGCAGACGTTTGGCGGCGGCGGCGATATCGGCCGGCTTGATGCGGAAGTCGCGGGCGCGGAGTTTGGCTCCGTCGAACTTGGCGGCGTAGTAACCGACGGCCTCATCGCCCCGGTGACGAACGTCGGCGATGATGGCGGCCACGGCTTCGTATATCTCCTTGGGAACAGTGGCGCCGCGGCAGAAAGCGGCGATTTCGGATTCGAAGGTCTTGGAGGCAGACTGGAGGACGCGCACGGGGAGAGGTCGGATGAACGGTTGGAAAGGATCTAAGCGGGAATGGTGTGTGTGACACTCTGACCGACGGGGCGCGAGTCGGGATTTTGGCGAACCACAGCTCCGCAGCACTCCTGCTCCAATCCTAGGTTTTCCTGCCTCCGACACAAAGTAACCTATTAGGTTACTTGGCGTCGGAGACGGCTCCGTCTGAGGACCGTCATAAGGCGGAATGGTGGGCGGCGGGATCGGACGCGGACGCCGGAGCGAGCACGGGAGAGGAGGAAGACGAAGTGCTCAAGGGTCCAAGTTGGAGCCAGGGGCCGAAGTAGCGACGCATTCGGGCAAATAAAAAACCGCGTCTCTTTGGAGAGGCGCGGTCGGGTGAATGATCGTAGAGCGGGCGGGGTTTTACACTGAGCGGGCGTTGATGGGTTTTGGTATAGGGCGGATCAAGCAAGGGGCTATTATTGGAAATATCGGGATTTGCCGAGAATATGCTTAAGTTAGCCAGCGAGCGTGACGAGGTGGCGTGTCGCCGATCGCGCTAAAAGTTCCGCGTGCGCCCGGTGAAAACTTTAACATATGAAGCCATTATCGAAACTCCCGGTTAACGTAATTAAGCATGCGGGCGTGGTCCTGTTCTTGATTTTTGCCGCAACAGGCAAAGCCGCGATTGAGATAGATCCGGTGTCTTGGGGCCTGACTCCGGGTGCTACGTTTCGGCTCGTGGTGGTGACCAATGGGACCACCGCCGCTACAAGCTCGAATGTAGCATTTTACGATAATTTTGTGAACACCCAGGGTTTGAGCGGGATTACCTATCGCGGAGGGGCACTGAGCTGGCAGGCAATCGCGGGCACCGCCACCTCGAATCCGGCTAGTGATGGCACGCGCTACAGTGCATCCGCCAATGCGACTCCTATTTACAATCTCGCTGGCCTGGCCGTTTCCACGACGACAGCGGGGCAACAGTTTTGGCGGACCAGTGGCTATAACCAGCATCTTAACACCATGGATCGGACCATCGATGGCGGAGGCAACCTCGCTTCGGTCGGGGGTTCCGCTTACGTGTGGACGGGTTACGATTGGGACGGGGCGCCGGGTACAGCGAATAACTACGGCGGCGCCCCGTTCTACATGTCGATGGGGACCGTTTCGGCTACCTTGGGGACGAGTGCGAGTTACCAAAAATTGACTTACGATTCACAAACGTTTCAGCCGAATGGCACGATCAGCAGCACTTTATACCCTTTGTATGGGCGAACGGGCGCGACGGCTAACGGCTGGTCGGCAGCGGGGGATGATTTACCTCTGGAAACAGTGCAACGGATGTTTGCGATGTCTGAGTTGATCACGGTGACGGCCATTCCCGAACCGGCGAATTACGGCACTTTGGCCATACTGTTTACCGGTGGAGCTGTCGCTCTGCGGCGCAGGCGGCCCGTAGACTAGTCCAGACTGCCAAAGCACAAATTAACCGCGTTTGGCGATTTCGCGGGGCGCGAGGTCGGCGGCGGGGAGGGCGGCGGGGAGGTCCTTGTTGCCCTTGGCCCCGAGTTCGGCGAGGCGGCGGCCGGAGGGGAGGACGCGGGTTTCCAGGGTGCTGAGGGCGGCGTTGTAACTCTTGGCGGCGGTATCGAGCGCGGGGCCGATTTTGCCAAGGTGTTCGGTGAAGCCGCAGACGCGGTCGTAGAGTTCGCGGGCCTGGGCGGTGATTTCGGCGGCGTTTTGCGCGGCCGTCTCCTGACGCCAGCCGTAAGCGGCGGCCTTGAGCAGGGCGATGAGGGTGGCGGGGGTGGCGAGCAGGACTTTTTTGAGGATGGCGCGTTCGAGCAGCTCGGGGTCGGCGGAGAGCGCGCCGGCGAGAAATTGGTCGCCGGGCAGGAAAAGCACGACGAACTCGGGCGAAGGTTGAAATTGTTCCCAGTAGGCTTTGGCGCCGAGGGCGTTGACGTGGGCAGAGACCTTGGCGGCGTGCTCGGCCATTTTCAGCGCGCGGGTGGCTTCGTCGGGCGCGGTGGCGGCGTCGCGGTAGGCTTCGTTGGGGGCTTTGGCATCGACGACGATGCGCTGGCCGGCGGGGAGGCGGACGACAAGATCGGGGCGGAGACGGGCGGGGGAGTCACCGGCGGTGGTGACGGATGTTTGCTCGGTGAAATCGCAGTAGTCGGTCATGCCGGCCAGTTCGACGACGCGGCGGAGTTGGAGCTCGCCCCAGGTGCCGGCGGTGGTGGTGGAGCGGAGGGCGGTGGAGAGGCGGGCGGTCTCGTTTTGGAGGGTGGCCTGGCTCTGGGAGAGGGTTTGCAGTTGCTGGGCGAGGGCGGCGGCGGATTCCGCGCGGGTTTTGTCGAAGGCGGTGATCTTGGCTTCGACCTGGGTGAGGGTTTCGCGGAGGGGTTTGACGAGGGCGTCGATGGCGAGCTGTCGTTTTTCGAGGTCGCCGTCGGCGAGTTGGCGGGTCTCGCCGAGGGTCTGTTTGGCGAGGTCGAGGAAGGCGGCGTTGTTGGCCTGGAGGGCGGCGGCGGAGAGGGCTTTGAATTCGTTGGCGGAGCGTTCGTGGGCGGTGGTGAGGGCGGCGATTTTTTCGGCGGCGGTGGCGCGTTCGGAGGCAAGCGCGGTCAGGGCGGAGGCGAGCGCGGCACGGTCGGTGTCGAGTTTCAGGCGAGCCTCGGCAAGTTCAGCCTGGAGGCGGAGGATTTCGGTCTCGCGAGCGGAAATTCGCTCGCCGAGCGCGTCTGCACGGCCGCGAAGGGCCAGCCAGGAAAAGAGACCACCGAGGACGACACTGACTAGGGCGATGAAGAGTTCGGTCATGAAAAACTTTTAATTAAAACAGGCGGGGCTTTTGAGGGTGGAGCGAACGCATTTAAAGCCGCCGGATTTATGCAGGGCTAGCGCAGAGCTTGGGTCAAACCGTCCTGCCGGTTCGTTTTTACCGCACAAGGGATGGGCCGCAATCGGGCGCGCACATGAAAAAACGCGGCCCGTTGCGGGGCCGCGTTTTTGAGTTGGCTGGAGCTGATGCGTATTATTTGCCGAGGCTCTTGCGCAGATCTTCGAGCTGGCCGGCGCTGCCCAGCAGCACGTTGCGGCTGGCGATGAACTTCGCGTATTCGGCGATGAAAATCTTGCCGGGCGGACGGAAGTCGAACTCGGAGGGCTTGTCGCGGAAGAACTCGCGGTGAACGCGGGTCCAGACCAGGCGGCCGTCGGTGTCGATGTTGATCTTGGTGACGCCGAGCTTGGCGGCGGGCAGGTATTCGTTGACGTCCACGCCCATGGAGCCGGCTATGGTGCCGCCGGCGGCGTTGATGCGGGCCACCTCGTCTTGCGGGACGGAGCTGGAGCCGTGCATAACGAGCGGGAAGCCGTTCATGCGGGCCTTGATCTTCTCGAGGACGTCGAAGTGGAGGGACTGTTTGCCCTTGAACTTGAAGGCGCCGTGCGAGGTTCCGATGGCGCAGGCGAGGGAATCGCAGCCGGTCTGTTTGACGAACTCTTCGGCCTCGGCCGGGTCGGTGAGGCAGGAGTGGCCTTCCTCGACGACGATGTCTTCTTCGACGCCGCCGAGCATGCCGAGCTCGGCTTCGACGGAGATGCCCTTGGCGTGGGCGCGGTCCACGACACGTTTGGTGATTTCGACGTTCTTATCGAAGGGATCGTGGGAGGCGTCGATCATCACGGAGCTGAAGAAACCGGAATCGATGCAATCGTAGCAGGTCTGCTCGTCACCGTGGTCGAGATGCACGGCGAAAATCGCCTCGGGGAAAATCTCGCCGGCGGAACGGATGATGGCCTCGAGCATGCGCTTGTCGGTGTAATTACGCGCGCCCTTGGAAATCTGGATGATGAAGGGGGCCTGGGAGTCGATGGCACCCTTGAACAGGCCCATGGCTTGCTCGGCGTTGTTGATGTTGTAAGCGCCGACGGCGTATTTTCCGTAAGCGTGTTTGAAGAGTTGAGCGGTGGTAACGATCATGGTGGTGTAGTATCTAAACGGAACGGCCAAGCTACGGGTGCGGGAAAGTTTCGGGCAAGGGTATTGTGCGCGCGTGGATTGCGGGAAGTGGCGCGCGGTTTGGCCAAAGGGGAACGGCTGCTGAAATCAGTTGCTCGCCGCTTCGCGGGCTGCGCGCATTTTGGCTTCGAGGGTCTGGCGGGCCTGCTGTTCGCTTTGCAGTTTTTTCAAGTCGGCCAGCTGGCTGGCCGTGAGCACGCCGGCGGCTTGGGTGAGGGTGGCATCGGTGATGAGCACGCTGCGGCCGGAAGGGGTGCCGGTTTCGGCCAGGATGCGGGTGAGTTGCCGGGTCTGGCCATCGTTCAGGGGCAGGCCGGTGTAGTTGAGTTTTTGGGTGAGTTCGTTGACCAGGGCTCGCTGGGGGCCGGTCTCGGTGTAGGTGGCCAGGGCTTGGGCGACGGAATCGCCGAAGGTGGTTTTGATGTTGGCATCCACCTCCGCCTGAAGGGTGTTGGCGAGTTGGCGGAGCTGGTCGCGGTTTTCGCGCGGGTTCATGCCCTGGCTGGCGGCGCTGGCAAAAACTTCGCGGGCGGCGGACTCGCGTTCGACCAAAAGGGTTTTCAGGGCGGCCAGTTTTTCGGGCGGTAGATTGAGTTGTTTAAACAAGGCGCTGTAACGGGCGTCGAGCCGGGCTTCCTGGTCGATTTTCCAGGCGGCGGCGAACTCGGGATCCTTGAGCAATTCACCCATCTGGGCGGCGAAGCGGGCGCCGCCGGGACGGTCGCCCCGATTGAAGGGCGGGACGCCTTCGGGACGTTCGGGAGGTGCGGCGGGCGGGGTGTTGTCCTCGGGGGCAGGTGGATTCGGTGCCGCGGCCGGGGGCGGTGTGAGCGGAGTGGGCGCGGAAGAAGCTGTATAAGCGCTGCGTTTGACCTGCAAGGACGGGGCGGCGAGGGCGGCCGCGAGTTGTTGCCGGGCGCGAACCGCGACGGCGACGGCGCTTACCGAGATGCAGAGCAGGATGATAATCAGGTAGTTTTGCAGGCGGTTGGGCATGGGGCGGGAAAGGGGAAATGCACTTACTCAGACGGGGTAAAAGGAGCCGGGTTACCCATCGGTTTCCCCGTCGCAGGTTGGGTTGATCAAACGACAGGCCGCCGCCGGTAAATAAGGAGTCCGGGTAGAGCGAGTCCCACCGCCAGGGCGCTGATGATAAAAAAAGCGCGCAGGCCGTTGTCCACGGCGGTGCGCAGGAGTTCGGGGGTGAAGCCTTTGCGCTCGATCTCGACCAGGGCGAGCAGGGCGGTGAACGCATAGACGCCGGGGATCATGGGGATCATCGCCGCCACGGTGAAAACCTTGGGGTGGGCGCGCCATTTCTGCGCCCAGTAAACGCCGATCATGCTCACCACCGCCGCGGCAATCAAGGTGGCCCACTCGATGGGAACCGGACCGATTTTGTAGAGGCTGAAACGCAAGCTGTGGCCAATCGCGCCGGCGAGGGCGCAGTATTTGAGCGCGGTCTTCGGCACGTTGAAAATCATGGCGAAGCCGACCGCCGGAATGGCGGCCAGTCCGAAGTCCTGTAGCAGGAGAAGGAAGGTGTTCATAACCAGGTCCAGGCGTCCCAAACGGTCATGGCCAGCACGATGCCGGTGCAGCAGGCGAGCAGGAGCAACACGGCCATGACGCCGCGCGAGATACCGGTGTTGATGTAGCCTTTGACCATGTCGGACATGGCGTTGATCAGCGGGAAACCGGGCACGAAAAGCAAAACGCAGGCCGACATCGCGACCTTGGGACTGTCCACCCAGCCGTGGATGACGCCTTGGGCGGCGATCGAGGTGGCGATGAAGGCCGCCGCCGCGAAGTTGACCAAAGGGTTGAAATGCAGGGAGGCCAGATACTGCCGGACCTGCATGGCGACGGCGCTGGCCAGGAAGGTGATGAGGTAGGTTGCGGCATCGGCTTCGGCATCTCGCGCCAGCAGGCCCAGCCGGGCAAACGCGGCGCAGGACAGGCCCACCATCACCGAGACCAGCCAGCGCGGGTAACGAAACGGGGTGATCGCATCGAGACGTGCGGATACGCCCGCAGCATCGAGCTTACCCTCTTCCGCCAGAAGCATCGTGCGCTGCACCTCGGTGACCACGTGCATGTTGATGCCGCGATCCTGGTTTCTTCTGACCGTCGTATCGCACCGACCGCGGCGGAAAGTGGAGAGGGTAAAGCCATTGGCCATGAGTGCCATTTCCACTCCGTCCATGCCCAGTGCCAGGCCGAGGCGGCGGGTGATGGATTCCACCAAGGCGCACTCCGCGCTGTGCTGCAAAAGCATGCCACCGACCCGTGCGCAAAGGTTGGTGACGTCGCGCTGGTGGGTTTCTGGGCAATTAATGTCCGGCGTCGTTACCATGGGGTCCCCCTTGTAAACGGAGTGTTGCTTAACCTCGGGTTTATTGCCGCCAGAGGAGTGGCCGGGTAGGTGTGAGTCCAGATCATGCGCGCAGCTTAGGTTGGACCCAGCCGACACGCTCTGCGTTTTTTGGCAAACCGAGATAATCCCTTACCTCATCATGCGCGCCCGAAAGTAAGCAAACACTGCGCATGAGTTATCAGAATCCGCCACGCCGAGCCTGGCGGCTTTCGGTAAAATGACGGGCCATTCCCATGCGGACCCACACCTCGACAAGTTTTCTGACGATCTGTTCACTCCTCGCCGGATTCAGCGCTGCGGCCGCCCCTGCTCCTGCGACCGCAACGGCTAAATCACCGTATGAACTGAGCCTTTCCGGCTCGTTGGGCTACGATGATGATTTGTATCTGGTTGATACCGGTCTGTTAAAAAACACCGGTTCCGCGCTTACCACCGTTTCCGCCAAAATCTCCGCCAGATTCGCCTCCGGTGTCACGCTGACCTACACCCCGACCGTCAGCACCTTTTGGGACGAGAGCAAAGAGGACAACGTCAAGCATCTGCTTGCCGCCGCCTGGACCCAGAAACTCGACGCCTTCAGCGTTAACGCCGCCGCCGAGTTTGCCCTCGTTGATGGAGACAGCCGGGGAGTGAACTATGGGGTATGCGGCAGTGCTTTCTCCACCGCCGCGCCGCGTGAGCGTCGTGACCAGTGGCAAAACAAGTCCGATCTGGCCCTGCGTTACGACACTGCGGCGGGCTTCGTCCGCGGGGTCGGTAAACTTCAGTATTGGGATATGCTCACCGCCGCCGCTGGCACCGCCAATTATGTTGATCGCTACGATATCCAGGGCGGACTGGATTTCGGCCGGAGCTTTGCCAAGGGCGGGCCCGAATGCTATCTCGGTTATCGCAAGGGATACCAGTTTCAGGATAACGATTTTAACCCCGCGTCGCGGAAAAACGCCTCCAATCGCTACGACCGCTATCTGGTCGGCGCGGAGGGTAAACTGCGGGCCGGTCTCAAGCTGAATGCGCAGGCCGGCTGGGCTATTCATGACTATGCGGATTCCGCCCTGGTTTATGCCGGCACCCATCGCGAGGAAGGTCTCTACACCGACGTCGCACTTACGTGGACGGTAAATCCCAACGACGAACTCCAATTCAAAACCGCGCAGGGCCGGACCTTCTCGTCCACGGGCACGAACAGCGTCCTCGTCTCCTCATATCAAGTGGCTTGGAAGCACACCCTCAACAAACAGTGGAGCACCCACCTGACCGGTCGTCTGTCGGAAGCGGAGTATGCCCCCGCCGCGCGCGACGACTTGGATTACGCGGCTATTTTGGGTGTCACTTATAACGTAAACGCAAAGCTCAGCAGCACCTTGACCGCGTCGCAGGACCTGGGCTTGAACAACCACAACGCGATCAGCGGCGTTACCGAACAAAATCGCGAGTTTAAGCGGGCGTTCGTTTCCCTCGCCGCGAACTGGAAGCTCTAAGTGTCCAGGCGCGAAAGGGGAGTACCCGGCTTGGGTGCGACTCAGCTCAAGCCCAGCACGTCCTGCATGTCATAAACGCCCGCCGGGCGAGTGACGACCCACTGCGCGGCGCGGACCGCGCCCCGCGCGAAGATGCCGCGGTCGGAGGCTTTGTGGGTCAGCTCCAGGCGTTCGCCGAGCGCGGCAAACATCACGGTGTGGTCGCCGACCACGTCGCCGCCGCGCAGGGCGTGGATGCCGACCTCGGTGTCGGTCCGTTCTCCGGTGATGCCTTCGCGGCCGTGGCGCAGGGCGTCGGGCCCGAGTTTGCGTTCTTCGAGGATGATTTCGAGCAGGCGGGCGGCGGTGCCGCTGGGCGCGTCTTTTTTGAAGCGGTGATGCATCTCGATCACCTCGGCGTCGTAATCACGGCCCAGCACGGCGGAGGCGCGGCGGGTAAGGGCAAAGAGCAGGTTCACGCCGACCGAGTAGTTGCCCGACCAGACGCAGGGGATTCTGGCCGCCTCGACCAGCAGCTGTTTTTTATCCTCGGCGCCGTGGCCGGTGGTGCCGATCACAAGGGCTTTGTTCAAGCGCACGCAGTGGGCGATCACCTCGGCGGTGGCGCGGTGCGAGCTGAAGTCGATGACGACATCGGCCCGGGCGATGCCGGCCGCGAGGTCATCGCCGGCGTCGAGCGTGGCGACGAGCTGGGCCCCGGCTTCTTGAACGGCGGCGATGTTGGCCTGGCCCATGCGGCCTTTGGCTCCGATTACGGCGATGGCGAGTGGCATAGGCGGATTACTTCCTGGCTTTTTTAACTTCAAAGGCGGCCAGCGCGGCGAGGAGCGTGGTCGTGGTGGCTTGAGTGAGTTCGCTCAAGGGCGAGCGGACCTCGGCCGAGCCGATGAGGCCGGCGCGTTGCAGGGCGAATTTAACCGGTACCGGATTCGGTTCCAAAAAGAGCGACTTGAACATCGGGTAAAGGCGGCGATGGACGACGGCCGCCTTCCCGAACTCGTCGGCCAGCGCGAGCTCGACCAGTTGCCCGACCTGCCTGGGCAAC
Source organism: Verrucomicrobiota bacterium (assembly GCA_026398135.1). Taxonomy (GTDB): domain Bacteria; phylum Verrucomicrobiota; class Verrucomicrobiia; order Opitutales; family Opitutaceae; genus IMCC26134_A. The sequence continues at coordinate 29,155 of JAPLTN010000064.1, forward strand.
AGGTTGGAGGCGACGCTGATCACGCCCTCGGCACCGACCGCCATAAACGGCAGGGTGAGGGAGTCGTCGCCGCTCAGCACGGTGATGTCCTTGCCCATCGCCTGCTTGAACTGGTCCACGCGATCCACCGAGCCGCCGGCCTCCTTGATGTGGCGCACATGGGGATACTTGGCGCGCAGGCGCTCGACCACGCCGACGCTGATCTCGATGCCGCAACGACCGGGGATGGAGTAGAGGATGATCGGCTTGTCGGTGGCTTCTGCCACGGCGGAGAAGTAGCCGAAAACCCCTTCTTGCGAGGGTTTGTTGTAATAAGGCGCGACCACGAGCAGGGCGTCGGCCCCGGCGGCGGTGGCTTCGGCGGTGAGCTGCACCGCTTCGGCGGTGGAGTTGGAGCCGGTGCCGGCAATAACGGGGACGCGGCCGCGGGCCGCCGCCACCGTGGCACGGATGACTTCCAGGTGTTCGTCGTGCGTGAGGGTGGGGGATTCGCCGGTGGTGCCGACCGGCACGAGGCCGTCTATGCCCGCCTTGATCTGGTGCTCCACGAGCCTGGCCAGATCGTCATAGGCGACGGCCTGCTTGCGGAAAGGAGTTACGAGGGCGGTGATGGTGCCGGTGAGGGGGCGCTTTTTCATGCGGATGGGTAAAACGATACCTTGCGCGGCATGGCATGGTGAAAATAGTCGGGCGCAACGTTATTCCCGAACTCGCGCCGCATGACCCCGCATACCGAACTCTTTAACGATTTGCTCAAGCTCGCGGTCGATTCCGGGGCGAGCGATATTGTGATCAAATCCAACCGCCCCGGCTACGTGCGCCTGTCCGGCCGCTTAAAGCCGGTGGACATGGAGCCGATTCAGCCCCACGAGGCGGAGGCCTTTGTCGAGGAACACGTGCCCAAGGTCTTTGCTAAAAACTGGATCGATTACGGGCAGGCGGATTTCGCCTATTCTTCGCCCGAGGTCGGCCGTTTTCGCGTCAATGCCTTCCATCAGCGCGGGACCGTGAGCTTGGTGTTTCGTCATATCAAATCCGTTGCGCCCACCTTTGAACAACTCGGTTTGGACTCCGCCCCTTTGCTCGATTTGGCAAAGTCGAAAGACGGCATTCTGCTGATTTGCGGCGCCACCGGCTCGGGCAAGAGCTCGACCCTGGCGGCGATGCTTAACTGGATTAACCAGAACCTCGACCGCCACATCATCACCTTGGAGGACCCGATCGAATTCACCTTTCAGGACGACAAATCGGTTTTTCAGCAACGCGAGATCGGCCTGGATGTGCCGGACTTCGCCCTGGCGATCAAGGCCGTGCTCCGTCAAAACCCCGACATCATCCTCATCGGCGAAATGCGCGACCGCGAGACCTTCGAGACCGCGATCTCGGCGGCGGAAACCGGCCACCTGGTGCTCTCGACCATGCACGCCGGCACGGTGTCGCAGGCGCTGACCCGCCTGTTCGAGTTTTTCCCGCCTGAGCAGCAGTTGCTGGCCCGGCGCCAGATCGCCAGTTCGCTGCGCGGCTTCGTGTGTCAAAAACTCATCCCTGCGCTCGAAGGCGGCGGGCGCGTGCCCTGCAACGAAATCCTCGCCGCCGACAGCACGGTGCGAAACCTCATCCTGGAAGGCCAGAACGAGAAGGTACAAGGCCTGCTCGAATCCGGCGCGGACTCGGGCACTTTCTCGTTTAACAAGGACATCTACCGGCTGATCAAAGCGGGCAAAGTCAGCAAGGCCGACGGCCTGCGCTTCTCGCCGAATCCGCAGGCGCTGGAGATGAACCTCAAGGGTATCTTCCTGAAGAGTTAACCCTATTTGCTAGACTGCGCCGAAAGCCCCCGGAGATTGGCCTGCGACACCCAACGCCACACTTTTCCACGGGCAAATCGGCCTGTTTCTTTTGTAGTGTTGGCCGTCCCCGGCCAAAAAACGGTTAAGCCTAAAAAAAGCAGTTGAACCACAGATTCCACAGATAGACACGGATTATCAAGGCATTATAGAACTCACTATGCTCACCCTGCGGGTGAGTTTTTATTTATAGGTATCTGATCCGTAACTGCCTTTATCCGAGCTCTCCGTGGTTAATTCCTACTGCCGGATTCAGGTTAAGCGCACACCCGGTGGAAACTCCTCCACAACGTTTGATCACGTAGAACCAGACCGACGCTTCAGCCGCTATTACGCCCCGAAGAACTTCACCACTTTGTGCATGGCGGCGGCGAAGGCCGCCACTTCGGCCTCGGTATTGTAGAGGTAAAAACTCGCCCGCGCGGTGCTGGGCAGACCGAGTTTTTTCATCAACGGCATGTTGCAATGGTGGCCGCCGCGCAGGGCCACGCCTTGCTGGTCGGCGAATGTCACCACGTCGTGGGCGTGAATGTCTTTAAAGGCGAAACTGACCAGTCCGGCGCGGGGCGAGCCCAGGCGCGGACCGAGGATGCGGATGCCGGGCAGCCCGGCGATGGCCGCATGCGCCAGCGCGGCGAGGTGATGGTCGTGCGCGGCGATGGCGGGACGGCCGATGCCGTCGAGATAATCGCAGGCCGTGGCGAGGGCGATGGCGTCGGCGATGTTGGGCGTGCCGGCCTCGAAGCGTTCGGGCGCGGGTTTCCAGGTGGAGCCGCTGAACTCCACGTTTTCGATCATGCCGCCGCCGCCCCGCCAGGGAGGCATGGCATCGAGCAGCGCGCGGCGGCCGTAGAGCGCGCCGATGCCGGTGGGGCCGCACATTTTATGACCCGAGAAGGCGAGGAAATCGCACCCGAGGGCCTGCACGTCGAGGGCTTCGTGGCCGATGGATTGGGCGGCGTCGATCAGGGTCAAGGCACCGACCGCCCGGGCGCGGCGGCAGAGCTCGGCGGCGGGATTGAGGATGCCGAGGGTGTTGGACTGATGGGTGAAGGCGAAAAGCTTAACCTGCGGAGTGAGGAATTCGTCGAGCCGGTCGAGATCCAGGCCGTGCTCGGCGTCGTCCCCCGCGACAGGCAGGAAGCGCAGGGTGGCTCCGGTGCGGGCGGCGGCGAGTTGCCAGGGCACGAGGTTGGAGTGGTGCTCCATCTCGGTGAGCAGGATGGCGTCGCCGGGGCGCAGGTTGGCCGTCGCCCAAGTCTGGGCCACGAGGTTGATCGAGTCGGTGGTGCCGGCGGTAAAAACGAGTTCGGCGGGGTCGGCCGCGCCGATGAAACGGGCCAGCCGGGCGCGGGCGTGCTCGAAGGCGTCGGTGGCGCGCATGGAGAGCGCGTGCAGGCCGCGATGCACGTTGGCATTGTCCCGCTCGTAAAAAGAGGAAAGGGCGGCGATGACCTGCCGGGGTTTTTGGGCGGTGGCCGCGCTATCGAGATAGATCAGCGGTTTGCCCCCGACCTGTTGGTCGAGAACGGGGAAATCGGAACGGGTAGCTTGGCCGGGACGCATAGGCGGGCAATCAACGAAGAGCAGGCGGGTTTGTCCAACGGAATGGCCGGGGGATTTTTTGCAGCGGGAGAACCGCCGCCGGATCACATTTCCCCGCAACTTTGGGTTTGGCACCCCAGGCACGCTTTAAAATAACAAGTGTTACATCCCAAGGTTAACCTGAGCCAAAAAAAAGCAGTTGAACCACAGATTCCACAGAGAGACACGGATTATCAAGGCATTAGAGAACTCACTATGCTCACCCTGCGGGTGAGTTTTTGTTCATGGATATCTGATCCGTAACTGCCTTTATCCGTGCTCTCCGTGATGGTATGCGTTCAATCCGAAAGGAACAAA
>JAPLTN010000002.1 GCA_026398135.1 Verrucomicrobiota bacterium
CAATGGCCTCGACATAGAGTAAAGACTGCCTGAATAAGCAATTATCCATTTTCCCAGCGAGGCCATTGGCCGAGGAATCGACCGCGTCGGCCGACTTGGTCGGCAGGTGAAATCTCGGCGGCGGACTTTGGCTCGCCGCATCAGCGGTTCTTTCCCGGTCTTTGCACCCACTCAAAACAGCGAAGAACCTTTATTTTGAAGACAGCTCCCAGGGCGGGAACAATCTCAGTCCAGCGGGTGTGCAGACATCATAATTTTTTAAGAATTCGTTAATCCGCGCCGGTCTCGCTGGTGTGGGCATGGCGCGCTTCGATTGGGCAGAACCAGCATGGCGCCCAAGCATTCTTTTTAAACGGCATTGGGGCGGGGTTTATTTGCCAGACACCCAAGGCTCACTTTGGGTGTCAACTAATTCCCATACTCATGTCCCGTCGCGTTAAACTTATCCTGTTCCTCGTTCTCGCGCCGGTGGCGCTGGTGGTTTTGCTGGTCGTGGCCGTGCTCACGCCGGCGGTGCAGACCTTTGCCGCGAAAAAAGCACTCGGCGAACAGGGGCAGGTGAACCATGTCGCGGTGGGGTTTTCCGGCGCGAAGCTGGAGGGCATCTCGATCACGCAACCCGGTCTGAAAATCGATGTTCCTTCCTTTGGCGCCGATGTGCCGGTGATGGATGCCGCCGGGGGCAAGATCGATGTGCGCTCCCTGGTGGCGCGCAATATCCGCGTAGTGGTCGATCCGGCCGCGCTGGCCACATCGGCAAAGGCCTCGAGCTCCTCGCCGTCCGTTCCGGCGAAAGCAGCGCAGCCCTTTGCCGGGTTGCTCAACGCTGCGGTGTTGCCCGGCGATTTGACCGTGAACGGTCTGGATGTCTCCGGAACGATTACGGTGACGGGGGCGCAACCGATCACCGCCGATTTCGCGCTTTCCGGCGGGGGCATCGGCTCCGGCAAGCAGGGCAAGATTCAACTCAAGCTCACGGTCCATGCTCCGGGCACGGGCGATTTGACCACGACGGTGGACCTGGTTCCGACGCTGGACGCGGTCGGGCAGCTCTCCGCGTTGGTTGTACAGGTGGCGGCGGAAGCTCAAGGCGGGGCCTTGACCAAACCGGCCGCGCTCAACGCCGATGTGGCCATCGCCCGCGATGGTGTCGGGGAAAGGTATCGCGTGCGCCTCGCCACCCAAGCGCAGGCACTGGTCGAGCTTGATGCGCGCTGGGCGCCGGGTGGCGGGCCGTTACCGGGCCGCTGGAAACTGGCGCTGGCGGATTCGGATTTGAGACCCTTTTTGCCGCCCGCGCTGGTTTTGCCCGCCTTTCAGCTTTCGGGCGCGGGCGAGTTGGCCTTGTCCGGTGCCGAGCGCGTTCAAGTGGCGGGGCAACTGCAAATCATCGCCGACGCCCTCGAACGGCTTGGCGCACCGGCGCTGGGGGCGATTGCGCTCGATACCCGGTTCGACGTGGAGGCTTCGGCCGGGCTGCTCAGTGTGAAGGGCTTCCAGTTGCAACTCGCCGCCGCGGGCGAGCCGGTGGTGAAGGTGGAGACCAAGCAAACCTTCACCGTCGCACCTGTAAACCTGAAACTCACGCCCAGCACCGCCACGGCGGATTTGTTCGAAGTGCGTTTGTTGGGGATTCCGCCGCGCTGGCTGAAGGTGTATGTGCCCGAGCTCGCGCTGGGCGGCCCGATCACCGCTGCGTTTAAAGCCCGTCCGGCGGGCGATGGGTTTGAAATCGAAACGCTCGAGCCCCTGATCGTGCCACTGTTGCGCTACGGCCCAGAGCAGCAGCCGGTGGTCGTGTTTGATGCGATCCGGGTCGAAGGCCTGCGGGTGGTGCAAAACGCCGAGGGGGTGACTGCCTCCATCGGTGCGCTTCGCGTCATCGCCGAGGGCGTGGACGTGATTAACGGCGAGTTGAGCGCGGTGCAAAAAACAGGCGCGGCGGCGACGGCCAAGGCTGCGGTGCGCGTACAGCTCGCCGCACTGGCCAACCAACCGGTTTTGCGCGGCCAGACGCGTCTCTCCGCCGGGGTCGCCGCCCTGACCCTTGATGCCACCGCAGGCTCTGACCTCAAGGTGCTGGCGAACCTCCGCGTGACGGGGTTGCGTGCCGCCGGGGCGGGGGATTTGCCGGAGATACAGCTCGATGCCGAAGTGGGGCGCGATGCCGCCGGGGTACTTACCTTAAAGGCGCCGTTGAGTGTGCATGCGCTTACTCCTGCCGCCCGCACGTCGGACGTCACTTTCGCGCTCACTGTTACCCCGAAACCGGATGGGCAGCAGCTCATGGCCCAGTTGAGCAGTCAGGCGCTGTTCGTGCCCGAGTTGCAGGCTTTTGCCGCTTTGGCGGCGGCGGCTCCGGTCACCCCAGCCAAGCCGCCGGTCGCCGCGCCTGCCCAGGCCCCTGCGGGGGCGAGCGCGACGCCTGCGCCGACCGGACCTATTTGGGCGGGAACCACGGGCGAGCTTAAACTGGATCTGGCGCGCATCGTGTATACGCCGGGCATCGAGGTATTAAAAACTCAAGGACGCATCGCCCTGACCAAGGAGGCGCTGATTCTGGAGAAGATCCAGACCTTGCTCGGGACGGGCGGGACCTTGGATTTGGGGGCGGTTTTAAAATGGCTGGCCGACAGCCGCACCTACGCGCTGGAGGCGCAGGTGGGCGGACGCGGACTGGCGGTCGGGCCTTTGTTAAAGGCGCTGAATCCCTCTGCGCCAGCTCCGTTGGAAGGCACTTACGAGCTTGCGGCCAAGATCAATGGCCAAGGGGTGGATCCGGCGGGGGCGGCGAGTGCGGCGGCGGCGGATATCAAGCTCAGCGGCCGGTCGGGTGTTTTGCGGGCGTTTAATCTGGATGCGAACCGTTATACCAAGGCCGGTTCTACGCTGGCCAGTTTGGCGGGCTTGGCCGGGGCGTTTTCGGGCAATGCGCAACTCGCGGAACGCGGGGCGCAGGTGACGGCGCTGAACGCGGTGGCGCGGCAGTTTTCTAATCTGCCCTATGACGAATTCACCCTTTTGGCGCGGCGCGGCAGCAGCGGCGTGATCGAGCTGGGCGAGCTGCGTTTGAGCGCGCCGGAAATCAAATTGGCCGGCAGCGGCACCATCCAGTCTTTGCCGGGACGGACCCTGGTACAGCAGCCCTTGTCCCTGCGTTTTGAACTCGGTTCGCGCGGCGAGATGGCGCGAAATCTAGGGGTGCTGCGGCTGCTCAATCCGGCGGCGGAGGGCGCGGCGGCGGAGGCGTTTTTGCCTCTGGTGGAGCCCTTGGTGGTGGATGGGACTTTGCAGCAGATCGGCACCAGCCAAATGATGCGGCTTTTTAGCCGGGTGCTCGGCCAGTAGGCCGGAAAACGAACGGCTTGCTTACAGGCTGCGCAGGTGGGCGAGCAGGCTGGGCAGGGCGTCCACCATTTCATCCCGGCAGGCTTCGTAGTCTTTGAGGGAGCCGCCGTAGGGGTCGCCAATCTCCTTGTTGCCTCGGCCGGGGGTGAATTCGCGCCAAAGAAAAATGTTACGCGGAGTGGGTTCGACCTCCAGGTTGATCACGGCGCGGTGGCTTTCGGTCATGCAGAGCACGAGATCGGCCTGGGCGATGAGTTCGTGGGAGAGCGGCTGGCTGCGGTGGTCGGAGGCGCGCAGGCCGACCTTGGCAAGGGCTTCGACGGAGTTGGGGGAGATTTTTTCGCCTTTGCGCGCGGCCACCCCGGCGGAGACGACTTTGCAGGAGCGCAGAGGTTCCGCTTCGGCCAGGAGGGCGTGGCGGAGAAGAGCCTCGGCCATGGGGCTACGGCAGATGTTGGCGGTGCAAACCGTAACGATGAGTTTGGGCGCGGGCATGAGGGCTACGTTTGAGCAAGTGAACCGAGCGTTGCGTAAATGTCGAAAGACAAAACCTGAAAGCGATCAACCCCTGCATCCGCAGGGTTTACAGGCGGCTGGCGGCGGGTTCGTCGATCAGCCAGACGACGCGTTCGGCGCAGGATTTGAGGATTTGCGAGGGCACGTTGAGCACATCGGTCGGGCCGCGGTGGACGCGGTGCAGGGCTTCACTTTTACCGGCCCCGAGCGCCATGACCACGATCTGGCCGCAGGCACGAAGGCCGGTAGGAGTTATAGTGAGGCGCCAACCCTTGCCGGGGACCTCCTGGCCGCCGAAGAGCAGGCCGCCGTCGTCCTGAAGCAAGGGGGTTTGGGGGAAGAGGGACGCGGTGTGGCAATCGTCGCCGAGGCCGAGGAAGCAGAGGTCGTAGGCGCGGCCGGGGCCGGCGAGAATGAGCAGGGAGCGGCGGTAGGCTTCGGCGGCTTCGGCGACGGGCCAGGCGACCATCCAGGGGAGGCGGCGGTCGGTGGGGACATGGAGCGGGGCGAGCAGCTGGCGCTCGGCGTTGCCGAAATTGCTTTCGGGGCTGGAGAGCAGGACGTGGCGTTCGTCGCTTACAGTGAAGTGGGTGCCTTGGACGAGGTCGGAGGGGAGGGCTTGGGTTTCGACGCACCACTTGTAAAACGCGGTCGGGGTGCTGCCGCCGGTGAGCGCCCAGAGAAAGCGACCGGGGCGGGCGGCGCGCTGACTCGCGAGGGTGAGGCGAAGAGCTTCGGCGAAGAGTTCGGATTGGGAGGCAACGACGACGCGGCCGTATTCAGAGGAGATTTCGCGCATGGGTGATGAGAGAGTAAGTGGTGACCGACCTTGGGCGGAGGCCGGGGACGTAAAAGCTTAAAAGACCGACGCAGGACAAGGGGGATTAAAAAAGGGCTTCCCTTGCGGGGGTGGGGCGTGGTTAGTGGTCTTTTTTATGCAGAAATCCCTAATCATTTGTAAGCCTGATTGCATGGACCAGAAGCATGTCGGCGAGGTTGTTAACCGCTTTGAAAAAGCGGGTTTCGACATCGTCGGCTGCAAGATGACCCGCCTGACTGCGGCGCAGTTGCGCGAGCATTATGCACATGTGGCGGACAAGCCGTTTTATCCCGAGATCGAGGCCTTCATGAGCTCGCGACCCGTGATCGTGATCGCGCTGAGGGGCGAAAACGTGGTCGCCAAGGTGCGTGACTTGCTGGGACCGACCGACTCGCGCAAGGCGGCCAAGGGCACGATCCGGGGAGATTTCGGCACCGAGATGATGAAGAACGTGGTGCACGCCTCGGACAGCGAGGAAAACGGCAAAATCGAGATCGCGCGTTTCTTTAAGACCGAAGAAATCTTCGGCTAAGACCATTCAGGCTTTTAACGCAAAGTCGCAAAGGCGCAGAGAAATGCAGGGAAAGTTTTTCATTTCCTGGTCTCTGCGAACTTAGCGGCTTGGCGACTTTGCGTTAAAATCAGGCCGGGTTTTCAGGATTTGGGTACTATTCCACGTTGGCGATCTGCTCTTTGATGCGTTCGAGCTCGTTCTTGAGTTCGATCACCCGTCGGGCGATTTCGTAATCGTTGGCCTTGGCTCCGGTGGTGTTCACCTCGCGGCCCATTTCCTGGAGGATAAATTCGGCTTTTCGGCCGATCTCGCCCGGGCCGGAGAGCAGTTTTTTGAGCTGGGCGTGGTGGCTGCGGAAGCGGGTCAGCTCCTCGGCGATGTCGCAGCGGTCGGCGAAGAGGGCGAGTTCCTTGAGTACGCGTTCGTCGTCGGCGCCCAGGTCGAGCCCGGCGTCGCGCAGGCGTTTCAACAAGGCCTCGCGGGCGGCGACTACGACGGCGGGGGCGCGTGCGGCGATGGCTTCGATGTGTTCGGCAAGCAGGGCGAGGCGGGCGTCGAAGTCCTTCGCCAGCGTCGCGCCTTCGGTGGCGCGCATGGCGGCGAAGGCGGCGAGGGCCTCGCGCACGGCGGCGAGCACGGCGGGTTGGGCTTCGCTGGCGGCGGGCGGCTCGATGCGGCGGCGGAATTGCGCGGCCACGCCGGCGATGGTCTGCGGGTCGGCGACGAAGGCCTGGCCTTGGGATTCGGCAAAGCCGCGCAGGCGGGCCAGCCAGGCGGAGGCGGCGGTTTCGTCGAAATCGACTTCGCCCGCGCCGCTGGCTGCGGCGAGTTCGACGCGAAGCTGGATGGCCCCGCGCGCGGCGACTTTGCGCACCTCGTCGGCGATGAGGGTTTCGAGTTCGGTCCAGGCCTCGGGCAGGGAGATTTTGAGATCGAAGGCCTTGCGGTTCACCGAGGAGACACGCACGGACAGGGTTGCGGCCCCGAGCGGGGCGGAGCTGCGGCCGAAGCCGGTCATGGAATTCATGCGGAGAGGCCAAACGCCGAAGGCCCATGTGCCAAAGGCCAAATTTCAAAAATCAAAATTTGCAAAACTTGAAAATGGCCAACCGATACACACGTCATTTAAGAATTCCTTGACGGGCGAAAAACCGCCCGAACCCGTCTTAGTTCCCTTATGAAAACCCTCTCAATTTGGCTCCGGAATCTCGTGCTGATCGCCGCCGGATCGGCTTCGCTGTTCGCTCAAAATCCGGCGGCAAGCGCTGCGGCGGTGGAGGGTGCGAACACGGGGCCCAACTCCCCCGCAAGCGGTCCAATCGAGATCACGGACTCCGATCCCAACATTCTCTATATCGGCCGGTGGGATCGCACGCAGCCGGGGGTGGCGCATGGCAACTGGACGGGACATTACCTGCGCACCCAGTTCACCGGCACCTCGGTTTCCGTAAGGTTAAAAGCCGGCACTCAACTGGCGGTGAGTATTGATGGAGAGCCCGTTCGATTTGTGAGTGCCAAGGCCGGAGTGACCCGCCTGCACGATCAACCCCTGAAAGCCGGCGGTCACCTGCTGCAGCTGGGGAGCGGCGGGCAAAACTACGAAGTGGCGTTTCAGGGGCTGGTGCTGGATCCCGGGGCTGCAACCAAGCCCGTTGAGCCCAAGCCGATTATTGAGTTTATCGGAGACTCGATCACCACGATGTTTGTCGGGAACAATTTTGCCTGGTTGGCGGCCGGAATGCTGGACTGTGATCTTACCCAGATTTCCTTCAGCGGCGTGTCGTTGACCAGCGGCTACGGCTGTCTTGCCGACAAGGTCGGACAGGATGAACAGTATTTTCGCCTCAAAAATTTCAATCATCTCAAGGACGATCCCAAGCCGGCTTGGGATTTTTCCTACACGCCGACGATGGTCGTCATTCTCCTCGGGCAGAATGACCAGTGTGGAAGCACTCCACCTGCGGTCTTTACGGAAACCTACATTCGTTTCGTCAGGAAAATTCAGGAAAAATTCCCCGCCGCCAAGTTTGTTATGATGCGAACCTTCGGCGGCCCCTACGAAAAGGAGATCGCCGCGGCGGCGGCCACGCTGCGCCAGGGAGGCGCCAAGGTCCTCTATGTGGACACCACCGGATGGCTCGCCCAAAAGGATTTTTCGGACGGTATCCACCCGAATGCCGGTGGCCACCTGAAGGCTGCCCGCAAACTGGCCAACATTCTCGCGCCAGCGTTTCCGGGGAACTGAACATCGAGGTTTGGTTCAATGGGGACGGACTTGGCGGCATCGATTTCCTACGGTCAGTGGCTGCAGGCACGCACCCTCTACCTATGGCGACAAAGCTCATAAACCGGGTTTACGTTCGCGCCGACCCCACTGGTTGGCCTCGCTCTCGGCCATGGGCAGCGGCTCGATGCTCAGGCTGACATTTGGATCGGCGATCAGCAGGGCCTCTTCATCCTTGGCCAGTGACAGTTCCCAGCTGCCATTGCCGATGTGCTTCGGGATGGTGACCTTGCCGCCCACTGTCGTGGTGAACGGGCCGCTGAAGCCGGGGCGTATATGGCAGGGTTCGCCTGCCAGGCTGCGTACACGCACCCACGCGGTACGTCCTGATTGACGTCGAGCGCTGACCAAGAAAGCCCCCTCCGTGCGCAGGTCGTGAAACACCGCATCCTGCCATGCCGTCGGGATGGCTGGAAAGACGCGGATCAGGTCTCCGTGGCTTTGCAGGAGCATGTCTTGGAGTGAACGGGCGAGGACGATGGAGCATTCGATTACCGGCGAGCCTTCGATGTACATGGTGTTGGGTTGAACGAAACGTTTGTCATCCATGTGCTTATGGATGCTTTCGATGGCATTTTCGCCGTCCCCCATCGTGGCGTATAAAGACGCGGCACCGGCTCGCGACCACCCGTAAATACCGTCCCCCTTCTGCGTATCGCCGGTTTTGAGCCAGTGAAGAATGGAAGTGGTAAGCAACTCTTTGTTGGCCGGGTCATCCAGGTCCAACAGATGGAGGGGATGCACCATCAGCATGTGCGACCAATGCCGGTGGGGTTTGGAAAACGGGGTGTTCGCTCCCACCATCAGACCATTCTCATTGGTCGGGTATGGCGTCAGCGTGTCCAATGTCTCACGCCATTTCCCCATCAAGGGTTCGTTCAATTGATAGCGCTCGTTGAGTTCCATCAGCGTCTTGAGGCCCCAACGCAACAACCCGAGGTTGTAGTTGTTGTCCGCGCTGTTGCCGTACTCGGGCGAATGTAATACCGGCAGGTGGAGCCGGCCGTCATCTCCCTTCTTCAACAGGCTCAGGTATACATTGATGCTGCCGCGCAGCAGCGGATAGAAGGCATGCCGGTCCTGGTTGGTGACCATCGTGTGATCCATCGAGTACCGGTAATGCAGGTAATAATTATGCAGAGCCCAGGTGAAGTCGCCGGGATTGATGAAGTAGCTGGGGGCGCGACTGCCGTCGCCTCGCAGCCCCTCATAACAGGTGGTATGCGGGACGGTGGCGCCGTCGGCGATGCCGTACAAATCATATGCGTTGCGCACGAAGTTGGCGCGCTTGGTGTCGAGGAAGCGGACGAATGATGCGCCGAGGTCCAGCTGGTTGGCGGTGTAGACCGGGAGGTAGAGGGTCTGGATGTTGAGGTTCCACCAGATGCGCGGCCAGCCTGTGTTCCGGTACCAAGGCCCGAGCAAATCCACCGGCACTTGGTCGGGGCGCGATGCCGAGGCGAGTTTGTAGAACTGGATCCAGTAGAAGCTCTCCAGCCGCGCATCCGGCACCGAGACGAAACTTTTCGGGTACATGGCATGCCACCAAGCCCGGTGGCTGGTCTGGAGGGCCATCGCATCAAGGGCCACGGTTTTCAACACGGTCGCGGCGGCCTCCTGCCGAGCGCCATTGCCGGGGAAGGAATCGGCGATGCTGAGTACGAGGCGCCGGCCTGCGGGAGTCGCCGTCTCCTTCCACGCGGTGGCGAACTCGCCACCGGCGAAGCGGGGCTGGATGCACACCGGCAGGCCGGCGACGGACTCGGTGATGACACTCGGATTCGGGGGATCCTTGAACTGCTCCTGGTTCATCTTATCCTGGCCTTCACCCGGCACCCAAGTGAAGGTGACGCCCTGCTCGCCGCCAGTGGACTCGACTTCGCAGATGAGCGCCATCACGTCGGTATGGATGTAGGAACGGAACCGCAGGGTACCCTGATCGGTGGCGAGGGAACCGCTTAATTCGGCATTCCAGAGATCCACCCGCATGGTGCCGCCCTGCAGCTTCCCGACGGTGTTAAGCACCAGACCGCCGATGGGCAGGCGGTTGTTGTCGCGGCGGTGCTCGGTGACGTCGCTGCGGCCCATCTCGAAGCGCAGGCCGCGTTCACCCTCCTGGTAGACGGTCGCGCCCATGAGCCCATTGCCGAGGAAGGCGCCATGGTCGAATTTATCCGGCAGCTTGTCCCAGACCAGATCATGGCGGGCGAGAAAAGCCTGCCAGTTGACGGCCACCCCGGAGCTATTGGCGGCGTGCAGGCAAGGGAACAAAAGCACAAAGAGTACGGTGACGAAAGCACGGGGCACGGAAGGGAAGGTCGGATTCATGGCTTGGGAGCATCTAAGAAGCAGGGTGAGAGGGTTTCTGAATGGATTGGATCGGGGTATTTTCATGGTGTAATACGACTCAAACATCTTAAGCGTTAACTGAGAAAATGTCCATGTCCTCTTAGGCCAGTTTTTTGTCTTTTTGGGCCAAGTTGGCGAAAAGCGGATTGTCTCCAAAAATAAATTCGACTGACTCACCCCGCATGACGCGCCTTACCCCACCGCGCAATAATACCGGCGGCTATTCCAACCCGTTTTCCGGTGTAGGAGTGGAGTTTTTTCCGCTCGGACTCGCAGCTGATTCGTCGGGAGTGGTGCTCCACGAAGCCGGTTATCTGACCCAAAATTCCGACTGGAATTTCCGTAACGTTTTCAGCCCGTATTGGCGGCTGATTTATGACGAGGAAGCCGGTCATCAAATCCGCTACGGAGGGAGGACCGCGATGTTGGGGCCGGACCGGTTGGTGCTGGCCCCTGCCCACATTTACTACGATTTTGAAGAGATCCGTCCGGTGCCGACGTTCTGGTTGCATTTTACCTGCGTGCGACAGCTGCCCGCACCGCAGCAGGTTCCCTTGTTTCTAAATCCGGAACCCCTCGAGTTGGAGTTAATCCAAGCCCTGTCTGGGCAAATCAACGCCTCCGGAAAGCTGGATCGGCAGCGAATTTCCGGGTTAAGTGCCGCCCTGTTATCCGTGGTGCTGTCACGGCCGGATTTGCACTGGCAGGAAACCACTCTGGCAGGCATTCAGCGGGTGGTCGAAGAGGTGCAAACGCATTATGCGGAACCCTTGTACAATCACCAGCTCGCCCGAGCGGGCGGCTTTAGCCTGCGTTCCTTCAACCGACAGTTCCGGCGTCACCAAGGCGTTTCGGCGGCTCAATTTGTAGTTCAGGTGCGGGTGCGCGAGGCGGCGCACTTGCTGGCAAACACAGAGCTAAATCTAGAGGAAATCTCCGCGCGAACCGGGTTTCCGGACGCGGCGTATTTCAGTCGTGCGTTTAAGCAAAAAACCGGCCGGTCCCCCTCTTTGTTCCGGCGTCTCGCGCGGACTTCCCCTCCTTCGTGACGGGCGAGTTCTGTATGTCGCACCGAGGTGCCCAGGGCAATCTGTGAACTGCGAAATGGCGGCGCGGCGGCGAGCGCGATCCGGAATGCGCAGATAACACAGATGAAATCAAAACGAACCGAGCTTGAGGTCATTCATGAAAAATCAGCACTCTATATCATAAGCATCGTTTGGATACTATTTCTGCCGCCCCTGCGGTGGATCGCTTCCGGATTCGGCGGGGAGGGATCAGGCGAGGGAGATACCAAAGAACGGATACGCCGGGCGCGGGGTCGCGAAGAATCAGGCGTGTGGTCCACCACTGCGTTTGAGTTTCTGGATGGCATGCAATCCGACCTTGAAAATCGCTACATCGAACGGAAGCGCTTGGATTGGCTGGAGCCCGCCGCCAGCGCCTCGGCGATACCAATATGTCTGGTATAAGCCGCCGAAGGTCGTGAGCGCATCCAACGTCACCGATATACGCACTCCCGCCGGACTTTGGCGTTTTTTGGTGCTTAGCGCAGCGTGACGCCGAGCAGCTTCGCCACCTGGTTGACGTCTTTGTCGCCGCGTCCGCTTAGGTTGATGAGCAGGATTTCGTCGGGGCGCATCTGGCGGGCGCGTTTGACGCCCTCGACGATGGCGTGCGTGCTTTCGAGGGCGGGGATGATGCCTTCTAGGCGGGAGCAAAGTTGAAAGGTTTCCATCACCTCGTCATCGCAGGCGTAGGCGTAGCGGATGCGGCCGGTGTCGCGGTAGTAGGCGTGTTCGGGGCCGATGGCGGCGTAGTCTAGGCCGGCGCTGACGGAGTGGGTGAGTTCGATCTGGCCGTCGTCGTTTTGCAGGATGTAGGTCTTGCAGCCTTGGAGCACGCCGAGTTTGCCGCCTTCGAAGCGGGCGGCGTGTTCGCCCTGGCGGATGCCGTGGCCGCCGGCTTCGACGCCGACGAGGCGGACCTGTTCGTCTTTCAGGAAATCGAAAAACACGCCCATGGCGTTGGAGCCACCGCCGACGCAGGCGATGATCTCGTCGGGCAGGCGGCCTTCGCGTTCGAGCATCTGGGCGCGGGCTTCCTGGCCGATGACGCGGTGAAAATCCCGTACCATCATGGGGTAGGGGTGGGCGCCGAGGGCGGAGCCGAGGATGTAGTGGGTGTCGCGGACGTTGGTCACCCAGTCGCGCATGGCTTCGTTAACCGCGTCTTTGAGGGTTTTTTGGCCGGCCTCGACGCCGACGACCTCGGCCCCCATCAGGCGCATGCGGAAGACGTTCAGGGCCTGGCGCTCCATGTCCACCGCGCCCATGTAAACGCGGCATTTGAGGCCGAATTTGGCGCAGACGGCGGCGGTGGCCACGCCGTGCTGGCCGGCGCCGGTCTCGGCGATGATGCGGGGCTTGCCCATGCGTTTGGCGAGCAGGACCTGGCCGATGGCGTTGTTGATCTTGTGCGCGCCGGTGTGGAGCAGGTCTTCGCGTTTGAAGTAGATTCTGGCTCCGCCGCAGTGGGCGGTGAGGCGTTCGGCGAAGTAGAGCTCGGTGGGGCGGCCGGCAAATTCCTTGAGGTGGCGCAGCAGTTCGGCGCGGTAGGCGGGGTCGTGGCGGGCGGTCTCGTAAACCTGGGCGAGGTCCTTGAGCGCGGTCATCAGCGTCTCGGGCACGTAGCAGCCGCCGAAGGCGCCGAAGCGGCCGGCGGCGTTGGGGAGAGACTCAGGGGGGACGGGAAGTACGGCGGAGGCGGACATGGAAAAGGGTTAAGTGCAGGCCAGCTTTGGCGTGGCAGGCAAACGGGTTTTGCGGCGGGTGGGCGGGTTTAGCGGGCGGGCTGGGGCAGGCGGAAGGTGGCGGCGCAGGCGGCGAGGGCCAACGCGGCGGCGACGGCGTAGAGCGTGGCGGCTCCGGCGGTCCAGTAGAGGATGCCGGCGCAGATCGGGGTGACGGCGCGGGCGAGCGAGCCGAGGGAGCGGTAGATACCCAGCACGCGGCCCTGTTCCTCGGGGGTGGCGTAGAGGGAGATGAGGCCGGTGTTGGCGGGGTTGATCAAGCCGCCGCCAAAGGCGAGGGCGGCGACGGCGGCGTAGAGTACGCCCGGGGTGGGCGCGAAGCCGACGCCGAGCAGTCCGGCGGTGGAGAAGAGCAGGCCGATGGCGAGCAGGCGGGTTTCTTTCACCCGGCCGACGAGTTTACGCACGATGTAGCCCTGGGTGATGATGGAGCAGACGCCGAGGAAGCCCATGAGTTTGCCGTTGTCCATCGGGCCGTAGTGGAAGCGCTCGGCGCTGACGAAAACGAGCGAGGCCTCCATGGCGACGAAAGCGAGCTGGTAGAGGAAGCCCACGAGGTTGGCCCCGCGGATGGCGGCGTTGTCGAGGCCGAGGATGGCGCGGAGGGGGTTGCGGAGGCGGGGCTCGGCGGAGCGCTGGGCGGCGTCGGCGGGCAGGGTTTCGCGGAAGCGGGCGCGGATCCAGAAGACGTTGACCACACTCAGGGCAAAGGCGACCAGGGCGGGCACGGTAAAGGGATTCACGCCCCAGGCGGCGAGGGCGGGCCAGGTGTCGAGCAGGTTGAATTTTGCGCTGAGCGCGCCGACCAGCGGGCCGGTGACGAGGCCGAGGCCGAAGGCGGCGCCGACGAGGCCCATGGCCTTGCTGCGCTCGGCGCGGGTAGTGACGTCGGCGACGGCGGCGGTGGCGACGGAGAGGTTGCCGCCGAAGAGCCCGGCCAGCACGCGGGCGGCAAGGAAGAGCCAGAAACTGCCGCTCACCGCCCAGAGCGCGTAGCTGAGGGCGGTGCCGGCCACGGTATAGAGCAGAATGGGGCGGCGGCCGACCCGGTCGGACAGGGTGCCCCAAAAGGGGGCGAAGATGAACTGGAGAACGGAAAAAACGGAGGCGACGATGCCGCCGAAGAGCACTTCGGGCAGATGGGTGGTGTTGCCGAGGGCGCGGGCGAGATTGTCGATGCCGGTGAGGAGGGAAAGGAGCAGGCCGGATTGGCCGTCGACGGCCAGGTAGTGGCGAAGCAGGTCGGGGCCGAGCGGGAAGACGATGGAGAACCCGATCAGGTCGATGTAGAGCGTCAGGAAAATGACCCCGAGGGAGAGCGGTCGGACGGGCGTTGCGAGAGTGGAAGGCGAGGCGGAAGTGGACACGTATGAAGAAAGGCTGTGCGCAACTAGGCGCAGAAGCGGGCAAAAGGAAAGCGCGGTCGTCGGCCTGCGTCGATCCCGAGGTCGAGGGACCGTGCGCCTTTTATTCTAGTTCGCGTTCATCTATTGATGACCCCGGAAATTGGCCGGGGACGGCCAACGCTGCACAAAGAAGCATGCTGTAGAGTTGGCCGTCTCCGGCCAATTTAGCTACGAAGAGGGATCAGCGGCGGTTGAGCTGTTTGGCGCCGATGTCGGTGCGGTAGTATTTGCTCACGCACGCGATCTGCGCGCAGGCGGCGTAGGCGGCGTCGGCGGCGGCGCGCAAAGTCGGGGCCAGGGCGGTCACGCCCAGCACCCGGCCGCCATTGGTCACGAGTTGTCCGGCGGTATTTCGCGCTGTTCCGGCGTGGATAAACTGCACGTCTATCGGGGCGGGGGCAGGCAAGGTGATGACATCGCCTTTCGCATAGGCGTCGGGGTAGCCCTTGGCGGCCATGACGACGCAGAGGGCGTGCTCGGGTTTTTCGGGGGCGCGTCCGGACGTGGTGAGCTGGCCGGTGGCGGCGTGCCAGAGCGTGGTGAGTAAATCATCTACCAAGCGGGGCAGCACGACCTGGGTTTCGGGGTCGCCGAAGCGGGTGTTGTATTCCAAAACGCTCGGACCCTGCGGCGTGAGCATGATGCCGATGAAGAGCGTGCCCCGGAAATCGATGCCCTCGGAGGCGATGGCCTCGACCGAGGGTTTTACGATTTCGGTTTCGATGCGGTCCAGCAGGGCGGGGGTGACCACCTCGGCGGGCGAGTAGGTGCCCATGCCGCCGGTGTTGGGGCCGGTGTCGCCGTCGCCGATGCGTTTGTGGTCCTGCGAGGTGGGCAGGATGAGGTAGTTCTTACCCGAAACGACGACGAGGATGCTGGTTTCTTCGCCGAACAGACAGTCCTCGATCAACACTTGCGCGCCGGCGGAGCCGAATTTATTGCCCGCTAGCATATCGGTGACGGCGGCCTCGGCTTCGGCGAGAGTTTGCGCCACGACCACGCCCTTGCCGGCGGCGAGACCGTCGGCCTTGACGACGATGGGCGCACCACGTGAACGCAGGTAGGTTAGCGCGGGGGGGACCTCGGTGAACACACCGGCCGGGGCGGTGGGGATGCGGTATTTGAGCAGGATTTGTTTGGTAAAGACTTTCGAGGCCTCCAGCCGTGCGCCGTCGGCGCGCGGGCCGTAGGCGGGGATGCCGACGGCGGCGAGGGCGTCCACCAGACCGAGCGAGAGCGGCACCTCGGGACCCACGATGACGAAGGCGAAACGCTCGCGTTGGGCGAGGGCGACCAGTCCGGGGATGTCGTCGGCGGCGACAGGGAAACAGGTGGCCTCGGCGGCGATGCCGGCATTGCCCGGAGCGCAGGCCACGCGGGGCCGAACGGGGCTGGCGAGCAGGGATTTGACGATGGCGTGCTCACGGCCGCCGGAACCGATGACGAGTACTGAAGTGGGCAGGGACATGGAGGAAAAAAGTCACAAATGACGAAGGACGGCGCGCCAATGTCCAATGTCGAATCGCGGGGAGGTGCAGGGCGGCACGGGCGGGGGCGACGCACGCCGACGTGGTGTGGCCGGGTTTGCGAACGGCGGGGTGCGGCGTCCCCTATCATCCCATGATTTCTAGTCTAAGATTAAAGCACCTGCAGCGTCTTGCGGTAGAAACGCAGGACCTCGTCGGGGTCGTCGGCGAAGAGGCAGTAGTCGAGCATCCAGGCCGGCGCGCGTTTCTCCGAGACCATGAGTTCGATCTGGGCCTTGAGCGGGGCGAAGTAGGCGCGGTCGAGGAAGATGTAGGGCACGCGCGGGCGGATGCCTAACTTAAGGTTGCACATCTCGATACCTATTTCCTCCAGCGTGCCGACGCCGCCGGTGTTGAAGATGCAAAAATCGGCGACCTCGAACCACTTTTGGCGGAAGTGGCGGGAGGTTTCCTGGAAGGTGTTGAAAAAATCGACGCCGAGCTCGGGCGGTTGGGCTTCGAGTTCGAGGAAGCAGGCGCCGGTGAGCGCGCCTTTGTCGCGGGCCTGATCGGTGGCGAGGCGCATGACGCCGCCGCCGCCGCCGGTGAGCACGCCGACGTTGGGCCCGACGAAGGAGGAGAGGCGGTCGATAAGGGTCGCGATGCGTTTGGTCTGGGCTTCGTCGAGGCCGACCGCGCTGCCGTAGAAGGCCATGATGGTGCATTCCTGGAAGCGTTTCACCTCCTCTTCGCGCACGAAGAAGCCGTGTTGTTTCTTGTAGGCGTGCAGGTAGAGATCGCCGAGTTCGGCGTTGAACCAATAGACCTTGATCCCAAGGGCCTCGAAGGTGTCGAGCCGGGCGTGGGCGTTGCTGGAAAGGAAAAACCCGTGGGAACGCGAGGGGCGGCGGAAGACGAGGCGCTTGATCGGGATTTTGCCGAGGCGGGTGAGCAGTTCGACCTGTTCGAGCAGGTTGGGGAAATAATCGACCAGCAGGGTGTCGGCCCCTTCGGGCGCGGCGTCGAGCGCCTGGATCATGGTGCGGTGTCCGCAGGTTTGGTCCAGCTTGGTGGCGGAGGGTTTGGCGCGGAGGGCGGCGAAGGTGGGGGCGTCCACGATCACGCTGTGGTTCTCCATGGTGGCGTTCTGGCCTTTGACCGTGACGCTGGTGTGGGGCCTGGCGGCGGCTTCCTCGGCGGGCGGATTGGCGTCGAGGCATTCGTAGAGCGCGCGGGCGGCGGTGATGTCCTGCTGGCGGCGGCGGGCCTGGTTTTTGGCCGGTTCGGGATTGGGCCGGGGCGCGCGGTAAACATCGACCGAGACCATCGGGTTGACCACCGGGTGTTCGCCGAGGTTGTAGATCTCCAGCATGATGTTCGTGCCGTGGGTCTTGATCGGGTCGAGCAGGACGGCGCTGGTGTGGATGCCGAAGTTGCCCGCGCCGGGGTTGAGCACCACGTAATGCTCTTTCAGGTACATGGAGCAGCTGGTCAGGATGCCCGCTCCGGGGGCGATGGAGATGGGGGCGGCCTCGTGGCGGATCTGCACCTTGTCGAGGAAGGCGCGCCCGGCGGTGCCGGAGACCATGCGCTCGAAGGCGGGGCGGGTGAGGCGCGGGTTGAGCGTGTAGGTGAGCGGATGCGGGGTCAGGAAAACCCGGCCGTAGCGGTCGATGCTGGTGGAAGCGGGCAGCTTGAGGCGGTTGGCTTTGAGGGCGTCCCAGATTTCGGTGGAGGTCAGTTTCGCCTCGGCGGGGGCGTGGAAGAGACGGCCCACGGGAACGCCGGGACGCAGTAACTGCTGCCAGAAGGAAGCGTTGGGGAAGCTATCGTCGAAAAGGAAGGCGTCGGCTTCCAGCACGAGGCGGCGGCCATCAACGCGGGGCGCGCCGTGGGTGATCATTTCGATGCCGATGCGGGCGAGCGTGCTGCGCTCGGTGAAGTGGAGCTGGGCGGCGTTGAGTTGAAAAAAATCCCACTCCTGGGGGGTGCGCGGCCAGAAAACCAAGGAGAGGGCGAGGGTATCGGCCGATTTGCGCCGCACGCTCAGAATCTGACCATCGTTGCTGGTCCAGAAATTATGGGGGTTCATGGGGTGCATTATGAAAGCTGTTCACCGCGGCGGGCACAAGCTTGGCGGCGTAAAAGTGGCGGAGCGGATATGCGTAGTTTGGGGTAACACGTGGAAAAACGTCTGGCCGAGAACGGACGGATGCGGCGATGTTGGGCCATGGATTTATTCATGGGTGTGGATGCGGGTGGAACGAAGACACGAGCGGTGATTGCCGATGTCACCGGGCGGGTATGTGGCACGGGGGAGGCGGGCCCGGGCAACTGGCAGGCGGTGGGCGCGGCGGCGGCCGGGGCGGCGATTTACGCGGCGGTGGGGCAGGCGCTGATGGAGGCGGGAGCGAAGGCGGCGGCGGTGCGCGGCAGCTTTTTTGGCCTGGCCGGGGTGCGCACGGTGGAGGAACGCGCGTTGGTGAAGGCGGAGTTGAGGCGTCTGGCGCTGGGCGGAGTCAGTGAAATCGGAGGCGATTTGGAGGTGGCGCATGCCGGGGCATTGGCGGGCGGCATCGGAGTAGTGATCATCGCGGGCACCGGCTCGGCGGCGTGGGGAAAAAACGCTCAAGGCGAGAGCGCGCAGGCGGGTGGTTGGGGGTGGCTGGTGGATGATGCCGGGGGCGGCTATTGGCTGGCCCTGCGCGGGCTGCGCGCGGCTTGCGAGGCGGAGGACGGACGCGGAAAGGCGACGGGGCTGGGCGCGCGGGCGCGGGAGTATTTTGGCGTGCCGGGTCTGCGCGAAGTGCTGCAAGAATTGCACGCAGGCGGAAGGGATCGCGCGGCGGTGGCGGGTTTCGCCCGCGAAGTGCGGGCGGCGGCGCGAGCAGGGGACGCGGTGGCGGAGCAATGCGTGCGGGCGGCGAGCGCGGAGTTGTTGCGCATGGCCGAAGCGGTGCGGGCGCGGTTGTCGCCGGACATGGCGGCGATGAATTTCCCACTCGCGGTTACGGGCGGTCTGGGAATGGGCGAAGTCGTGGCGGAGGATGCGCTGCGCAAAGGGTTTTTCCCGGTCGAGCCCTGGGCGGAATCGGTGCTGGGAGCGGTGTTGCTGGCGGCGCGAGCCGGTGGGGTGGTTTGGGGCGCGGCGGAGCGCGTGCTTCTGACCTCGCCCGGCGGTGGAACTTAAGCGGTGTCAGCCCGAGGTGGCTTCGTCGGGCACTTCCGCCCAGACGATCGTAAGCGTCCGGCCTGAGACCCGCTAGAGCCTGTTAACACTAATTGCACTTGACGGTGATTTGTGCTCTTGACGTGGTTTTATGGAGCTAACAAGTGATCATCTAGAGCGAATCAAGGACAGCCTGCCTGTGGAGCGGGGTAACGTGAGCATCGACGTGCTAAGTTTTCTCAATGGGGTGCTGTATGTTGCGGAGTACGGCTGCAAGTGGAGGCGATTGCCTGAGCGGTTTGGCAACTGGCACACCATTTACACGCGGATGAATCGTTGGAGTAAAAGTGGCGTATGGGACCGCGTGTTCGAGCGCTTGCAGAAGGAGGGGCTGCTCGTTCTCGAGTTGAAGGTCGTCTCATTGGATAGCACCAGTGTGAAGGTGCATCCCGACGGAACCGGAGCAGAGAAAAAAACGGGCCACAGGCGATTGGGAAATCGCGAGGAGGGCGGAACACCAGGATTCATCTGGTTGCCGCGAATGATGTCCACGCCATTGGCTTCCGCATCTCCGCAGGGCAAAACGGCGATGGACCAGAAGGGCGCGAGCTGATCGGAACGCTGGGCTGCCCGAAGCATGGATGTGCACTGGCCATGGACATGGCCTACGAGGGCAATGAAACACGCGGCCTGGCCTGCCTGCTCGGCTTCAAGCCCGTCGTCCCGCCCAACCCCTTGCGCCGAAAGCCATGGAAGCTGAACAAGGCGCTCTACCGCCAGCGCAATAACGTCGAACGGCTGTTCCGCCGAATTAAGGGCTTCCGGCGCGTCTTCACCCGCTACGATAAGCTTGATGTGCTCTTTCGCGCCTTCGTCACCGTCGCCCTAATTTGGCTCGCACTGATTAGTGTTAACATGCCCTAGTCCGGGAATCCGACGGTTCGGGGAGCACACGCATCCCGCGTGTCGGCTTCGGCGTCTCGCCGAAGCCTTTCATGTCTTTTCGATGTAGTGTTGGCCGTCCCCGGAAAATCCCCCATTTGGTCGCCGCACCCCGCCGTCCCTGCTCAATAAGTCTCGACCACCACAATGTTCATCACGGTCGTTCTGCTAAGCGGTGGAGCGGGTGCGAAGTCCGCGCAGCGTGAGCAGATCGGCGCCCCAATCGGTTAAATCAGGCAAGGATTTGGGTTCAGATTTTCGCCTGCGCCCGGTGCGCGCGCTGTAGTCGGCCA
>JAPLTN010000030.1 GCA_026398135.1 Verrucomicrobiota bacterium
CCTGTCAACCACACCTGGCGCGATTTGGGACTACGCCGACGGCACCACCCCTCAGATCACCTGGAGCGCCACCCAGCCCGGCGTCGCTTGGCTCTGGCGCTCCGCCGCCGGCCCCCAACTCAAGCTCGATGCGAGCAACACCCTCGGTCTCTTCGTGCCCGGAGCCACCACCTCCGCCATCACCCTCAACCCCGCCGGCACCTCCACCTTCACCCAGGGCCTGACCGTCGGCGGCGTGCTCACCGCCAGCGGCGGCCTCAGTTCCCCCGGCGGCATCGTCAACGGCGGGGCCACCGGCCTCACCCTCAACGCCGGCGGTACCAACCAAAACATCACTCTCACCCCCAGCGGCACCGGCTGGACCACCACCGGCTCAACCCTGCGGATCACCAACACCACTGCCAGCAGCACCACCACCACCGGCGCGCTGACGGTCGCCGGTGGCATCGGTGTCTCCGGTCAGATCAGTGCCAGCCAGATCGTAGCCAACAACTTCCGCATCAACCAGCTCGACAGCTCCCTGACCAATCTCGGCCTCGGCGCCTCCAACGTCGCCAACTTCGGCGCGATCAACGCCGCCGACTCGACCTTCACCTACCTCGCCCCGGTCTTCAAAATCAGCCACGGCGCCACCGGCCCTTATCTCAACACCCCGCAGGTCGTCACCGTGGCCGGCAACTTTGCCTACGTGGGCAGCAGCACCAGCACCTCGTTTCAAATCTTCGACATCACCAACCCCCTCGCCCCCCTCAATCGGGGCTCTTTGATCGGCAACGGGGCCCCGGCCGCCAACCTTTCGTTCCCGCGCGGCATCGCCATCTCCGGCAGCTACGCCTACGTCACCAGTTCGACCAACAACGCCCTGCAGGTCATTAACATCACCAACCCTGCCGCCCCCGTCGCCACCGCCGCCCTGCTCGATGGCACCGGCGGCGCCGCCCTCTTGGCCCCCTACGGCATCGCCATCTCGGGAAGCTACGCCTACATCGCCAGTTCGGGCAGCAACGCCCTGCAAATCGTCAACATCGCCAACCCCGCCGCCCCCGTGGCCGCCGGCAAACTGGTCGATGCCACCGTCCTCTCCGGCGCCCGCGCCGTGGCCGTGTCCGGCAACTACGCCTACGTGGTCAGCAATACCGGCAATCGTTTCGCCGTGGTCAACATCAGCAACCCCGCCGCGCCCACCCTGGTCACCAGCCTGGCCCACAATGCCGCCGGTCCCCTGCTCTCCGGAGCCACCGCCATCGAGCTTTCCGGCAACTATGCCTACGTGACCAGTGCCAACAGCAATGCCTTGCAGGTCATCGATATTACCAACCCTGTGCTACCCGTTGCCCGCGGCTATCTGGTGAATGGCACGGCCGGGGCCCTGCTGACCACGCCCACTGCCCTGCGGGTGGTCGGCACCACCGCCTATATCACGGCCACGGGAGGCAACCGGGGCGTGCAGGTGGTGGACGTGAGCAACCCGCTCGCGCCCACCCCCAAGGGCCAGCTGATCGACGGCAGCGGAAACGTGGGCCTGAGCGGCCAGTCGGGCATCGCCATATCCGGCAATTTCGCCTACGTGGCGTCCTCATCGGGCAACGCCTTGCAGATCCTCAGGTTGGCTCCCGGCGGCGGCTTCCAAGTCAAGGGCTCCACCGTGCTGACCACCAACGCCGCCAACGACGTCTTGCTCGGCTCCGGCCAGCCCGCCGCCAAGGTGGCCATCGGCACCGCCACCGCCACCGCCCGCCTCACCGTGGCCGGCACCGACACCGCCGCCACCTCCTCCGCCGCCAACTTCACCGACTCCACCGGCAAGTCGCTGCTTTTGGTCCGAAACGACGGCAATGTCGGCATCGGCACGGCGACACCCACCGCCAAGCTCGACGTCGCGGGCGATGCCAGGATTACCGGCATCATCACCGGTAATGGCAGCGGATTGACTAATCTTAATGCCGCTGCGCTCACTACGGGTAAATTTCCATTAAGCAGTATTCCCGATGGTGTGGCGGGGGACGGTTTGCAAACGGGCCATGCATCCTGGACAAATAATTTTAATGCCGCCCTAAACAGATACGGATTCAGCTATGTTTTTGGTAGTACAAATTCGCCCGGCGCGGCCGGCAATCAGTTCTATCGCTGGACCATTGGCCTGGGTTATGAATACCGAAACCAGTATGCGGTTGATTTCACAATCGGACGTCTCAGTCAGGGTGGAGACGGCTATTTATATACCCGTCAACAAGAGGCAGGGACCTGGGGTTCGTGGTCCAAGCTTAAGGCCGGACAAGCCGATACCGTTTCCTGGGCGGGCATTACCGGCAAGCCCGCGACTGCGGCAAGTTTCGGTATAACCGATGCCGTGACTAAAACCGCCTCCGGCAACGTCGCCATCGGCACCGCCAACGCCACCGCCCGCCTCACCGTGGCCGGCACCGACACCGCCGCCACCTCCTCCGCCGCCAGCTTCACCGACTCCACCGGCAAATCGCTCTTGCTGGTGCAGAATGATGGGAAGGTGGGCGTGGGCACGGCGACGCCTTCAACAAAATTACAGATAAAAGGAGGAGCGTTTCAGCAGATATCCGCGTTCGATAACTGGAGCGGTATTTATTTGGACGCAGCATCGGATCAACCCAAGGTCGGCTTCAGGGTGAGCGATAATTCAGAACGGTTTAGAATCGCTTTCCAAGGGGTCAACACCGCTTCAGAGCGACTGGCTTTTGTTAAAACCCTGGCAGGTGAAAATGAGGTCCTGAGCGTCTTGGCTAACGGCAACATCGGCATCGGCACAAGTACACCAACTACTAAATTAGATGTTGCCGGAAATTTGAAAGTTTCAGGGACGGCGAGCATTGCCGGTTCATTTACTGCCGGCGGTATTCAGGATGGGTTGGATCGCCCGAGTTTAGCTATCAGCGGCAATTATCCACAATTGAGTTTGATCAGTGGTAATATTGCTAATCCAAACCACGGACCCACGATAATGCTTGGGTCGTTTGATAACGGCGCAAACTCTGGCCCCCACCAACATTGGTCCATAGGCACGTCTGGCCAGAACAGTTCATTCTTGGATATCGGTTATCATTCGGGAAATAATTTCAACCCACATGCAGGGATAAGAAATTACGAAGGCTCCACTTTTTTTACTATTGCTAATTCTGGAAACGTTGGAATCGGAACTCTAGCCCCCACCGCCAAACTTGAAGTCGCGGGCAATGCCAAAGTCTCCGGCACGCTCACCGTCGGTGGCCAATCCGTGGTTACGGCCAACCAGCTCAGCAATTACGCCACCACCGCCCAAGTGGCCCCCTACGCCAAGCCCACTGCGCTGTATGATAATTCCGGCAACGCTATTGCCAGCGTAGGCACCGACGGTAATTTCAACTTCGCTAATAGCTTCACCGTCGGCTCCGGCAGCACGGCCAACACGTATAATGCAATCGCGATGGGCCTTGGTGCCAATGCAGGCTCTACTTCAATCGCAATCGGCACTCTTGTCACCGCCAACGGATCGCCATCAATGGCATTGGGCACTTGGACCACCGCCAGCGGGACTTATTCAACCGCGATGGGTTATGGAACCCAAGCCACAGGGTTCGCGGCGATCGCATTGGGCTTTGGCACAGTAGCTAATAGTTACGGTTCTATTGTTACGGGTAATTACAATATTATCCGACCAGAAAATAATCCTACTACTTGGGTCGCCACCGACGACCTTTTCATTATCGGCAACGGTCGCATGTATGATGACAACGGTAACTACAACCCCACCCGCTCCAATGCCTTCGTGGTGAAGAAAAACGGCGACACTGCTGTTTCCGGCAACCTCACCGTTGCCGGCACCACCGCCCTGCAAGGCACCACCACACTCCAAGGCGCCGTGGCTTTCAACACGTCACAGCCCGTCACCGGCCTGCGGGTCGCACCCGCTGGCGACATCCCCATGCTCACCCCATAAGCTGAACGTGTCCTGAAGCCCTGCCCGTCTGCCTGTAGAAATCGCGCCCACACCACCAACATGCTCAAACCACTCTTGCTTACACGCATGCTGGCCTGTTGCGTCAGTGTTTGGCTTTGCACCACCCTCCCGGCCGGCCCGGTCCCGACCAACAAACCCGCCGCCTACCCGGACTGGTGGTTCGAGCGCGACGTCATTCCCCGCCTGCCGGAACACGCTACGCTTACCCCGACCTCCACTCCACCGCTTCGTTGGCCCGACCATTACCCCCTGTCCGACGACTACGCCGTCGCCAACATCGGTCAGCTCAAACACATCGCCAAGAAGGCGGCTGCCGAGTTGGACGACAAGTTACCTCCACCCGGAGCCGGCCCCACCGTGCAAGCCTGGGTAGCTGCCTGGCAAGCCGCCCCCGCCCCCGGAGTTGTCCGCGACGACTACGCCGCCGCCAACCTCGGCCAGCTCAAAGCCGTGGCCAAACCCTTCTACGACCGGCTCGGAGAAATCTCTCCTGCCATCACCGCTCCTTGGTTATCTACCGGCACTTCGCCCTCCGACTACGCCGCGGCCAACCTCGGACAGGTCAAAAACCTGTTTAGCTTCGATCCCGTTGCGATTGTCGCCACCACTACCCCCGACGATCCCCTCGGCCCTTCCATTCTATTGATACCCTCTGCTGAATATACCACCGCCGACACCGCCACGCTTCAGGCCCGGATAACCCCTGCCGAAGGCACCACGTTGGCCGGACTCTGGCTCAACAACCAGCCTCGCACCCCTGTGCAAGCAGGCGAACTAACCTTTAACGTCGCCCTCGCCGAAGGGCTCAACCGCTTTGTCCTCAAAACCACGGATAATCTAGGCCATACCCGCTCCGTAACCGCCAAGATAATTCGTGACACCACCCTGCCTCTTGTCGCCATCACCTCTCCCACCTCTGGCGCGCTCATAACCGCCGATTCCATCAATCTTTCGGGAACCGTATCAGGAGCCTCCCCGCTTAAAGCGGTGACTGTAAATGGCGTGTCCGCCTACCTCGGATCAGGCCGCTACGAAGCGTCAGCCGTGCCCCTCGTCGCCGGTCCCAATACCCTTACGGTCACAGCCACCGACATTTTGGGCAAAACCCGCACCAGCACCATCACCGTTACCGCCCAACCCCCTGCCGCCAACCCCTCAACCGGTTTGCCGCCCCCTCCGGTAACTCTGTCGGCCACACCGGTCGAAGGCACCTCCCCGTTGTCGGTGAGCTTTACCGTCGTGAATAATGCCCCCGGTGCCTTGCTGGAAGTCACCTACGATTTCGAGGGCACGCATAAAAACCTCGTGACCACGACGACCCTGGCCCCCCTTAATTATATTTATAATACGCCCGGCACCTACTACCCCTCGATCACCATTCGCACCAGCGTCGGCAGTTTTAGCAATCAAACCGGTCCCGCCGTACCGCTTGCCCAACGGCTGGCCATAAAAGTTGCAGGTGAAGATTCGCCTCTCGCTGCCTGGAAATCATTAAAACAGTTCGTGGAAGTCGGCGATTTTACTGCGGCGGGTGAATATTTAAGCGAAACTCACAAAGATGGCCTTGCCCGTATGCTCGCCGACTTGGGGCCTACGCTTGCCACCAAGCTGCTGACCGACTTTGGCGAACTTCAACAAGTTTCTGCCAGCGAAGACGTCGCGCAATATGCGGCTGACATATCCACGCCCGACGGGATCATCACCTTCTTGGTCGATTGCATTAAAGAAAACGGAACGTGGAAAATATACTCATTTTAACCATCGCCTGCTAATTTCCACATGAAAGTATTTTTCAATGATTTTAAGCGCTATCTTACCGCAGCGCTCTGTCTGCTCGGTCTATTAGCAAGCTCAGGGTGCGTGATGATCACACCAAACGAAACGTGGTATTGCTACGACGAGCAGGAGCAACCGCTGGAAGGCGTGATAATAGTCTGTCATTATGGTTTAGCCAATTCACCCAAACGAGGCGTGGGCTATGGGATAAGCGATGCACTCGGCAAAGTCACTTTTGTTGCCGATCAAGATATGCCTAGGGGACTTGAACGCGGCTACGAATCTATATATTCTGGAAAGTTGCAGAGTGGAGATGCGGGTATAGGGGCGCGTTGGCATAAGGGAGCGCCAATACCTGAAAAATCAGTCTATTTTGATGAATACTCTAAATGTATATATATTAAAAACGGTATTGGAAATCCTACGGTTTGGAATTATGCTATTAATAATTTAATGGAATCCTACGCTAATGTTGGAGGCGGTAAAATGGCTATGTATGGTCCCGGTGCTGGTAAACTATGGATGATGCTCTCTACCGTGGGACCAATCGAGCGTGAACTGTTCTTAAAGAAGCATGGTGATCAAGTCGTTCCTAGAGCATATCTCATGAGTAAAATGGCAAATGCATATTTTCCACGTGCTTACAAGCAGATCGACGATGGCCTTAAGTTTAAGGATATAACCCTTCCATTACCCTAAATTCCTTAACTTCAAATCATCTCTCTTATGCAAATCAATTTTAAACGCCTAGCTTTTAAAGCGCTGTGTCTGCTCGGTATACTAGCAAGCGCAGGGTGCGCAATGATCACACCCAACGAAACCTGGTATTGCTATGACGAACAGGGCCAGCCGCTCGAAGGGGTGGTAATAGTATGCCATTATGGATTAGCCAATTCCCCCAAACGGGGCGTGGGCTACGGCATTAGCGATGCACTCGGCAAAGTCACTTTTGTTGCCGATCAAGACATGCCTAGGGGACTTGTGCGTGGTTATGGATGTGTCTATTCCGCACAACTACAGAATGGTGACGCGGGAATGGGGGCACGTTGGCATAAAGGAGCCCCCATACCTAAGGATACGGTTTATTTTGATGAATATGCAAAATATATATACATAAAAAATGGAATAGGAAATCCTGCTTGGTGGAATGATTCAATAAATAATTTAATCTATACTTATAGAAATATTGGCGGCGGCAAAATGGCGATGTACGGTCCCGGTGCAGGAAAACTGTGGAACCTGCTTTCAACTTTAGTCCCCGCAGAACGGGAGGCATTTTTGAAGGCTTATGGTGAACAGCCAGTTCCCACAGACTATCTTAAAAGCAATGTGTTAAATGCGTATTTTCCGTATGCAGACACACAGCTGAATAAAGGACTGAAATTTAAAGATATAACGCTACCTTTACCCTAAATTCCTTAACTGCCCAAAAGCTCCTTTATGCAAAAACAATTTAAACGCCTAGCTTTAACAGCGCTATGCCTGCTCGGTCTATTGGCAAGCTCAGGGTGTGTGATGATTACACCCAATGAAACGTGGTATTGCTACGACGAACAGGGCCAGCCGCTGGAAAGCGTGATAATAGTCTGTAATTACGGATTAGCCAACTCAGCCAAACGGGGGGTAGGCTACGGCATTAGCGATGCACTCGGCAAAGTCACGTTTGTGGCCGATAAAGACATGCCTAGGGGACTTGAACGCGGCTACGAATGTATATATTCGAAAAAATTGCAGAGCGGTTACGTGGACATCGGGGAACGTTGGCATAAAGGCGCGCCCATACCTAAAGAACCGGTCTATTTTGATGAACATGCTAAAAAAATATTTATCAAAAGCGGCATAGGCGACCCTGTGTGTTGGCACGCTGCGATTAATCGATTGATCAATGAGTACCGTAATGTTGGCAGCGGAAAAATGGCTATGTATGGTCCGGGAGCGGGGAAATTATGGAATCTACTTTCAACTTTAGTTCCGGTTGAGAGGGATGCATTTTTGAAGGCATATGGTGAACAGCCAATTCCCACAGACTATCTTAAAAGTAATGTGTTAAATGCGTATTTTCCACGTGCGCACAGGCAGATTAACGATGGACTTAAGTTTAAGGATATAACGTTACCATTACCATGAATGATAGTTTTATTAAAAGCATCATAGCGATTATTACGCTAAACGTAATTTTAGTTCAGTTATCAGCGCATGATAATTTAACGATTCATCCCATGATAATGGGAAAAGCATTCGAAAGCTGGTTGGATTCTGAGTCCGGTTTAGAGAGTTTTAAGGCACTGGAAATTAAATCCGATGATAAATTTGATTACACTCCCTCCGCTATCAACGGCACTCCGCCGTCTTTGCTGCCCGTTAACCATGGGGTAGGCACAGATAAATATGGAAAATCTCACGATATTGAAATTCCAGCAAGACCACCCTGGACCTTGAAAGAATGGATGGTGGCGGGTGCGGTTGATGAAGATGCGCCCGATTTACGTTGCTTGGGACATTTTTATAATCCGTTAAAACCCAATCATGCCTTATCAGACCCGCTAACATTGGGCGCCCCCGATTCGTTTTCATGGGCTAAAGGGGAAAATAATAAATACGTAACTGCCAATGAAGAAAGCTGGGCCAAAGCTCGTAAATATTATTACGATGCCCTTACCTTGGCTAATCAGGAGCAGCGCGATGCCAGTTTGGCGCACACCTTTTATGCCTTGGGTAAAATCTGCCACCTTCTTCAAGACTTATCGCAGCCTGAACATGTGCGCAACGATGCCCACATGGTCAACGGGGCGGAAACGCCTATTCTCGGCCGATCGGGCGTCATGCCCAACGCTCGTTGGATAGAAAATTTCGGGTCTGAAAAGAAAAACTTATTAAAAGAAAAAATTGGTTCCGTCCCTACGTTAAATTGGAGAGCGGCCAAATTCACTAAAGTGGAAGATTTTTGGAACCGTTCGTTGTATACAGGTTCGAATCCTGCGGCATTGGATGACGATGCTTCCGGCGATGTTACCAAAACCCTGGGGCTATCCGAATTTATCAACGGCAATTTTCTGGGAGCCGATGCGTCGTATAAAGAACTGGTGTCCGCCGGGACCAGCCACTATTTTGAACATCCCGCCTTGACGGATACCAATTACGCCTCATTCGGAATTTCAGGTAAGCCTTTATTGACCTACACCTGGACGAGCACTGCCACCACCAATCCGGACAACGGGAAAATCCGCCGCAGTGTATTTTTGCGCAAAGAGCGTTCGGGTATCCATGTGGAAAAACACGCGGCGCTAAATTATTCCCTGCTGTATCGATTACGCACCACGGGGATCACGCAGGATTATCCCACCTATCCCGGCGTTACCATCAACGCCCCGGATGTGCTCCAGGAATACCACGAAAAAATCCTCCCCAAAGCCGTGTCCTATTCAGCCGGCTTGCTGGACTATTTTTTCCGGGGAAAATTGGAGACCCGTTTACGTGGGAATGAGTACGCCTACAAGCTTCAGGTCACCAACAAATCCGGCCAGCCGTTGAATGGCGGAGCCTTCAAGCTGTACAGCGAAACCACCAACGGCGCACGGACACTGGTAAACCTAACCCCCGCCGCCTCCTGGACAGAGCAAAGCAGCCTCGAAAATGATCGATCATTAGAATTTACGTTTAATACCGAAACCGATTTGGTGGATAGCTATATATTAATTTATAAAGGAACCATTGGGGATGGCCAAGGTAATGCCAAGGACCCCGTTGATGCAGGCAATGCCGTGGCCGCCGCACGAGTTTACCCCTGCGACGCCCCCCTAGTCGAAATAGCCACGCGAAGTGCGAGTAAGACTAAAAACGGGTATCGTGTGCTACCAGATTTTTATTCTACCAGACCTAAGCGGTATCTTAATGCCTCTACTGTGGAGGGCATCTGGCTAAGTATAGTCACGGGTCCCTGCATAATAGGTAGGTACTATTATATGAGCGGGGATGGGGTATATGACCCAGATACCGATACATATAGCGGGATTACTGTCAGAGAAAGCGTTTACGGGTCGGGAACTCCGAGTTCTTGGCCCGTAAGTTACGTAAACCCCGTTAGGTATGTTGGGGATGCCAAGAGTTCAACAAGAACCGAAACTTTTGCTGAAGCGTACAGGTGTTCTTCTGAAGACCCGTCGGCAACATTCAGCGCTTTTAACGAATACACCACCGCAACATTTAAGACCAATACAATCGCCGCACTTTCTTCGTGGTCTTCATGGATAGAGGGCTTTACGGATGTTCCGTCGGAATCGGTTTTGGCTTGTAATGAACTAAACTACACCATCAGAGAGGTCAAATACCGCCTGCGCCACCGCCTTACTAAGCGGAGCCTATCCACCGGATGTTACAAAGTTACTTGGCTGGAGCGTGCAATCCCCGCATTAACCTATTCTACCGACTGCACCACCATCACCGGCGGCGGCGTGGCCGTCACCTCTATCGAAGTTCTTAGCGGCGGCGCAGGCTACCGCACCGCCACCGCCACCGCATACCTCTCTGGCGACGGAGTAGATGGCATTTACTTCACCGATGCGGGCAACGGCTACGCCAGCGCGCCCACCGTCACCCTCTCCGCACCCGAAGACCCACTCGGCACCACCGCCACCGCCACCGTCACCCTCGACGGCTCCGGCAGCATCGACACGTTCACCGTCACCAACTCAGGCACAGGCTATGTCGCCGCGCCCATCGTCACTATCGCCGCCCCTAGCGGAGGCGCTACGCCCACCCTAACCATCTCCGCCCCCGGCTCTGGTGGCACCACCGCTACGGCCACCGCTACCCTCGCCGCCGACGGCACGATCTCCAGCGTAGCACTCGGCTCCGCAGGCACCCGCTATCTCTCCGCCCCATTCGTCACCATATCTTCCCCCCACGGCCTTGGCATAGGGGCCGAACTCCTAGTCCACCTGGGCACCGAAACGGCCAAGGAATATGTTTGGGACGGGGAGACCCCGGAAGATTACGACGATGAAGACCCGGAGACATGGCCTCTATCGGACGAATATCCACTACCCATCCCCACATCCAACGGCACCCTCTACGTTCCGGCGGACTCGATCCGCTATTCCTGTGATGTCTGCCCTTGAGCCCTTCATCATCCATGTCCGCGCCAACATCTGCCGCGTCTGCGCCGAGCCCAATTAACAACGGTGTCCAAAATCCGTGGCTAAATTCCTCGTCCAGAAGCAGCAGGGGGGCACGCTGCGAGGCTTGGCGCAGTCTAACCCCCAGTGCACAGGCTGAGAGGGAATGGTTCTCTTTCACCTGATGCACTATAATGAAGGCTATACGTTTGATATTGGGACAGAATCAACGGTGTCCATGTATAGGGTCTAGAGCGTGGCATATAATCTCCGTAAATGGTTGAGAAGATCTGTCAGGGGTGCGTGTGAGAGCCAATGGGCGCGAAACCATCGAATCAGTTTCACGCTGCGAACCAGAGGGCGAAGCACCTTGGTGAGCAGAGAGAATAATAAGGAGAATAATAAGGGACAGGTTAAATATGTTTGAAATCGCACGAATTCCCCGGTCATTTCGGAATTTGCACGAACACTCTTGAGCCTATGCGTTGCGCCCGAATCAAAGCATCCACCGCCGACGGCCATTCGATCTATCATGTGATGACGCGCACGGTGAACGGCGCTTTCCTCTTCGACGATCCCGCCAAGGAGACCTTGCGGAAACAGCTTTGGCAGGTCGCCGATTACTGCGGGCTGGA
>JAPLTN010000080.1 GCA_026398135.1 Verrucomicrobiota bacterium
TCAACGGGGTGTTCGGCACTACATGCCTCCAGAAACTCGTCTTCCCTCGTAGCCGCCCGCCGCCAAAAATCCGCTCTCCTCTGAAACTTTTTTAGCCGACCGCGCCAACTGCGGAACTCGGGCTACCCGAGACGGTCGTCACCGAAGGCCGCGTCGGCTAGCGGAAATATGGGGCGGCCGATGCGGGTGGAGCTTATCTGCTCGAACTGGAGGCCGATGAGAAAATCGCGGGTGATAAAATCGAGGAAATCGCGTTTGCCCATGACGAGGCAGCGGCCGGGCGTGCACGCGACCACGGCGGCGGTGGCCACGCTGTTTTGCAGCAGGCTGATTTCGCCAAAAAAGTCGCCCACCCCCAGCCGGGCGATCTCGCGGCCGGTTTTTTCCACCGCCAGTTCGCCTTCGTGCACGAGGTGAAAGTATTGATTGGCGTCGCCCTGGCGCACGAGCAGATCGCCCTCGGTAAACGTTTGGAAACGCGAGCGCCGGGCGAAGGCGCCCATGGCGGGCGGGCTCCAGTGGCGGGAGAGTTCGATGCGGTGAAGGAAGGCGATTTTCTGCACGCTGGCCTCGACCGCCTCGCGGGAGAGGCGCGAGAGCACGAGGCCGTCGAAAGCCTCGCGGGTGAGCGAGAGCAGCACAGTGGGGCGGGTGCAGCGCACGGAGCGGGTGCGCACGCCGTCACCCAACAGGGCGATCTCGCCAAAGACGTCACCCGGCAGCAATTCGGCTACGACCTCGGGGCGGCCGACCGCTTGCTCGCGCAGGATTTCGACCGCGCCCGCAAACAGCACGTAGAGCCGGTCGCCAATCGCGCCCTGACGAACCACGATGGAGCCCTTTTCGTGACCTTCCGCCGTGACTTGAGCGGCAAGGAGTTGCTGGTCCTCGGGCGGCAGGGAGCGAAACAGATGCGTGCCGGCCAGACAGCGCAGAACGGTCGAGGCATCGACCGGAGGCGCGGCCTGACGCAATCGGCGGCGGGCGAGGCGAGGGTCGAGCCAGCCACGGAAATGGCACCAGAGGATCCAACCGGCCAGACCGGCGCCGGCCAGCACCATGCCGGACATGATCACGAGCAGGAAGAAGGCGGTGAATTGAAACCCGCCGGCCGCGCGGAAACTCAGGATCAACTCCCACGCGTTGGCCTGCAAAAGGGCGCACCCGGCGAGAAACATCAAGGCGAGCCAGACCACGGTGAAGTTCGCGCAAGCCACGAGAAAACGACGATCGGCAAACTTGAGCTTGGCGCGCAGGAGGACGAGCAAGAGCTGGTTTTGCACGAACTTGAGGTCGTAAGCGGTGGCGAGCCGGGGGTCGTGATAAAGTGCGCTCAACAGACCGGCGAACGGGGTTTTGGCCAGCGGACAAAGCTGCACCAGAAGCGCGCAGACCAGCGGCAAAACCAACGGCGGCGCATAGAGGGAAACGAGGCAGGTGATGACAAACCCGGGCGCGAGCCGGGAGAGTGCGACGTTAATCTCATCCTCGCGACCGAGGGTGATTTTGTCCTCCAGATCGACGGTGAACCGGGGCAAGGGAGTTCGCCAGAGCAGGCGGGGGTCGTGGACCTCGCCCCCGGCCCCGCGCAGCGCGCACGCGGCGAGCAGGTTGCCCAAGCTGACGGCGACGCAGGTAAGCAACCAGCCCGCGATCAGATGGCCGATGTGCTCCGGCATGGGCAAGGGGCGGAGCACGATAAGCGCGCTGGCCACCGCCATGGTGAACAGGGCGAGGTGACGCACGAGTTTGCCCCGGGTTTTGAAGCGCCACTCGACCGGAGGAACGGGGGGCGGCACGGACTGGCCGGGGACTTGCAAGATACCGGCGGCGAAGGCCTTGACCAGCAGCTCGTAATAATCGCGAAGCGGAATGCTGCGGCGGTTGGAAATGAGTTCACAAAGCGCCTGCGGCGCGGTGTGGGCTTCGCGGAAGGCGAGCAACACGCCCCACTGTTCCGGCGTGGTAACAAGATACTGCCGACCGGGCAGGTATTTGACGCAAATGCGATGGGGGCGGACTTCGGTGACGGCGACGTCGGGCGAAAGCGTGAGCAAAGCCACGGTAAGCAGCTCGGTCTGGTCGATGGGGGCGACGCTCGGGGTGGCCATGGCGATGAGGTAAACGAAAGCGGTGAGGTCAGGAATGTTAAAAACTCGTTAAGCAGGAAACTCCCGGGCGGTGGACACGGGAGTAAGTCACGCAACACGGGTGGGTTTTGCATCTATATCGGCACTTCGGGCACCAAGTTTACGGGATTACAGAAAACTGGTGCGCGGTCGCGAAGGTGCATCGACTTTAGGGACGTTTTCCTTCTGCGTGCGTGCGTGACGACGATGTTAACCCCCCTATCGGCATGAAGGTGCTCGCGGTGGAAGATGATCCGGTGGCCTTGGCGGTGCTCGCGCGCACCCTGCGCAAGCTGGGGCACGAAGTCGTGACCGCGGCGAACGGGGAAGAGGCCCTGGCGCGGCTCGCCGCCGAGCCGGTGAGGGTGGTGGTGAGCGATTGGGTGATGCCGGGGGTGGATGGCCTGGAGCTGTGCCGCCGGGTGCGCGGGCGCCTCGATGCTGATTACGTTTATTTTATTCTGCTTACGGGCTTGGTTCCTTCGGAGGACAACCAGCGGGAGGCGATCGAGGCCGGGGTGGATGATTTCCTGAACAAGCCGCTGCAAACCCAGGAAATCTGGATGCGCCTGCGGGTGGCCGAGCGAATCCTGCGCTTCGCGACTCAAGTGCGCCAGCTGGAGGAGTTTTTGCCCATTTGCGGCTACTGCAAAAAGGTGCGCGACGACTCGAATTACTGGCAGCAGATCGAGAGCTACATCAACACCCGTACGGGCACGGATTTCAGCCATTCGGTGTGTCCGGATTGTTATAAACAGGTCGTCGCGCCGCAGCTGGAGTCCCTCCGGCGCGAGGTGGCGGGTGAAAACGCCGCCGAAGCGACCGACACCGATGCCACTGCGAACAAGCCCGGCGCGGTGCGCCCGCTACCCCCGCCCCATGTCCGACGCACGCATTGAGAAAGCGGAGGAGCGGATTGCCTGGCTGGAGCACCATGTGACCCAGCAAGACAAGGCCATGTTGGAAATGGCCGGGCGACTGGACCGCTTGCAGACCGAGCTGGTGCGACTGCGCGAGCGTGGCACGAGCGTCGGCGTCGGCGAAGGCGGCGGAGCCGGGAGAGACAGCGAGCCGATGGAACGTCCGCCGCATTATTAAAGAGGACGCAAAAAGGGCGACCCGTGATGGGGTCGCCCGTGGAGCATCCGAAGGTTTCGGGGGCGCGCCGCCCCACACCCGATCAAATAATCGTATTCTGGCCCGAGGTGACGCCGGGAGCGTTGGGTTTAACCATTTCGCCGCTGAGGTCCTTGTGGATGGCGGGGCCGTCGGCTTTTTTGGGGAGATCGGCCTGGGCCGCGGTCGCGGTGGCCACGGCAATGGCGGCGGCCGTGGGCAGCATGGCGCGAAGCGAAGAGGTGCCGGCATTGAGGTCGGCGGAGCGGGCGGCGGCCTCGATGGAGCGGTGGTGGTCGGCGTGCATACCTTCGTCGAGGATGGACTGGGGCACGGATTTTAGTCCCCAAATCAGGCCGGTGTAAGAAAGAAGCTTGAGGCCGTAATAGGTGGGGTCGATTTCCCACCAGTAAAAGCCGTTGCGGGTGCAGCTTTGATAGCGGTGGTGGTTG
This sequence comes from Verrucomicrobiota bacterium, assembly GCA_026398135.1. Classification (GTDB taxonomy): domain Bacteria; phylum Verrucomicrobiota; class Verrucomicrobiia; order Opitutales; family Opitutaceae; genus IMCC26134_A. Next base: position 3,698 of record JAPLTN010000080.1, read on the forward strand.
TTGTGCCAGCCTTCGCCGAGGCAAATGATCGCGAGGATGAAGCTGTTGCGCGAGTCGTCGTCGGTCTTGAAGCGGCGCTTGCCCATGAGGTGGGCCATGGAGTTGATGCAGGCGGTGCCATGGAAAAGGGCGGTGGTGCTCACGAAGAAGCCCCAGACGAGCATCTGCCAGGCATTGGTGCCGAGGCCGGGAGCGTAGCGTTCGAGCAGCGCACCGAGCCCGAGCATGGAAAAGGCAAAGAGGATGGGAACCACGAGATCGAAGCGGTTAAGCCAGACGAGTTCGGGAAATTTTTGCAGGTCCTTGATCTTGGAGTAGTCGGTGGGGAAGTTGCGGCGCGAGGTAATCCAACCGATGTGCGACCAAAGGAAACCGTGCACGTGCGGGGAGTGGGCGTCCTCGGGTCCGTCGGAGTGCTGATGGTGGTGGCGGTGATGATAGGCCCACCAGAGGGAGCCGCGTTGCACGGTGGTGCCGGCCCACAGGGCTAGGAAGAACTGGCCGGCGCGCGAGGTGGAGTAAGTCTTGTGCGAGAAATAGCGGTGGTGGATGCCGGTGACCGCGAACATGCGGATAAAATAGAGGAACACGGCGGCCCAGGCGGCGAAGGCGCTTACGCCCTCCATCCATTGGGTAACAGCGGTCACCATGCGGCGAAGCACGGTCGGACGTGAGGTAGAGCGCGTAGCGGAGGCGGAAGCAGACATAAGCAATAATAAGAGACGCGCATGGTTCGGGCAGTGCCTGGCGTAGTTCAAGCCATGATTCCGCCGGCGGGGATGCTTAGATTTTGCATCAGGGCGGGTGAGTGCTCCAATTTTAGCGAATGAACGCCGCCACCACACCGCCTGTAAAACGCCGGGAGATCTTCGGGTGGTGTTGCTTCGATTTCGCCAACTCCGCCTACACCACCATCATAATCACGGTGGTCTATGCGGTGTATTTCGCCGGGGTGGTGGCGGATGGCCGGCCGGCGGCGGCGGCCTGGTGGGGGCTCACCTTGGCCGGGGCGCAGTTAGTGGTATTACTTATTTCTCCACTTATTGGAGCGATGGCCGATCTGCGGGCCAACAAGAAGACCATGCTGGCGGGCACGGCGGCACTCTGCTCGGTGACGACGGCGGGCCTGAATTTCGTCGGGCCGGGCGAAGTAGGGTTGGCGCTGACCTTGGTCGGGATAGGCACGATGGCGTTTTATCTAAGCGAAAACATCTGCGCGGGCTTTTTGCCCGAAATCAGCACGGCGGAAAACGTCGGTCGCATCTCGGGTTACGGCTGGAGTTTTGGCTATTTCGGCGGGCTGCTGAGTCTGGTTCTCGCGCTTGGGATGATCGAGGGACTGAAGTGGCCGGTGCCGAGGGTGTTTTTGATGACGGGGGCGTTTTTCGCGCTTTCGGCGCTGCCCACCCTGCTGCTGTTGCGGGAGCGGGCGGCGCCGAAAACGCTGCCGCCGGGCCAGGGCTTGCTGGCGGCGAGTTGGGGCGAAAACCTGCGTTCCCTGCGAACCCTGCGCGAACACCGCACCCTGGCGGTTTTCTTCGCCGCGCTGTTTTTCGCCACCGCCGGGCTGACGGCGGTGATCGCGTTCGCCTCGCTCTTTGCCGGGGAGGTGCTGCACCTCACGCAGAAGGAAACGATCGCGCTTTTCATCGTGTTGCAGCTCGCGGGCGTGGCGGGGGCGTGGGGCTTTGGGCTTTTGCAGGACAAGGCAGGGCCGAAACCCGCACTGGCGCTTTCGTTGCTCCTATGGGTCATGGTCTGCGTGGCGGCCTGGGCCTGCACCAGCAAAGCGGTTTTCTACGGCATCGGGGTGGGCGCGGGCGTGGCGTTGGGAGCCTTTCAATCCGGTGGACGCGCGGTGGTGGCCTTGTTCACGCCGCCGGGCAAAAGCGGGGAGTATTTTGGTTTCTGGGGCTTTTTCAGCAAACTGGCCGGCGTGGTCGGCACGCCGGTTTTTGGCCTGCTCGCGGCGTGGTTGGGCTACCGCGCGGCGATTCTGGTCAACGCGGGCTTCTTCCTCGTAGGACTGGCCATTTTGCTACCCTTGCAACTCACGCCTCCTGAAAAAGAGAAATCCGTAAACTAGCGCCCTCATTTACGACTTGGGCGCGGCCAGTTTCTCCGGCTCCACGCCCTCGCGCTCGGCCAGCGTGGCTAGCACTTTGGGCACATATAAACGCGTCTCGGTCGAGAGCGCGGGTGCGATGCCGGCAAAGGTTTTTTCCTCCGCCGCCTGCAAGGCCCGCCGCACCCGGCCTTCCCCAGCGTTGTAGGCTGCCAGCGCAAGCGGCCAGGAACCGAAAAGCCCGTGTAAACGCCGCAACAAACTCGCCGCCGCCCGCGCGCTTTTCCCCGGCTGCACCCGCTCGTCGAAGGGCGACAAACTCAAACCCTGCGCCTTGGCGGTCACCGGCATTAATTGATACAAACCGCGCGCCCCGGCCGGGCTCTTCGCCTTGGGGTTAAACATCGATTCCGGCTCGGCCAGCCAGGCCAGCTCGCCCGGCACGCCTTCGGCCGCAAACGCCGCTTTCACCTCGGCCAGAAACTCATCCGCCCGTGCTGGCCTCGCCCGCTCCGCCATTCGCTTCCGCCATAAATCATACATCGGCACCCCGGCACCCGGCCGCCGCTTGGGTACGCCGGCCCCTGGCGCTGGCTCGGGCTTGATTACCGGGGGCGACACCGCCGCGCCCGCCTCCTTCGCCACCGCGATTTCTTCCAACCGCTCGGCCAGCCAGTCGGCGTAATCCGAATATTCCGGCAAGGCCCGCAGCGCCACCAAGGCCACCCGGGCCTCGGGCTCATAAGCCGCAAGCTCGGCCAAGGAGCCCGTCTGCCGGGTTTTCTCCAGACGCAGGGCAAACTCGTCCCACTGCTCGCGGGTGGGGAAGGCGAACTCCGCCTTGATTTCCGGCGGCGCGTAGGTGTCGAACAGCGTCTGCCCGAGCGAAAACAAATCGGTTTCCCCGCCCGAAGACGGCTCGGCCCGCGCCGGAAAGGCCCCCAGACCGACCCAAACCGAAACCAAGCCCACCCACCGACTCGCACGATTAATCACCCCGTCTACAAACCCCCATCCCGCCGCCGAAGCAAGCCCCACCCCCGGCATCAAGTAACCTAATAGGTTACTTTGTATCGGGGACCTCGGGTTGCCGCTGCCTTTCGCGATTGCGGCGCGCCCCGCCGCCGCGCATCTGTTCGCGTTCCCCTGATGAATCGGGTCTATATAAAAACCTACGGCTGCCAGATGAACGAGCGCGATAGCGACGCGGTCGCCGCCATGCTGCGCGGGCGCGGCTACCGCATCGTGCAGAGCGAGGACGACTGCGACATCATGCTGCTCAACACCTGCTCCGTGCGCGACGCCGCCGAGCAAAAAGCCCTCGGCAAAGCCGGCTACGTGGTGCAGCGCAAGAAGCGCAACCCCGACTTCATCCTCGGTATCCTCGGCTGCATGGCCCAGAACCGCGGAGCCGAAATCCTCGAACGCCTGCCCGACGTCGATCTCGTCATCGGCACCCAGAAATTCCACCAGGTACCCGGCTACCTGGACAACATCCGCGCCGCCCGCGAGGCCGGCCTGCCGGTCGGAGCCAGCGTGGTGGACATCGCCGAGGAACCCGGCTCGCAAAACACCATCAAGGACCACTACCTGCCCGAGCCCGCCCCCGGCCCGGACGGCAGCGCCACCGAGCCCGCGCCCCAGATTTCCGCCTTCGTCTCCATCCAGCAGGGCTGCAACATGGACTGCGCCTTTTGCATCGTGCCCAAGACCCGCGGCGATGAGCGCTCCCGCCCCATGGACGAGATCGTGGCCGAGTGCGCCGCCCTCGCCGCGCGCGGCGTGCGCGAGATCACCCTGCTCGGCCAGATCGTCACCTCGTATGGTCGCCGCGACTACGTGCACACCGACGGCATCTCGCCCTTCGTCCAGCTCATCGAACGCGTGCACGCCCTCGAAGGCATCGCGCGCATCCGCTTCACCTCGCCCCACCCGCGCGGTTTCAAGGACGACCTCGTCGCCGCCTACGCCCGCCTGCCCAAGCTCTGCCCCTACGTGCACCTGCCCCTGCAAAGCGGCAGCAACCGCATCCTCAAGGCGATGAACCGCCCCTACACCCGCGAGCGCTACAAGGAGATCGTGGACGCCCTCCGCGCCTCCCGCCCCGGCATGTATTTCTCCACCGACGTCATCGTCGGCTTCCCCGGCGAGTCCGAGGAGGAGTTCCAGCAAACCCGCGAACTCTTCGAGGCCTGCGACTACGACATGGCCTACATCTTTAAATACTCCATCCGCACCGGCACCCCCGCCGCCGGGCTGGGCGACCAGATCGCCGACGAGATCAAGGAACGCCGCAACCACGCGCTGCTCGAAATCCTCAAACGCAACTCCGAGCGCCGCAACGCCACCCTGCTCGGCACGGTCGAGGAAATCCTGGTCGAGGGCCCCGACAAAACCGGCCAGCGCTACACCGGCCGCACCGCCGGCAACCGCGTGTGCATCTTCGACGCCAGCCCCCGGCTCGTCGGGCAACTCGTTCCGCTGCGCATCACCCGCGCCAGCGTAAGCACGCTCTACGGCGAACTCGTGCTCGCCGAAGTCTAACGCCCCCCCACCGCTTCAAGCCCTCCGCTCCCATGTCACTCTTTCTCGCCACCCTGCTCGTCGGTCTCGTGCTCCTGCTCCTTGGCGGCGCGCTCGCAGCCGATACCACGCTCATCCGCTCGGCGCTAAAGGCCTTTCCCCGTTCCGCCCCCGCCGCCTACGTGCTCTTCGGTGGCGCGGCGCTTTGGTTCCTCACCCGCGTGTCCGTGCTCTCCGAAGCCGACTTCGGACAATACCGCAACCAGCTCCTTGTCGGTTTCGCAGTCGTGGCAGTATTAAGCTTTTTCTACGTCGGCGAGTTCCTCGCCGTGCGCGGTCTGGCCGCCCTCATCCTGCTCGCCGCCGGCCCCCTGCTGGCCAGCGCCTACGGCGAATACGCCATCCCGGCCCGCCTCTTCATGGTCTCGGCCGTTTACCTCGCCCTCACCGCCGCCCTCGTGCTCGGTGCCCAGCCCTACCGCCTGCGCGACGCCATCGATTGGTTGCAACGCGTCCCCGGTCGCGCCCGGTGGAACGGCGCCGCCCTCGCCGCCTACGGCCTGCTCCTGGTCGGCGTCGCCTTTACTTACTAAAACCACCCACCCATGCCCGACACTGGTCATTCGCCATTGGTCATTGGTCATTCCGGCACGACCGCGCCGATACCCGTGCTGCTTGTCCTCGCCGGCCCGGCCGGCTCCGGAAAAACCACCCTTTGCGAACGCATGGTCGCCGAGGTGCCGGGCTTTTCCCGCGTCATCACCACCACCACCCGCGAGCCCCGCCCCGGCGAGGTGAACGGCGTGCATTACCACTTTTTAACCTCCGCCGAGTTCGACGAGAAAATCGCCGCCGGCGCCTTTCTCGAATGGGCCTGGGTCCACCTAAAAAACCGTTACGGCACCCTCGCTTCGTCCGTTTTGGAGCCGCTCGCCGCCGGACGCAGCCTGATCATGAACGTGGACGTCCAAGGCGTGGACAACTTCCGCCGCGCCGCCGCCGCCAATCCGATTCTGGCCCGCCATTTTATCGATATCTTTATCGACGTCCCCATCCCCGAACTGCGCGCCCGGCTAGGCGGACGAGGCGAAAGCGAGGAAGAGATCGCCCGCCGCATGCAAACCGCCGAGCTCGAATTGCTCGCCCGCGACCAGTTTAACCGCGTCATCGTGAGTCGGGACCGCGAACACGACTTCGCCGCCTTGCTAAAAATCTACGAAGAAACGCAAACCCGGCCGCCAACGCACTGAGCGGCTGGACTCGCCCGCCGCGACGCGCCAAGCTGCGCCACAGAATCGCCTCATCTGCTCTCCACGCGCCACGCTCCACGGTTATTCCCTCTCCCGCCATGCTCGACCTTTTCGCCGCCGCCGCCGCCAAAACCACCGTAATGGAAAAACTCCAGGCCGTGCCCAAGGAGACATGGATCAGCCTCCTCATCGCCATCGTGGTGCTCTTCGCCCTGGTGCGGGTCTGGAAATCACTCAAAGAGGTCAACGAGTTCGTCCCCTGGATCGCGCTCTTCACCGTCGGCGGAGCGGTGATCCTCTACTGGACCTACGAGCGCAAGGAGCCGAAAATGCTGTCTCCCATTTTTAACGAACTGGCGAAAATCCTGCCGTCTCGGATCAATTATCAGGACGCGCCCCCGCCCAAGTAATCCGCCGCCCCGGGATCAAGGCTGGCCGATACGCTTGTCTTCGACCGAAGCAATCACGTTGCCCGGACTCATCAAAACCACCCGGGCGGTGTGCTTGGCGATCTCTTCTTCCGCGAGTCGGCAATAACCGATCACGATCACCAGATCACCGGTCCGAACCAGGCGGGCGGCCGCGCCGTTGACCTGCACCTGGCCCGGCTCGCCGTAGATAACATAAGTGGTGAAGCGCGCCCCGTTGTTGATATCGAGCACATCCACCTGCTCGAACTCTAGCAGTCCGGCCGCACGGCACAGGGCGCGATCCAAAGAGATCGAGCCCTCGTAGTCAGGGTCGGCGGCGGTGATCGTCGCGCGATGCAGCTTGGTTTTTAAAAAGGTGCGAAACACGTGTGTAAAGGCGGACAATCAACGCATTCCCCTGCCCTCGGCAAGCGTGCGCTTGCACCATCCCAGGTCGCCCGCTCACGCGCCACCCAACCAGTGGTCCACCCACCCGGACAAAGAACCGACCCCGGCCAGATGCGCAGACGCCGCCGAATCCCCTATCCGATAAATACGAAAGGTCCGCCCCGCTCCCGCCACGCCCATCTCGCGCAGATCGTTGTGCACCACCGCATCCACCCCGCCGGCAGCAAACACCCGCCCCACCGCCGTCGCCCGCGCGGCCTCGTCCGCTCCATGCGTCAGTTTAAACCCCAGCACCCGCAAGGGCTGCGGCGACCAGCTTTTCAGTTGAGGCAACAACTTCGGCGTCGGCACCATACGCACCACCAATTCGTCCGCATGCGAAGTGAGTTTTCCGCCATGCGCGACCTCCGGGCGATAATCGGACACCGCCGCCGCCTGGATAACCGCGTCAAACGTGCCACCGCCCAAGACCGCGCGCAGCCGTTCCCCCAGATTTTCCGTCGAGGTAAACACCCCGCACACCACGCCCTCGGCGCAGGGCCGCACCGCGCCCTCGCCGTGCAGCAAAGTCACCTCATGGCCGGCGCGGGCCAGCGCGTCGGCCAGCGCCGCGCCGGTCGAGCCCGTGCTCACATTCGAGACAAAGCGCACCGCATCGATTGGTTCGCGGGTCGCGCCGCTGGTAAGAAGGATTTTCATTTCTGGCCTTTGACCACGAGAGGCGGCGCGGGAGCCGTTTATTCCTAAAAATCAGGCGATCTTCGTGCCCAACTCCACCAGGATATGCCGCACCAGCGTATCCGGATCCAGCAAACGCCCCGGCCCGATCTCGCCGCACGCCAGTGTGCCGTCCTCGGTCGGCAATACCCGCACGCCCATCGCGGTGAGCTTGGCCAGACTCGCCTGCGTCGCCGGATGGGCCAGCATCGCCGAATTCATCGCCGGGGCCACCCACCACGGCTTGCGCTTCAATTCCCAGGCCAAAAACAGCGCCCCCACCGGATCGTCCGCCAACCCGGCCGAGAGCCGGTTCAGCGTATTGGCCGAGGCCGGAGCGAGCACCGCCAGGTCCGCCCAACGCGTCACCTCGATATGGTCCATCGCCCGCCCCGGCGTCCATAGATCCACAAAGGGCGCACGCCCCGTGAGCCCCTCCAGCGTCGCCGCCCCGATGAAACGCAAGGCCCCGGCGGTGACCACCGTCTGCACCTCGACCTTGGCCTGGACCAAACGCGAAATCGCGTGACAAGCCTTGTAACAAGAAATGGACCCCGAAAGGGCGAAGAGCACGCGTGGCATGGTAAAAATCAGCGAACTAAAGAAACGTTTATCAACACGGTTAATAGGTTCAGTAACTCTCCGCCGCCGCCGGGAACGACCGCTCCGCCGTAGCCGTGTGAAAGGCCGCCAGACCCGCCCGCGCCGCCGCGCCCGCCGGGGCAAACTCCCGCACGAAACGCGGCCGGTGCCCGGTGGTCAGCCCGAGCAAATCCGCCATCACCAATACCTGCCCATCGCACTCCGCCCCCGCTCCGATTCCGATGGTGGGCACCCCCAACGCCGCCGTGATCTCGCGGCCCAACGCCGCCGGCACGCACTCCAAGACCAGGCCAAACGCCCCCGCCGCCTCCACCGCCTTTGCCTGCCGCAGCAAAGCTTCCGCCGCCGCCGTGTTCCTCCCCTGCACCTTGTATCCGCCCAACGCATGCACCGCCTGCGGCGTCAGCCCGAGGTGCCCCATCACCGGCACGCCGGATTCCACCAAATGCGCGATCACGTCGGCATGCCCGTCCACGCCCTCGATTTTCACCGCATGCGCCCCGGCCCGGAGCAACAGCGCCGCCGTGTCCACTGCGGCGGACAAGCCGCGCCGGGCGGCCAAAAACGGAAAATCCGCCACGAGCAACTTACGTTGCGCCGACTCGCCCAGCCCCCGCGCCACCGCCGCCGTATGCCGCGCCATGATCTCGGGCGTGGCCGCGAAGGTCGTCGCCTCGCCATCGAGCACGGTGGCGAGCGAGTCGCCCACCAGCACACAATCCACTGGCGACTCAGCCAAAAAGCGGGCCTCCCAATGAGTGTAAGCCGAGACCATGCTGATCGGCGCCTGGCCCTTGCGGGCGCGAAATTCGAGGACGGACTTCATAACGTAGATAGTTACCGTGATGGGAAAACCCGCCAAAGGGCACCAAAATTCACCCCCCGCCCCGGATTGCCTTTTCCCCCGCATCCCCCGACCCTCTCAAAGTCCCCCCGCCCCCCCAGCCCTGCCCCCCCCAAGCATCAAGTAACCTCTCAAGTAACTAGAAATCTATCGTTGTTAAACAATGACTTAAGAAAGCGATTTTCGGGCTAATTTCTGAGGTAACATGCATAAACCCTTAGTTTCTTTCCTGAAAGGTCGCGCAACGCGCGGGTGTTCGCTATTAGGTTACTTTGGCCCCATCTCCCCTATGCCAACCCCCGCCCCCATCCGCGTCACCGTCTGGAGCGAATACCGCCACGAAAAGAAGAACCCCAAAGTCGCCGCGCTTTATCCCGACGGCATGCACCGGACCATCGCCGACGCCCTCGGCCGCGAGACCGGTTTAACCGTCCGCACCGCCACCCTCGACGAACCCGAGCACGGACTCACCGACGCAGTCCTGGACCAGACCGACGTGCTCATCTGGTGGGGCCACATGGCCCATCACGAAGTCGCCGATGCCATCGTCGCCCGCGTGCGCACCCGCGTGCTCGAAGGACTCGGCCTGATTGTCCTGCACAGCGGCCACTATTCCAAAATCTTCAAAACCCTCATGGGCGACACCTGCTCGCTCACCTGGCGCGAAGCCACCGACAAGGAACGCGTCTGGGTCGTCTGCCCGTCCCACCCCATCGCCCAAGGCCTCGGAGCCTGCTTCGAGCTCCCCGCCGAGGAAATGTACGGAGAACCCTTCGGTATCCCGACCCCGGACGAGTTGATCTTCATCAGCTGGTTTACCGGCGGTGAAGTTTTCCGCTCCGGCGCCACCTGGCGGCGTGGCAACGGCAAGATCTTCTACTTCCGCCCCGGCCACGAAACCTACCCGACCTATCACAACCCGCAGGTTCAGCGCGTCATCGCCAACGCCGCCCGCTGGGCCCACTCCGGCCTGCGCATCAAAGATCAAGCCCCCAACATGCCCCCGCTCGAACCCCTGCCCCCCGACCCCGAAGCCACCTCCCGCTCCACCCAAGGCCATCAGTAATCCGACCACCCCGTCGCTACCGCCCACCCGTCGCTCCTCAGTACCACACCCAATCCCGGCCCCCCAACCCAAACCCCAAACACCAAGTAACCTATTGGGTTACTTTGCCATTTTAACACCATGCCGCCCGCCCGCCCCACCCCCCGTGTCACCAGCCCTCTAGTGCCCGCCGCCTCTCGCTCCCGCGCCAAACCCGCACCCGTCCGCGTCGCCATCGTCGGCACCGGCAGCATGGCCGCGCAACACGTCCGCCTCTATAAACAGATACCCGGCGTGATCCTGGTCGCCGGTTGCGACGTGGACCGCGCCCGCGTCACCGCCTTCTGCGCCGAGCACGGCATACCCGCCGCCGGTGCCTATACCGACCTCGCCACCCTGCTGCGCGAATGCCCCTGCGACGCCATTTCCAACGTCACTCCCGACGCCTTCCATTGCGCCCTCTCCATCCAGGCATTAAAGGCAGGCAAACACGTGCTTTGCGAAAAACCTCTCGGCCTCGACCACACCGAGACCCGCCGCATGGTGGCCGCCGCCAAACGCTCCGGCACCGTGGCCAGGGTCAACTTTTCCTACCGCAACTGGTCCGCCATCCAGGCCATCACCGCCCGCGTCCAAGCCGGCGAACTCGGCGAACTGCGTCACGTCGAGGCCAGTTATCTGCAAACCTGGCTCAGCGCACCCATCTGGGGCGAATGGCGCACCACCCCCGCCTGGCTCTGGCGCCTCTCCACCAAACACGGCTCCCACGGCGTGCTCGGCGACGTCGGGGTGCACCTCGTGGACTTCGCCACCTACCCCGCCGGTGCGATCAAAACCGTCTTCGCCCGACTCAAGGCCTTCCCCAAAGCCCCCCGCAACCGCATCGGCGACTACGTGCTCGATGCCAACGACAGCGCCGTACTCAACGTCGAATTCGCCAACGGCGCCCTCGGCACCCTCCACGCCACCCGCTGGGCCACCGGCCACGCCAATCGCCTCGCCCTCAAACTCCACGGCACGAAAGGCGCTCTCAGTTTCGACTCCGACCACGGCCACGAAACCTACCGCGCCTGCCTCGGTCCCGACGCCGCCACCGCCACTTGGCGCGACCACTCCGCCCCACCCACCCCCGACAACCACACCCGCTTTATCGCCGCCGTCCGTGCCCGCCAACCCTCCCAAATCGACCAACCCGACTTCGCCCGCGGCCACCAAGTTCAATGCGTCCTCGACGCCTGTTTCCAGTCCGCTTCCACCGGCCGCATGGTCCGCGTGTAACCCCCTCCGATAACTTAAATTGTGGCCAAAAAACCCCTGAAACACCCCCAAACCACCACCCAAACCCCTGTTTTAACCGTGATTCCCGACCTCACCAAGTTACGGATTGGTGACAACTCCACCTCTGGGCCGCCCTCTAGTTAACCCGAAAAAGACGTCAATTTACCCGATTTAACCCCAATTTCGGGCCTTTTTTGCATTAAAAGCGGCCTAAAATTGGGATTTGCCAATGCTTCGATCACAATCATTGAACGTCGCTCAAGCGAATCGGTCTAATCCCCGACAGCGCTCTATTCACACCATAACCCTGGCCCTCCCTTGGACCTCAAACAAATCAAACTCGTCATCGACCTCATGAAGCGTTCAGACCTGACCGAATTCGCGGTCGAGGAAGAAGGCTTCAAGCTGAAGATCCGTCGCGGTGCCTCCGGCTCGCCCGTCATCAGCGGTCAATCCTATGGCGGCTCCGCCTCCCCGTTCCCGACGCACTCCGCGCCCGCACCGGCCCCCGCCGCCGCTCCCGCGCCCGCGCCTGTCACGCTGGCCGCTCCCGCCGCCCCCGCTGGCGACGAAGCCGGCATCATCTTCGTGAAGAGCCCCATGGTCGGCACCTTTTACAAGGCCGCCTCCCCGGAGTCCAAGTCCTTCGCCGAACCCGGCACCAAGATCACCGAAACCAGCGTGGTCTGCATCATCGAAGCCATGAAGATCATGAACGAGATCCAGTCCGAGGTGAAAGGCACCGTGATCGAAGTCCTGGTCGAAAACGGCTCCCCGGTCGAATACGGCCAGAAACTCTTCAAGGTCAAACAAGGCTAAAACCCCTTTAAAACCGCTAAAATTCGCTAAATTACGCTGAAAACAGCCTTCGGATGATTCCGTATCCGACGGTTTAATTTAGCGGCCTTTAGCGAGCTTTAGCGGTTCATCATTTACGACCCCTTCTCCCTACCGTGATTCAAAAGGTCCTCATCGCCAACCGCGGCGAAATCGCCCTCCGCATCGTCCGCGCCTGCCGCGAACTCGGCATCAAAACCCTCGCCGTTTACTCCGAGGCCGACGCCCAGTCCCTCCACGTCCAGCTCGCCGACGAGGCCATCTGCATCGGCGGCCCGCGCGGTGCCGACAGCTACCTGCGCGCCGACCGCATCATCGCCGCCGCCGAGATCGCCGACGTCGATGCCATCCACCCCGGCTACGGATTCCTCTCCGAAAACGCCAAATTCGCCGCCCAGTGCGAGGCCTGTAACATCAAGTTCATCGGCCCCAACTCCAAATCCATCGCCATGATGGGTGACAAAGCCGTCGCCAAGGACACCGTCCGCAAGGCCAAGGTCCCCACCGTACCCGGCTCCGACGGCCCAGTGACCAACGAAACCGAAGCGATCAAAATCGCCCGCAAGTTCGGCTACCCCGTCATAATCAAGGCCGTCGCCGGCGGCGGAGGTCGCGGCATGCGCATCGCGCACAACGACGTCTCCCTCGCCAAAGAGTTCAACGTCGCCAAAAACGAAGCCGAAAAGGCCTTCGGCAACGGCTCCGTTTACCTGGAAAAATACATCGAGAAACCCCGCCACATCGAGTTCCAGATTCTCGCCGACAGCCACGGCAAGACCCTCCACCTCGGCGAACGCGACTGCTCCGTGCAGCGCCGCCACCAGAAACTCATCGAGGAATCCCCCTCGCCTTTCCTAACCCCCGCGCTGCGCAAGGAAATGGGCAAGGCCGCCGTCCGCGCCGCCGAGGCCGCCCAATACACCAACGCCGGCACCATCGAGTTCCTCGTCGATGCCAAGGGTGCCTACTACTTCATCGAGATGAATACCCGCATCCAGGTGGAACATCCCGTCACCGAGGAAGTTACCGGTATCGACTTGATCAAGCAGCAGATCCTGATCGCGAACGGCGAGAAACTCGCCTTCGACCAGGGCGACATCACCTTCACCAAACACGCCATCGAGTGCCGCATCAACGCCGAGGACCCGGCCAAAAACTTCGCCCCCTCCCCCGGCACCATCGGCCTCTATTACGCCCCCGGCGGCCACGGCGTGCGCGTGGATAGCCACGCCTACTCCGGCTACACCATCCCGCCCTACTACGATTCCATGATCGGCAAGCTGATCTGCTTCGGCTCCACCCGCAAAATCGCCCTCGAACGCAGCTACCGCGCCCTCAGCGAATACCTCATCCGCGGCATCAAGACCACCATCCCGCTGCAAAAAGCCATCATGAGCGACCCCACCTTCATGGAGGGCAAGGCCACCACCGCCTACATGGAAGAGTTTTTCGCCCGCACCCCGAGCGACCTCTACACCAAATAACACCCGCGTCCCCCACCTCATCCGTGAGCCTGGGCCTGCCGCCTTGACTCACCTCAAAAGCCGGGCCCCAAGCCCGGCTTTTTTGCGCCCCTTCGCCGCGAGTGCCGCCGCGTTCACCCCGCGCATTTTTTGGTAAAACCCCAGCATGAATAAAATAATGCCCGCACGCACTTATCCCGCGCCAATCTGTGACGTTAAGTAGTCCTCCAAGTCTGACGTCCCCCATTTCCAGCCTGTCTCTATGTGCGCCCGTCCTACCACCCCGCTCACCGGCCGCGAGATTTCCTTCGGTGAAGACGAAATCATCGTCTCCAAAACCGACCCGCGCGGCATCATCACCTACGCGAATTCCGTCTTTCTTCGCGTTTCCGGCTACCGCGAAGCCGAACTCCTCGGCCAACCCCACAACCTGATCCGCCACCCCGACATGCCCCGCTGCGTCTTCCGACTGCTCTGGCAAACCGTGCGGGACGGCCGGGAAATCTTCGCCTACGTCCTCAACCGGGCCAAAAACGGCGACGGCTACTGGGTCTTCGCCCACGTCACCCCCAGCTACGACCGCCACGGCACCATCACCGGCTATCACTCAAACCGCCGCGTCCCCCACTCCGACGCCCTCGCCAAGGTCCGCCCGCTCTACGCCACCCTGCTCGCCGAGGAACGCCGTCACGCCTCCCCCGAGGCCGCCATCCAGGCCTCCACGGACCTTATCACCGCCACCCTCGCCCAGTCCGGCCAAACCTACTCGGAATTCGTCTTCGGCCTTTCCGCCCAAACCTGCCTGGCCGCCTCCCTCCGCTAAACCTTTTTGCCGCCCGCCATGTTCTCCCGGTTCTTACCCCGCCCCGCCGCCGACGACGCCCGCTTCACCGCCGCCACTTCCGGACCCGCCGACAGTGCCTCCGCTCCCGGCGCAGCGCCAGATCTCACCGACGACGCCGCCCTCGCCCTGATCACCGCCCCCTGCCTGCGCGTCGCCGAGGGAGATTTGGAAGCCCGTATCCTGGGCCTCACCGAACACCCGCGCTTCGGCCCCACCGCCATCGCCATCAACAACGCCCTCGACCGCGTCGATTCCTACGTCCGCGAGACCGCCGCCTCGATGCAACATTGCAGCGATGAACAATTTCACCGCCCCATTCTCCTGCGCGGCATGACCGGTGCCTACCGCCAAAGCGCCCTCATTATCAATCAGGCCGGCTCCAAAATGCAGGCCAACCACAACCAACTCGGCCTCATCGCCAGCCTCGCCCAGGAAAACAGCTCCTCCGTCAGCACCGTCGCCGCCGCCTGCGAGGAACTCCACGCCACCAGCGGCGAAATCTCCCATCAAGTCGCCGACACCACCCGCCTCACCGGCAAAGTCATGACCGACGGCGAACGCGCCGTGCAAGCCGTCGCCGCCATGAACGCCGCCGCCACCCGCGCCGAAGCCCTCATCGGCCTCATCAACAAAGTCGCCGAACAGACCAACCTGCTGGCCATTAACGCCACCATCTCCGCCGCCCGCGCCGGCGAACACGGCCGCCGCTTCGCCGTCGTCGCCACCGAAGTAAAACAACTCGCCAGCAACACCGCCGCCGCCACCGAAGACATCCGCCAGCAAGTCGCCGCCATCCAGCAATGCGTGGCCGATGTCGAGCAGCGCATCGCCGCCATGAACCAGTCCATTGGCGAGATCCACCGCTCCACCGATTCCATTTCCCACTCCGTGCAACAGCAGGTCATCGCCACCAACGAGATCACCCGCACCATCAGCGACGTGTCCAGCAACACCAAAAAGGTGTCGGACCAAATCAACCACGCGGTAAAGTAAGGGCCTCAGTTCGCCCCGCCGACCGCCTGCGCCTACGGCATTCGTTCCCCGGCCAGTCGCAGCGAATCCCGGTCGTGGACCCAGAACCGGTCCACCACCCGCCCGTTGCGGCACAGATCATAGCCCCACTCGGTGCCGCACACCGCCAGCTCCCAGCTCTCGTTGCTGGGCATGCCCTCCGGAGCGCGCGAAAGCACGCAGAGCGCTTGCCAGGCTTCGGTCTTGGCCCGCTCAAACGCGGCCTCCGGATCGTGAAAACACCCCAAAAACGCCCGCTGCTGATTAGGTTTCCCGTCCGCTTCTCGAACGTAAGTAAACCGCATCACCGTAAACGCCGGAAAAATCGAAGATTTCATATGCATTAAATGCCTTCCCAATGCTTACGAAGTGCCAAATCTCCGGCCGCACAAACGTCCGAACAAAATTTTCCTGAATACCGCCCCCTTTGCGCCGCCAGTTACCCGCCGCCCGCTGCACCATAGCGAGGCCATTGGCCGCCCCTTCGACTCCCCTCGTTTCGCGAAGCGAAACCGCTGCCCCCAGCGGCGCTCATTGAGCCGCCGCATTAGCGGTTAAAAACCCGGCCCGTTCCCTGCGAGCCCCTCTACGAATCCCATCCCCGCCGGATCAGGCTGATCGCAATCGCCGCCAAGAGTAGTGACACGATCTTCGAAATCGCCCGCAGCCCGCTCGGCCGGATCACCCGCACCAGCCGGTCCGCCTGCGAAAACGACAGCGCCAGCAATCCCAAGTTAACCGCCAGCGCCGCCAGCGTCACCGCCAGTCCGACCGTCTGCGCCAGCAAAAGCAGCGTCGCTATCGCCGCCGGCCCCGCGATCAAGGGCATGCCCAGCGGCACCACCCCGAAATCCTCCGGCACCTCCAGCGGCGCCGCCGCGATCGGCTGCAACAAATCCCGCGCCGCCAAAATAAACAGGATCAATCCGCCCGCGATTTGGAAATCCCCCACCGTGATGCCCACCGCCGCGAAAATCCCCTGCCCGAGAAACAAAAATACCAGCGACACCAGCCCGCCCGTCACCACCCCCTGCCGCGCGATGCGCCGCTTCCTCGCCTCCGGCATCCCCGCCCCCAGCGCGATAAAAATCGCCGCCAACCCGATCGGGTCCAAGGCCACGAAAAGCGGAATAAACGCCTGCAAAAAACGCGGAAGCAGATCGCCCATGCCCCTAAACTAGACCCGCGCCACCCCCGCCGCAAGCCGCCCGCCGCACTCCGCGTAAAAAGGAATTTACGCCTCACCCCTTCAGACCCGCCCGATCAGACCGATAGCTAAGCAGGGCGCAAGGACGTGCCCGGCGCAGCGGCATACCGCCGCTACGCTTAACCCACACACCGATGATCAAGGATGATCCCAGTCTAAGGCCGCTTGCGGCCACCCACCCACCGCGCGCCAAACCGCCGCGCACCCGACGCACCGCCCACGCTCCCCCATGCTATCGGGCAGCGTCACCTCCTCCCTCCGTTCGCCGACCTCGGCGACCCTCTATCGCCGCGCCCCCGCGCGCCGCGCTGGCTGCCGCACCTCCCCTCCGGACTTTTCCGGCCCAGGCCCCGCCGTGCCCGGACCCGACTCCAGCCCCGGCCCACACCCGTGCGAACGCGCCGCCGGCCGGCGGCACCCGCGCTCGCCCTATCCCGTCCCGGTGCGCGTCGTCCTCCGACGCCGCCCAGCCATCCCGTCTTCATTCTCCTCAACCTCCTCGTTCAGTCCCCGTTTTTCGGCCTTTTCCGAATTATGAAACCCGTCACCTCACCACCTTAACCCACTTCTCGTCATGAGCATAAGCATAAGCACCAATTCCGCCGCCATGTGGGCGTCGAACAACTTGGCGTCCACCAATAGTTCACTCCAACGCAGCCTCACCCGCCTCGCCACCGGCTCCAAAATCATGAGCCCGGCCGAGGACTCGGGAGGACTCGCCGTCGGCCTGAAACAACGCGCCGCCACCAACCGGCAGGAGGCCGCCAATACCAACCTCGGCAACGGCCACTCCTTCCTGCAAACCCAGGACGGAGCCCTGCGCCTCACCGCCAAAATCATCGACCGCATCAGCGAGCTCAAAACCCTGCACAGCGACGTCACCAAAAGCAGCTCCGATCAGGACGCCTACAACACCGAGTTCACCTCGTTGCAGGACCAACTCACGTCCCTGTCCAAGGAAAAGTTCAACAACGTAGCCCTCTTCAGCTCCACCGCCCTCTCGGTGCAAAGCACGGAGGACGGCAATACCTCGATCTCGCTGACCGGCATCGACTTGTTCGGCGGCGGCACCCCGACCAATACCGCCGACATCGCCAGCGCCGCCAACCTCGGCGCGGTGAGCCTCGGCACCATCACCGGCGCGCTCGAAGACGTGGCCGACCACCGCGCCACCAACGGCGCGCTGCAAAGCCGCATGAACTACGCCTCCGAACTGCTGACGGTGAACAAGACCAACCTGGACGCCGCCATCAGCCGCATCATGGACGTCGATGTGGCCGAGGAGTCCACCCAGCTCGCCCGCTGGAACACGTTGACCCAATCCGGCACCTCCGTGCTGGCCCAAGCCAACCAGAGCCCCCAACTCGCCCTCAAACTCCTCACCTAGACCCAATGCCGTTAAGGCATTCTTTTACTGTACTTTATATGCGATAGCAGACATAGGCTTGGGATGGAAACTTCCCAAGCAGCCCAAAAGGCCCCGATCACGTCGCCCATGTCAGGCGAAGCGCAGAGTACGCCTACGTTC
>JAPLTN010000085.1 GCA_026398135.1 Verrucomicrobiota bacterium
CCAACTCCTGGCCCACCTCGGCCTGCGCCTGCCAAAAGGCACTCGCGAAATCAGCAATGTAGTGCCGAAAATCGCCCCTTAAATTACACAAGTGCCTCAAATACAACAAAACCATCTTTCAAACTGCGGAACTCGGGTTAAGGCAGGAGCTTCGTTGAGCATAGCTTCGAGGAAGCGATAACAGCGAGGTCACTACATTGCTGCCAGTGGATTTTAGTGATCCACTAAAAATGCTGCGGGTGCACCGCCCCCGCTCACGAAGCCAGCGCCGCCGCCAGCTTGGCGGCGAAGTCTTCGCTCGAAAAGGGCTTCGACAGGAAAAACACGCCCGGCTGCTCCATCGCTTCCAGCGTGGTCGCGTCGTCCACGTAACCCGACATATAGAAGACCCGCAGGTCCGGCTTGATCTCGCGCAGTCGTTTGGAAAGCGCGTAGCCGTTCATGCCCGGCATCACGATGTCGGTAACAAGCACGTCGATGTCGAGCAGGCCCGTCTTCGCTGCCCAGGCGCATGCTTCCCGACTATCGCCGAAAACCGTCACCCGGTGACCCAGCGACTCCGCCAGCATACGCGTGACCGAGCGCACCAGATCGTCATCCTCCACCAATAACAAGTGCGCCGGCCGCTGCTCCGCCGCATCCGCCTGCGCCTGGTCATACGCCGTCAAGGGATCCTCGATCTCCGGCAAATCGAGATGAAACACCGTGCCGCGCCCGAGCTCGGTTTCGTAGGTCAAATCGCCTCCAAACGCGCGCACAATGTTGAGCGAGGTCGCCAGCCCGAGCCCGGTGCCGCGTCCGCGCGCCTTGGTGCTGTAAAAGGGCTGGAAAAGCCGCGCCTGCACCTCGGGCGGAATGCCGGGCCCGGTGTCGCCGACCGACAGCCGCACTCGCCGCGATCCATCCGGCGCGGTATGCCCCGCGACCACCCGCAGGGTAAGCACCCCGTCCGTGATCATGACATCGCGCGCATTCAGACAGAGGTTAAACAACACCTGCTCCAGTTGCTTGCTGTCCGCCCGGCACCAGGCCGGCGTCTCCGCCAGCTCCACCTCGATGCGCACATGCTCGCTGAGCAGGGAGCGGATAAAGCCGCGCAAATCGTCCACCAAGGTATTCAAATCCAGCGTTTCCGTCTGGGTGACATCCTGGCGGCTGAAGGCCAGCAGCTGACGCACCAGATGGCTCGCCCGGCTGGAGGCATGCAAAATATCGTCCACCCGGGAGCATTGCTCGGGGTCGGCCAAATCATCGCGCAGGAGCTCCGCGAAACACCGGATCGCGGTCAGCAGATTGTTAAAATCGTGGGCCACGCCGCCGGCCAGCAAACCGACCGCCTCCATTTTTTGCACCTGCTGGGCCCGTTCCTCGCCTTCGCGCAACTTGATCTGTGCCCGGTAGCGGGCGTGGGCGATGGCCAGAATGCTCGCCAGATCCCGCGCATAATGCAGGGGGCCGATGGCTTGACGCCCCGTGGCCGCGCGCAGTCCGATCAACCAGCCCACTTGGGGATCCTGCGGGTCCACCGGAATGGCGACACCCTCCGCCCACGACGCCGCCTGCATCCAGAGGGCATCGACCGGGAAATCATCCCTGTCATCCGGATAACCCAGCGTGGCCCCGGTCGCGTTACTGATCAGCAATACTGGCGGCGGCAGTTCTTCCGCCAAGCCGCGGTGGGCAAAAACCCGGAGCGGTTCCTCCGCCCGGTCGCGCAACACCAGCAATGCGGCGTCCACCGCCAAATGTTCACAGAACAAGCGCAGGGCTTCGCGGTTGATTTCTTCCGGCGAGGACTGCTCCAGCGCCACCCGGCTGAAGCAGGTAAGCGAGGTCTGCCGCAGCGTGATCAAGGCCAGGCGGTGCTCATGTTCCTTTTGATCCTGAATATCCAGCGCGCTACCCAGATAACCCAGTGGCCGGCCCGCCTCGTTGCGCCACGGCTGCACCCGTTCCAAGACCCAGCGATAAGCGCCGTCCGCCTGTTTCAACCGATACTCGAAAGACGTCGGATTGCCGGAAAACGTACCCGACGCGGCATTCAAGCGCTCACGATCATCCGGGTGCACCAGATTCCACGCGTCGTCGGGCTTGAAACTGTCAAGCCGCAAACCCGTCGCCGACGCCCATGCTTCGTTAAAGTAAAGCAAACGGCCGTGGGCGTCGCTCAACCAAACCATGCCGGGCGAGGCGTTCAGCACGAACCGCAAACTCGCATCCACCGGCGGGAGTTCGCCGCCGGGCGATACCTTGGGGACACAGGGTGAAAACGGCATAAACCTAAAAAACAGAAACGCGTCCGCCGGAGCGAGCGCGTTTCGCACAAGAAGAGCAAAGGGAGGTCCCAAAGCTCGGCTCGATTAATCGCGGAAGGTCAGTTTGGGCGAGTCCCCCGGCGGCATCGCGGGGCGCGCGCCGGCTCGCACCACCGAGGGCTTAACCTTCACCACCCGACGCGCGGCCGCGGCCGGCGGGGACGGCGGAGGAGGCATATGCGCCACCGTCGCCTCGCCTGGTTCCCGTGCACCCGAGACAATCGTCACCAGTCTGTAAACCGCAGCTTTAAGCTCGATGGACTGGGCGCTGAGCTCCTCCGAGGCCGAGGCGGATTCTTCGGCGGCGGCGGCGTTGCTCTGCGTGACTTGGTCGAGCTGGCTGACGGCGGTGTTTACCTGGCTGACGCCTTCGCTTTGCTCGGTGGAACCGCTGGCGATCTCGCGCACCAGATCGTTCATGCGGCGGGCCTTGTCGGCGATGTCGTTCAAGCTGGCCGACACCTTGTTGCTGATCTGCACGCCGTGTTCGCTCTTCTGGATGGAATCGGTGATGCGATCCGCCGTCTCGCGAGCGGCGACCGCCGAGCGCTGGGCGAGCGAACGCACCTCATCGGCCACCACGGCAAAACCGGCCCCGGCCTCCCCGGCGCGCGCGGCTTCGACGGCCGCGTTGAGCGCCAGGATGTTGGTTTGAAAGGCGATTTCGTCGATGGTCTTGATGATCTTCGAAATATTGTCCGAGGCCGCTTTGATTTCGCCCATGGCGCGCACCATTTCCTTCATATCGACGGTGCCGCCGTCGGCGGCTTCTCGAGTCTGGGCGGCGATAGTCTGGACGTTGCCGGCATGCTCGGCGTTGCGCTTGGTCATGCTGGAAATCTCCTCAAGGGTCGCGCTGGTCTCCTCCAGCGACGCGGCCTGCTCGCTCGCCCCTTCCGCGAGGCGCTGGGAGGCGGTGGCGATTTCCCGGGCGGAGGACTCTTCCTGGGCGCTGGCGCCATCGATCACGGCGATGGAGGCCTCCAAGGGCTGGATGATGGTCTTGCGGGAAAAAACCATGGACCCGATCGCCACCAAGGCGGCGGCGGGCAGCACCCAGAGCAAGGTCTGCCCCATGCCGGCGCGGGCGACGGCGTCCACGCCATCCAAGGACGCGTGCAAGACGAAGGCGCCGTGCACTTCGCCCTCGCGCCAGTTTTCCATTTTGAAGCCCAGCGCATCGAGGCCGTCGCCGGTCGGGCTGGTCTTGGGATCACCGTGGCAGGACATGCAATCCGCGCTGAGTTTGATGGGGCGGGCGAAGACGATTTTGTTGTTCGCTTTATCGACTTCGAAGTACTCCGGGACGTCGCCCTTTTCGAGGATCGCGAGGATTTTGGCCTCTTCGGCGGTCGGGGTGTTTTTCTCGTTGCGGGCGTCGTTCTTTGGCACGCGGAACTGCCACTTGTTGTCATCGGCCACCTTTTGAATCGCGTTCCACGCCGCCACCACCGGGATCGTGGTATAGAGGGTGGAGCCGCGCAGATCGCCGGTGCGTTTATACTCCGCCAGAAGCTTGGCCCGATCAAAGGCCCCCATGGTGCCCATGTTGGAAATCGTGGCGCGCACGTTTTCCGCCTCCACGATCGCCGCCCGCATCGTTTCGCGGGTTAGCTCGACGCCTTGTTTATGGATGACCTGGCTCTGGACCAGAAGACCGACTGTCACACTTATCGTGATGGCGGCCAAAGCAATGAGAACAATTTTGTTACCTAATTTCATAGGGGAGGGGTTATTGGAAAAGACACTTGGCGCCCGAAAAATAAGCGCATCCCCACTAATCGCCCCCTCCGCCTAATACTTTAGTTCTAAATGCCTACTGAATTATTCTTTTTCATCACGACTTCCGGCTCGATGGCTTTGTTGACCGCGAGAATCAAGGCCGTCGCCTCGCAGGGTTTGGTAATCACCCCGCGGATCACCTCACTCAGCGAATCGGGCAGCACGTAGTCCCCTTCGTTTCCGGTCATGATCAAAATCGCCAGATCCGAGCGTCGGCTGCGTAATTGCTCGATAAACTTCAGCCCCGACACTCCCGGCATGGCCATGTCGGTAAGAACCAGATCCACCCGGCCGCCGGCGGCTTGGAGCTGGGAGAACGCGGCATCGGCACCATCGGCGCACATAACCCGGTAGCCTTCGCGCACCAGGATCAGGCGCATGATGTCCCGCACCGCCGCTTCGTCGTCCACCACCAGCACCGTCCGGCCTCCGCCGCTCGGCGCAGTGCGCGGCGGGGCCGACGGACTGAAGGGCGTGCTGGTCGTCGGCGGCGTGAGGCAGAGCGGCAGATAGACTTTTAACAAAGTACCCACCCCCACCCGGCTGGAGACCTGCACGAAGCCGCCGTGCCCGCGCACGATGCCGAGCACCACCGACAAACCCAGGCCGCTGCCCTGGCCAAAGGGCTTGGTGGTAAAAAACGGATCGAAAATCTTGTCCAGAATTTCCGGCGCGATGCCGAGCCCATGATCGGCGACGGTGAGGATGACAAAGGTCCCCGCCCGCAGCTCGGTATTCCGCGCGGCGGCATCGGCGGAGATTTCCGCGCGGTTAACGCCAAACACCAGACGCCCGCCGCGAGGCATGGCATCGGCGGCGTTGATCGCCAGATTCACCACCACCTGCTGGAGCTGCTGCGGATCGCCCATAATCGGGAATTCGCCGGTCGCCGGCACGGCATCCAGCGTGATGTTTTTCGGGAAGGTTTCGCGGATGATGGTGCAGGCGTCACGCAGTACGTTTTTGAATTCCAGCCGGACCTTTTCCCCGCTCTCACCACGGGAAAACGCCAGCAATTGGTGCACGATGGCCGAACCGCGCCGGGCCCCGGACTCCATCGTATCGAGCAGCATGCGCCCGCCGGTGTCGTTGACGTGGGCGCGCAACATCGCCGGGGCCATGAGAAGGGGCGTAAGGATGTTATTCAGATCGTGAGCCACACCGCTGGCCAGGCGACCCACGCTTTCCAGACGTTGCTGACGGAGCAACTGGCCCTGCATCGCATTCCGCTCCGACAAGTCGCGAAAAATAGTCAGATGCACGCCCGGCAGGATGCGTGCGACCGCGCTGTAATCCGCCCGCAGCGAAGCCCCGTCCTTGCGCCGCAGCGAGCATTCGCCGCTTTGCGTGCCGACCACCAGAAACTCCTGCCAGGCCTCCTCCGCCAGGCTGCGGTCACTGGCGGCGAAAACCGCATCAATGCTCAGGCCCAGCAACTGTTCGCGGGAATACCCGAGCATGCGGCTGGCCGCCGGGTTAACATCAAGGTAGCGGCCATCGTCACCGGCCATGAGAATGGCGTCGTGCGAGTGCTCGAACAGCGCCTGCAAACGGATCTGGCTCGCCCGCAGGGCCGCCTCCTGCTGGGTGCGCGCGGTGACGTCGTGGGCGTTGAAATACACCCGCCGCGCCTGCCCGTCCGCGCTTTTTAGCGGCGTGTAACGGACGATGAAATGCCGGCGGGTTCCGCCGCGATCCACCAACTCGGCATCGTGCTGCACCACCCGGCCGCCCGCTGCGGCGGCCAGACTCAAACGCACCTGCCGGCGCATCTCGGCGGGCATGAGCCGGAACACGGAATCGCCTTCCCGCAGCGGACGCGAAAGGATTTCAGCCGAGATTTCGTTCGCGGCGGTATTTGCCACCTCGACCACGCCGCGCGTATCCAAGACCAGGTGCACCTGCTCGGACGAATCGAGCACGGCCTGGAGCAAACGCTCGGAATTGTGCAAATCCAATGTGCGGCGCTCCAGCATGTGCTGGGCGCGGATAAGCGAGTTTTTCTGCCGGGCCAGATCACAAAGCCCGAACAAATAATCGGCCGCAAAAGGCCTGCGCAGATGCGCGCTGGCCCCCGAACGCAAGGATGCCACCGCCGCCTCCGGCGCCGGATTGACCGTCACCGCGAGAAAACTGGTCTCCGGAAAGGCAAGGATCAGTTCCGACATATGCCCGGTCGATGCGCCGGGCATATCCAGATCGTAAACCACCGTTTCCCACGACTCCTGCTGAAGCGCACCCGCCAGCGAGAGGGCGTCCGGCACCTCGCGCACCACACAACCCTGAGCCAAAAAAACCTCCCGCACCTCGTTTTCCTCCGCACCGGCCGGCAGCGCCAGCAAGACTCGCCAAACGAGCGCGGGGTCAGGCGTATTGAGCAAGCGCCTCACCCGCTCCCTCAGCAGCTTCGCATCCACGGGAGCGGGCAACAGGTCGTTGGCCCCCAACTCGACTGCGATCGCGGCCGCCGACTTGCCCGAAAAGGTCTCGGAAATGACCAGTATCGGAGTTTGATTAAATTCGCGATAACCAGGGGAGCGCAGCATGCGGCAAAACCCCCAGCCATCGATTTCCGGCAGGTTGAGTTCCGTGATCACCAGAGCCGGGCGCCGCTGCAACAAGACCCTCATCGCCTCGGGCACGGACCGGCACGTCGCGAGCTGCAAACCTTCATGGGCCAGCATAGCCGCCACCTCCAAGAGCTGGACCGGATCGTGGTTAACCAAAACAACGAAGGGGAGCTCGGAGACAACGAGTGACATCAAGAGGGGTGAGGGGTGGGACTGGACGCCGGACTTTCGTTTTGAATATGCCGGGCGGCATCGTCGAGCACAGCTTTAAGTTCATCTTCCAAAGCAGTAAACACGTTCGCCAGATCCAGCCCCTGCGCCACTGCGGCTTCCACTTCGGAGGCCGCCAGACGCAGGTTTTTGGCGGAAAAATTCCCTGCCGCGCTCTTCAAGCTGTGCATGGCCCGGCCCAGCGTGACTAAATCCCCTTCGGTCCGCGCCGCTCGCGCCCGCACCTGATAATCGGATATTTCACGGCAGAACTGGACCAGCATCTCCGCCGCCAGCACGCTGTCTCCGCCCATGCGCTCCAGGTATTCCTTCCAATCCAGCGCGGCCCTCGGCGCGGCCGGCGAAGAAAGCGTGGAAAGGTGCAAGGCCAGACACTCCGCCAGCGCCTTGGCGTTGATCGGCTTACTAAGGTAATCGTTCATGCCCGCCTCCAGACAACGCTCCCGGTCGCCCGTGAGCGCGTTGGCGGTCATCGCCACGATCGGAATCTTGGGATTGAGCGCGGTGCTCTCCGGCCCGCGCACCGCCCGGGTCGCCTCGTAACCATCCATCTCCGGCATCTGGCAATCCATCAAAACCAAATCATAGGGCGCGCGCGCCAGCGCGGTCACGGCCTCGCGACCATTGGCCACCGCATCCGCCCGGTAGCCCAGCCGGGCCAGAATGGCCAGGGCCACGCGTTGGTTGATCGAGTTATCCTCCACCAGCAGCAGGCGCCAGCCGGTGCGGTTGGCCGGCAGACGCGGCGCGGGCGCGGCCACCGCCACGGCTGGGGAAAACACCTCCGCCAGCGTGCGATGCAGGTTTGCCCGCCGCACCGGCTTGGAAACCACCGCCCGCGCCCCCGGCAGGGCAACCCGACCCGCCAGACTCGACAACACAATCACCGGCACGCCGAGCCTGCCATCCGGCCGCGACGCGATGGCCGCCGCCATGGCTTCATCCGCCCCCGGAGTACGGTCGGAAAGCAACACCACTTCATAGCCCGAACCACCCGGCGCGCTCAGCAAATCAATGACGGCGGCCACGGAGGAGAAAACCTCGCAACGCGCCCCGCTGGCATCGAGCAACATGCACACTTGATCGGCGGTGGGGCGATGCGGCTCGATCAACACGATGTTGCGCCCGATCCAGGCCGGCGGCGCGCCGCGCACCGGCTCGGGCCGCTCCGGCAAGGGCAGCAACACCGTAAACGTGCTCCCCTGCCCCACCCGGCTTTGCAACGAAAGCTCGCCGCCCATCAGCTCGACCAGCTGTCGAGAAATCGCCAGCCCCAGCCCCGTGCCCCCGTAGCGCCGGGTGGTCGAGGAATCCACCTGCGTGAACGGCTGAAACAGGCTGGTAACGCGTTCCGGCGGGATGCCCACCCCGGTATCCGCCACCGCCAGCGAAAGCATGGGCTCGGCCCCCTCCCGCGCCCGGGTGCCGATGCGCACCACCACCTCGCCGCGCTCGGTAAACTTCACCGCGTTGGCCACCAAATTGACGATGATCTGGCGTATGCGTCCGGGGTCGCCCACCACCCGCCGCGGCGTGCCGGGCGCGAACACCGCCGCCAGCTCCAGGTTGCGTTCGTGGGCGCGCAGCGCGAGCAGCTCGAGCGCGTCCTCGACCAACTCGACCAAATCAAAATCAATCGACTCCAACTCGAGTTTACCGGCCTCGATTTTGGAGAAATCCAGCACGTCGTTCACCAGGTGCAGCAGATTCTCCCCGCTCAAACGGGCGGTCTCGGCAAAGCCTCGCTGCTCGGCGTCGAGCTTGGTGTCGAGCAAGAGTCCGATCATGCCCATCACGCCGTTGATCGGGGTGCGGATCTCGTGGCTCATGTTCGCCAGGAACATGCTCTTGGCCGTGCTCGCGGCCTTGGCCTGGCGCGCCATTTCGTGGGCCATGCCGACCGCCTCCTGAATCTGCGCGTTCATGTGCTGCGAGGCTTCCTGCGCCGCCTTCAGCGCCAGCTCGGCGGCCTGTTGCTCATCGACCCTGCGCGCCAGACCCAGATAACCGATCGGCGCGCCGCGCCCGTCACGCATGGCGGTGACGATCAGACGCACCGGCACCCGCCGGCCGGCGCGGGTAAGAAAGGTCCACTCGCGTTCGTCCGATTGCCCATGATCACGCGCCATCCGGAACCACACTTCAAAATCCGGAGCACAGAGCGGCTCATCCAACTTGGACATTTGCTCCGCCCGACGGGCCAGCTCCAGCGGATCATGGAACCGGGCCGGGGTGCACAAACCCACCACTTCCGCCGCCGGGTAGCCCAGCAGCGTCTCGGCGCTGTTATTGAAAACCGAAATCAACCCATTCACGTCGGTCGCGATGATCGCCACCCTCACCGAGGCCAATATCGCCCGCTGCATCACCTCCGCCTGATGTCGCGCGCTGGCGTCCGACTGGATGGCGATAAATCCGTCAACGCGACCCTGCGCGTCTATGAGCGGATCAATTTTGGTGTGCAGCCAATAGGCAGTCCCATCGCGTCGATAGTTAAGAATATCCGCCTCGACCGATTCCCCGGCGGTGAGGCTGGCGTGGATTCTGGCTATTGTTTTCGGATCCGTGTCCGGCCCTTGCAAAACCGTGCCCGGCTTTCGTCCGACCACCTCGGACAACGTGTAACCCGACAAACGGGTAAAGCCTTCGTTGACCCACTCCACCCGGCCAAAGGCATCGGTGATCACCACGCCATTGGTGGTCTTGCTCGCCACCAGCGCCAGCCGGGCCTGCTCGCGCGCGGCAGCCTCGTGCGCCACCGTCACTTCCGTTTGCGTAACCAACGCGACCGCGCCCGGCGCGAGCGCACAGGGGACCGCCCGCAAA
Organism: Verrucomicrobiota bacterium; assembly: GCA_026398135.1. Taxonomy (GTDB): domain Bacteria; phylum Verrucomicrobiota; class Verrucomicrobiia; order Opitutales; family Opitutaceae; genus IMCC26134_A. The sequence continues at coordinate 9,725 of JAPLTN010000085.1, forward strand.
CGAAACCACCGCACCCCGGTTTCCTCCTCCCGGTCATACACCCGCTCGTAGTCCGGGCGGCGTCCGGCCAAAAGCTCCTCCAGACCATAAACAACCAAAGGGCTGCACACCGACCAGAAGGATTCGCCCGGCGTGCCGCCCGCCCCGCATGAAGCCGCCAGCACTCGGCCGGTGCGGTCGAGGACGAGCGCCTCGCCCTCCACCACCGAGGCCAGCAGGGCGAGCGTAGCCGCTAGTTTATCCTTCGAATCCATGGTGTCCGCTAGGATTGCCCACGTGCCGCGGGCAGGGCCGACTCTGAAACCCGCGATATTGCCAAGGCAGAGCCTGGGGCCGATGCGGGCAGCGGGCTAAACGAGGTTAAAAACATGGAGTTAAACGACAGGAGGATATTCGCGACATGGTCACATCGGCACAGCCCGGTTTCGCTTAACCCCGAAATCTTGGATGAACTCCTCGTTGATAAAAAAGCGACCCTGCCGGACGCAGTTCCCCGCTCCATTTTCGGGTACTTACCTCGCGCGTGAGCAGAAAGCCGGACTTGGCCAGGGACGGCCAACGCTACACAAATCGTCAGATGTGAGTAAACTATGTGCCATTTGATCGGATGGCCGTCCCCGGCCAATGCAGCTCAACTTGAAAGCGAACTGGAATTTAAACGTCCACTTGACCGTCCCTTTCATGTGCTACATTACTCGTAGCACATGAAAACCGCCACTGTCCGCACCTTGCGGAATGATTACGCGAAGCTCCTTCGCCGGGTGGAAGCCGGGGAAGAAATCATCATCTCCCGTCGGGGGGTCGCCGTCGCCAAACTCGTCCCCGCTCAAATTAAAGATTCCAAGGTCGATTGGGCAAACAGCGCCACATTTCAACTGCTTGGGAGCGAAAAGCCTTTGTCGGCGGAAGAGAGTCTGACGCTGATCAAGGATGCGCAGGGCAACTGGTGATTGGACATGCTCTGCGCGGACACAAGTTTCCTGTTTTCGCTTTACCGCCGCGACGACCATTCGGAAGAGGCGCACGCGCAGTTGTCCAAGGCCGCGCAGCCTTTGCTGCTCTCGGCGTTGAACGAGTTTGAACTGGGCAACGCCCTCCGTTTTGCCGAGTGCCGCGGGTTGATCCCGCCGGGATCTGCCCGCTTGCGGCTGGAAGCGCTGGCCATTGATCACGCCGCCGGCCGATGGCGGCGCAGCGAAGTTCCGCTCGTCGAGATCGTCGCCGAAGCCGGCCGCCTGTCTGATGCGTTTACGCAAACCGGCGGTCACCGAGCCTTCGACATCCTGCATGTGGCGCACGCCCGCCTCGCCAGTCCCGAGCGATTCCTGAGCTTCGACACCAATCAGCTCCGGCTCGCTAAGGCCGCCGGGGTGCGATGCTGATTCGCTAGTTCTACTTTGTTAAACCCTGTTGAGGAGTTCCCACCGCATGTGCGCTTCACCATTTTTTGGCCGGGGACGGCCAACGCTACAAAAGAAACAAGCCATTGTACTCGTTGGAAAATGTAGAGTTGGCCGTCCCCGGCCAATCTCCGAGGGCTTTTTGCGCACTTTAACAAAGTAGAACTACGACGTGTCTGGATTTAGAAACGAATCGGGCTCAGCCCCGGCCGAGCAGTTTAAGGATGTTGCCGGAGGCGTCGCGCGCCTGGGCGAGCATGGCATTGTGGCTCTCGGAAAGGATTTGCAGACGCGACAGGGAGGTGACTTCCGCCGCGATGTCCGCATCGCGGATGGCGGATATCGCCGCCTCCTGGTTGGTCTTGGCGGTGGTGACCACGCCCGAGGCAAATTCCAGGCGGCTTTGCACCGCGCCGATGGTGGCGGCGCCGCTGCTCGCCTGATCCAGCGCGGTGTTCAGCGCGGCGGGAATACCGGCGGTGTTGAGGTTAAAGGTATAGGCGCCGGTGGCGTCTTGCTTGATCAGGTCGCCAATCGCCCCGATGCGGAAATTCAGGGTGGGCAGGGCCAGCTGTTCATCGGCTTGCAAACCGATGGAGAGCGACTCGCCGCTGGACGGGCCGAACAGCGCTTTGTCGTTAAATTTGGCGGTGGGTTGATCGACGCCGACCGTGCCGCCGATCTCGGCCGTGCTTCCGCCAATGCTTTGACGCATCTGGTCCTGAAGCTGGGTAAATTCTGCCTGGTAGAGCGAGCGGTCCTTCGCGTTTTGCAGATTGTTACTGGCCAGCGCGGTGATCTCGCCCATGCGGGTGAGGATTTTGCTGATCTGGCCGAGCTGGCCGGAGGTCACCTGCATGCGGCTGATGCCGTTTTGGAGGTTTACCTGCACCGCGCTGAGCCGGGTTTGCTGGGCATCGAGCTTGGCGGCCTGGCCCAGGCCGGCGGAATCAACGGCGGGACGATCAATACGCTGCCCCGAGGAGATGCGGGCGGAAACGCTATCCGACTTGGGCTGCAGGCGCGCCAGACCGGCGGCGAGACTGAGCGATTGCTGGGTGAGATTGAGCGAAGACATGGCGGTAAAAAATGGCGGACGGGGATATCAGGGTTTGGCGACGGAGCCGACTGGGGGCGCGAGGCGCGGCAGCGCGGGCAGGCGGGAGCCAAGGGCACCGGCACCGGCATGCGACATGGCGGCGGCCTGGTTGTTGGCGGCGAGTTCGAGCAGGACTTCCTTGCGCACGATGGAAATCTCGCGCGGAGCCTGGATGCCGATCTTCACGACGTCTCCATCGATCCGGGTAATGCGGATTTCGATGTTGTCGCCGATGACGATGGCTTCGTTTACCTTTCGGGTGAGGACGAGCATGGCTGGAGGGTGGGGTCAGCTCGCGGTGACGAGCGGATGACGGGCGCTGAACTGGGTGTGGTTGGCGACGACGACCTGGCGGGCGACGCCCGTGTGCCGATTGATAATAATCGGTCCGACAAGATTGACGTTAGCGGTGGAGGCCTGGTCACGGACGGTGACTATGTTGAGCACCAGGGCGTCGGACGAGTCGATAATGCCGAGCGCGGTCGCATCGTCGTCAAATAGTTCGGGCGCGTAGTCGGGCAGCAAGCCGATGGGGTCGATCACCACGAAGTGCAGCGGCGAAGGACCGTGGAGACGGAGCCATTGAAACGGGAGCTGATCGGCGAAGTGGAAGACCTCGCCGCGGCGGTGTTCGGGGAAACCCACGATTCCGTTTGGGAATGTGAGTTCGAGCGCCGGTGGGGCTACAGGGGTTGCCTGCAGGGTGGATTCGTCTAGGACTTTCATAGGGTAATAAAAAGGGGGACGGGGAAAAGTTACTTCAGGTAATCGAGGAGCGACATCTTGAGCATGGTGGATCCGGAACTCAGCGCGGCCTCGTAGGCCTGGGTGGTCTGGTTGAGCCGGACGATGGTGCTGGTAAGATCGACGTCGGCGTCGGCCGAGATGGCCGTTTCAATGCTATCGAGCCGGGTGCGTTGCTGGGTCTGGGCGACCTCGATGCGCAGCTGGATCGCGCCGTGTTCGCTGAGCGAGGAGACGAGCAGGTTTTCCGAGGTATCGAGACCGGCGCGGGTGGCCTGGGTGGCGTTGGTATCGCCGGCATTGAGGGCGTCGCGCAGGGCGACAAGCTGGTTCATGAAATCGGCGAGGCCGGAGTTGGTGGCGGCGTCGGGCGTGGGCTGGATGCTCGCGCCGTCGGCGAGGGGCACCGAGACGCGGCCGGCATCGCCGACGTAGGCGACGGCGGTGATCTTGCCGTCGGCGTCGCGGGTGGCGGTGAAGGGAGGGGTATCCACGGCGGTGCCGCCGAAGACGTAGTCGTTGCGAAAGCGGGTGTTTCCGCTGGTGGCGGCCTGCTCCAGGAGTTGGTCCACTTCGGAGGCGTAGGCTTGCATGGCCGAGGTGCCGAGATTGCCGGTGCCCATCACGGCGAGTTCGCCGGCGCGGTCGGAGAGCTTTTTGAACTGGTCGAGGCCGCTGTAGGAGGTTTTTGAATATTCCAGGGCGGCGTCGGCGTTGCGCGCGTATTGCGAGACGCTGGCGCGCTCCATCTGGGCGGAAATGACGCGGGCGGCGGCGGCAGGGTCGTCGCTTGGCTTGAAGATGCGCTGGCCGGTGGCGACCTGGTTCTGCAGCTCGGCCTGCTGAGTGCTCAGCCGTTGCAACTGGGCCAGGACGTTGTCCGAGGTGGAGGCGGTGGAGATGCGCATGGCGGTAAGGGTAACTATCAGCGAACGAGTTGATTGACGACGACATCGAGCATGCCGTCGATAATGCCGATCATACGGGAAGAGGCCTCGAAAGCACGCTGGTATTTCAACAAGTCGGCCATTTCTTCATCCATCGAAACCCCGCTGATGCCCTGGCGCTGGGTGCGAACCAGGGCCTCGATGTTTTTCTGGTCTTCGAGGCGGCCATCGGTGCTGGAGACGGTGCGGCCAAAGCCGCTGACCACGCCGGAATAATACTGGGCGAAGGTGCCGTCGATGCGGTCGCCGGAGGCGGTGGCAAACTTGGCCGAGGCCAGGGCGGCGACCGCTTTGGCCAGGGAGTTGTCACCAGCGGAGCCGCTATCCGAAGACTTGAGGGCGACGGGGGTCACTCCGGCATCGAGCGCGATGGTGGCCGAGGGCGTGGTGGCGTTGAAGGTAAAGAAGTCGCCGGTGGCGCCCGTGGGGTTGTAGGCGGCGTTGACGGATTCGGCGAGCTGGCCGGCGAACGCGCCGATGGAGTCGCGCAGGTTCTGGATCGTGGTATCGCGGGCGTTGAGCAGGCCCTTGATCGTGCCGGAGCTGAGCGCGATGGGCGTGGCGGCGGTGCCGGCGGTGAGCTGGGTGCCGTCGAAGGCGATGGCGTTGGTCACGCTGGCGAGGCTCACCAGCACGAGGGGGGCGCCGGATGCATCGCGCACAAACACATCGACCTGGCCATCCTGGGTAGCGTTCGGCCGGGTTTCGGCGCCGATCTTGGCCGCGAGTTTTTCGATGGCGGCCTGGCGGCGGTCGCGCAGATCGACGGCGGTGCCGGGATTATCAAGTTCGAGGCCACCGATCTGGCTGTTGAGCTCGGCCACGGAGAGAAGCAAATCGGAGGTGGCGCCGGTCTCGCTGGCAATCTGGGTGTCGATATCGTCCTGAATCTGGGATAACCGGCCATCGGTGACCTGGAAGCGGTCGGCCATGATGGAGGCGCGCTGGACCAGGTTTTGGCGTTCGCCGAGGTCGGTGGGGCGGGCGGCGAAGGCCTGGAAGGCGTTGAAAAACTCGCTGACCACGCCGGCCAGGCCGCTGCCGGAGGCGATGACGTCCTGGGCCCCGTCGGTGCGCTGGATGGATTCGCCGAGGGCGGCCTGGGCTTTGGCATTGGCCTCGGATTCGGAGGTCAGCGCGGCGGTGCGGCCGATTTCGCGGCTCAGCTGCTGATCGACGAGGGTATCGCGGAGCTGTTGAATGGATTGGGCTTCGACGCCGAGGGACTTGGGACCGGCGGGAGTCAGCACCGAACCGCGATCCGCGATCAGCACCCGCTGGCGAGAGTAGCTGGCGTTGTTGACGTTGGCCAGATTGCTACCCGCGATTTCCACCGCCCGGGCCTGGGCATTCAGGGCGGTGACGTTTTGGCTGAGGCTGCCGAATAGTCCGGACATGGCGGGGAGTGGGTTTGGAGGGAGGTTGACGCGGACCGGAAACTCAGCCGGTGGCTTGCAGGGCGGCGGCGGGGCCCGAGATGTTGCCCATGCGACCGGAGGGGGCGTAGGTGCGGGGCCGGGCGGCGGGGTGCAGGGTGGCGAGCGCCTCGCGATGGAACTCGACCGCGCGGGAGAGGATGGAGTGGTTCTGGCGGGCACGGCGGCGGACGCGGTGCAGCAGGTGGTTGATCTCGTCGATCAAGGCCCCGAGGAGCGGGCGCTGATCGGCGGGGAAAAACTCCAGCAGGCGGCGCAAACTGGCGTCGGCGGGCTGGTCGTGGGCAAGGGCGAAGCGCACGACCCAGGCCTCGCGGGACTCGCGGTTGCGCGCGGTCTCGGCGGCGAGTTGCTCGATGGCGAGCGAGGTCTCGGCCACGGCCTGGGCCTCGCGGCGCCAGAGTTGGTTTTGCTGCTCATCAAACAGCGCAAGCAAGCCGCCATAACCGGCGAGCTCGGCGCGGAGCAGTTCCACAAGGGGAAGAAAAGGCAGGGAGTGCATTACGTTTCGTCGTCCGAAGACGCGGGTGAAAGTTGACGGGAGATGACGCTGGCCAGGCCGAGGCCGCCGCCTTGGGAGACGGAGTTGGCCAGCACATCGGTGAGCATGTAGCCATAGACGCCGCCGCCACTGCTGCCGGGGCCGGCCTTGCCGCCCATGGAGCCGTTCATCATCGGCTCGATCGCCGGGGCGAGCAGCTGGCGAACAAGGATGGCCTCGAATTGTTGCGCGGCCTTGGTGACTTCGGCCGGGGTGGGCTTGGGCGCCGCGCCCGAACCCGACTCCGCCTGATCCTTCCGGCCAGTTTGGTTGGCGACGGAAGGGGTAAGCGAGGAGATGGCGGAAACATTCATGGCAAATTCTGGGAAACGAATCAGTTGATGATCAGGTCGGCTTGCAGGGCGCCGGCGGTCTTGAGGGTCTGAAAAATGGCCATCATCTCGCGCGTGCTGACGCCGAGGGCGTTGAGCGCGGAGGCGAGGCGCTCCACCGAGGGGGCATCGGGCACCATGATGAAGTTGCCCTTGCCTTCTTTCACGTCGGTCTGGGTGGTCGGCACGATGGCGGTCTGGCCGCCGCTCAGGGGGCCGGGCTGGGAGACATTCAGGGTCGAAGCGATGGTGATGGTGAGGGATCCGTGACTGATCGCGACCTGGGAAAGACCCACCGGGGCGGTCGCGACGATGGTGCCGGTGCGCTCGTTGATGACGATGCGGGCCGTGCTGTCGGGGATGACGGTGACGGAGCCGATGTCTGCGAGGAAAAGCACATCGCGGCCGGCATAGGCGGCGGGCAAGACGAGATCCACGGTGGCGGCGTCGCGGGCGTGAGCCTGGGATTCGGGGAAGAGCTCGTTGATCGCATCGGCCATGCGCGAGGCCGAGGTGAAGTCGGGCTGGTGCAGGGAGAGCGACAGGCGGCCGTCTTTCACGAAATCGGCCGGGATCTCGCGTTCCACAATGGCGCCGTTGCTGATGATGCCCACGGTGGGATGGTTTTTCTGGACCGTGGCCCCGCCTGCGCCGCCCGCGCCGCCGACGAAACCGCCGACCGCAACCGGGCCCTGCGCGACGGCGTAAACGCGACCGTCGGCACCGATAAGAGGCGTCTGAAGCAGGACGGCGCCTTGAAGCGACTTGGCGTCGCCCATGGAGGCGACGGTGACGTCGATGCGGGAGCCGTTTTTCAAGAAGGCGCCGATGTCGGCCGTGATCATGACGGCGGCGGCGTTCTTGGATTTGATCTGGGTGGGATCAAGTTTGAGGCCGTTGCGTTCGAGCACATTGGCCACGGAGCGCAGGGTGGCGAGGGCGTTGGAATCGCCGTCGCCGGCCAGACCGACCACGATGCCGTAGCCGACCAGTTGATTTTCCCGCTGGCCGTCGAGACGGGTGAGATCTTTCACGCGAGCGGCGTGCAGCGAAAGCGGCAGCACGAGGCAAAGTAAGGTGAAAAGGTGAAGGCGCATGGGAGGGGGAATTCGGCGGAGAAGTCGGCGAATGGAGCGGCTTAGAAGGGGCGGAGTTTTTCGTAGAACTTGCTCAACCAGCCGCGTTTTTGGGCGTCGGAGAGCGAGCCCTCGGAGATGAATTCAAGGCGGGCGTCGGCGATGTTGCTCGATTGGATCGTATTGTCGGAAGCGATGTCGGAGGGACGGACGAGGCCGTGAAGGATGACGTTTTGAGTCTCGCCGGAAAAGGTGAGGCGACGGGCTCCGGCGATGACCAGGTTGCCGTTGGGCAGGACATCCGTGACCAGCACGGCGGCGCGGGCGTTGAGGGATTGGGAGTTACTGACCTGACCGCCGCCGGCGAAGTCGCTCTTGCCGCCAAACTTGATGCCGGGGAGCTGGCCGCCCTTGGTGCCGAGCTTGCTCACGGAGGCGGGGAAAAGGAACTGGGAGACGGCGGCGTCCACGTTGCCATCGGAGGTGGTGGATTTGTTTTGCGAGGAACTGGTGACCGCGCTTTCCGAGACGACGATGGTGAGAATATCGCCGACCTGGGCGGCCTTGATATCGGCGGCGAAGCCCTGTTCGCGCGATCCGGGCGCGGTCCAAAGCGAGCCGGCGCAAGCGAGGGCGGGGAGCAGCAGGGAGATAACGAGGGGCTTCATGGCGAGGGGTGGAGTTTTAGGCGAAAGATTTAGAAGCGGACCGAGGCGCGAGACTCGGCGACGACGAGGGCGATAAAGTCTTTTTTGGAGTCGGGGTTGCGCACCCGCACCGGTTCGCCTCGGGCGGCGTCCTGCAGGGCGACGCCGCGCAGGGTGATGGTGAGTGTGCCGTCGGAGGCCAGCACCTCGATGGACTGGCCGCGCCGGACCAAGGGGCGGCGCACCACATCGCGCCAGGTGAGGAGGCGACCGGCGGGGACATTGCGGGCGAAATTCAACTCTGCGGCGGTGTCGGCGGGAATCGCCTCGCGCTCGCGCAGCATATCGAAGCGGCGGGTATCCACGGCCATCGTATCGAGCGGGCTGGCGGTGGCGGCGGGTTCGCGAAGCGTCCAGCCGTCGCGCCACAGTTCGGCGCGCAGGATGAGGGTGTGCTCGGTGGCGCGGCCGGCCTCATCGGTGGCGCGCACCGTGACGAGGATCTGCGGGGCGAGCTCGGCGGGGGCGTTAACAATCGCCAGATCGGCCGTCGCCGGAGCGGTGGCGGGGCGGGGGCGATTCCAGGCCAGCTGCAAGTCGCCCGCGGCCTGATAACGATCCACCAGCAAGGCGGAGAGCGTGCCGAGCCAGGGATCCGTTTCCATGGCGGTGGCGGCGGGCGCGGTCTGGGCCGCCAGCGGCCGGACGAGGACGGCGAGGGCGAGCAGCAGACTGAAAAGTGAAGGGCGAAGACGCATGGCGATCAGCGTTTCAGCTGGTTGACGTTCTGGAGCATCTCGTCGGAGGTCTGGATGGACTTGCTGTTCACCTCATAGGCGCGCTGGGCGACGATGAGGTTCACCATTTCCTCGACGATGTTCACGTTGGAGGTCTCGACGTAGCCCTGCAGCACGCGGGCATAACCGCTTTCACCCGGCTGGCCGCTCTCGGCCGTGCCGCTGGAACCGGTGGCGGCGTAGAGATTGCCGCCGAGGCTTTCGAGACCGGCGGGATTGGCGAAGCGCGTCACGGTGAGGCGGAAGCTCTGGCTGCCGGAAGCGCTCTGGTAGGTAACTTCGCCGGATTCGGAGACGTTGATGGCGGTGGTGCCGGCGGGCACATTTTGAAACCCGCTCAGGATGGGCATGCCGTCCGTATTCACAACCTGGCCACTGGCGTTGAGCTTGAACGAGCCGTCGCGGGTATAGGCGGTGGTGCCGTCGGGACGCTGCACCTCGAAGAAACCGTCGCCTTGCAGCGCGAGGTCGAGGCGTTCGCCGGTGTTGGTGAGCTGGCCCTGGGTGAAGACCTTGGAGGTGGCGGCTACGCGCGAACCGTTACCGACCTCGATGCCGGTGGGGACGACGTTGCCGCCGCCGTTTTCCGCGCCCGCGTTCTTGGGTTTCTGGTAGAGCAAATCCTGAAACTGGATGGTGCTGCGCTTGAAGCCGGGGGTGTTCACGTTCGCGAGGTTGTTCGCGATGGTGTTCAGGTTGAGCTGCTGGGCTTCCATGCCGGTCGCGGCAGAGTACAGGGAGAGATTCATGGCGGGTCGGGGTTAAGTTAAGGCGTCCAACGTCTTTGACATGATGCTGTCGCGGCTCTGGATAAGTTTTTGGTTGGCCTCGTAGGCGCGGGCGATGTTGACGAGGTCCACCATCTCGCGGAGCGGGGCGACGTTGCTCGCCTCCAGGTAGCCTTGTTGCACCACGGGTTTCTCGACGGGAAACATGCCGGCACCGGCGCCGGCCTGATAAAGACCACCGGGAAGAGGGATGAGGCGGGAGGGTTGGCCGGCGTCGGAGATGCCCAGCTTGCCCAGGATGGCGTCGCCCTGGCGAACCGTGCCGTCGGAGGTCACGACCGGGGAACCGCCCTGCTGGAGGAGCTGGATGGGGTCGCCGCGCTCATTGAGAATTTCCAGCCCCTGGCCGGTCACAAGAGTGCGGTCCGGACGCACGCTGAGCTCGCCGGCGCGGGTGTAGGCGAGTTCGCCGTCCGGTTTGCGAACGGTGAAGTAGCCGGGACCGGAAACGGCGACGTCGAGGTCGCGGCGGGTGGGGCGGTTTTCGCCGGGTTGAAACGCGATGGCGTAGCGGGATTGGGGAAACAGCGCGGGCATGCCCTCGCCGCGGTCGGCCCGCGCGCTGGGATCAACCAAAACCTCGCCCATGCCCTCGGCCGCCACCTGCACGGTGCGGCGCTTGTAACCGTTGACCTGGCTGGAGGTGATGTTCTGCGAAACCGCATCCTGCCAACGCTCCAGCGCACTTAAGGAAGCTGCGCTTTGATAGAGCCCGATGTTCATAACTCCACACCATAGCAGCGGATGTGCCAGATTCCTTAATCGTTATTAAGCATAATTTTAAAAAGTTAAAATTCAAGACGCCGCTTTTTGCCGATACGACCCAGCAAGATTTGCCGCCCGGGCGCGGGCGCTTACTTTTTCCAAACCAGCAGCCGGGTGCCGCGCCAATCCGCGAGGGCTATTTCCTGATCGGGGGACACTCCGGGGATTCCGAAGGTATTGCTGATTAACCAGGTGCCGGGACGGAGTTCAGCCTGGGCTTTTTGCCACAGGGCGGGCATCGGCAGAGGCGACAAAAAGCAGTAAACCACGTCATACTGGGCGAGCGGGACGCGCCAGAGACTGCGGTAGCGGATGCGGCAATTCCGGCGGGGCAAAGCGCGCAACCAAGCCAAGGCAAAGGTCAGCGGTGCCGTCTCCACCCCGGTGAACCGGGCCTTGGGATAGAGCCGCGCGAGCTGGCAAAGCGGATCCGCCAGCCCGCAGCCCAGGTCGATAAAGCGGAACTCCGGCGCCTGCTCGCGCAACAACTCCGCCAGGCGAAGGCTCGCTGCGTTGCTCGTCAGGTAGAGCGGCACCCCGTGGCGAAAACTATTCCAGTTTAAGAGCAATACGACCAGGAATGCCCCCAGGTAGGCGACGGGCGGCAGCGCGAGTGCGTTCAAGCCCAGCAAGGCGGGCAGGAAAAGCGCCTGGAATATACCCCACCAGCGAGTGAGGCCGAACCGGCGTCCAATCCCTACGGCGAGTCCGGCCTGCGCCAGCACCAGCAGCGCCCAAGGCAGCCGCACCCGAGCGAAGTTAACCAACAGGAAGGCCGTCAACGCCACCAGCGCCAGCGCGATGCCTTGGGCGGCAAGCGCCCGCAAAATGGGGTAACGCCGGCGCATCACTTGCCCGCCGGATACAGACAATCGATCTCGATCCGTTCACCACAGGAGCAATGCACAATAACTCGGGTGATGCGGTCCCCCTCGCGCACGCACTCGATGCGCGTGCCGTCGGCGGCTTCGGGCTGGGTGCGATGGACGTGTTTGCCGCTGGCGGCCGAGAAAACCGCCGGCGCAGGCACGGGCGCGGCCGCCTGGTTAGGGGTGCCCACCCGGGCGCGATCGGAGAGAAAGGATTTCATCAGTGGGTCGGTTTGGCTTTGGGCTTTTCGGAGGCAGCCGATTCAGACTTCGGCACCGTAGCCGGGGTGTTGGTGGCGGCGGGCGCCGCCGCAGGCGAGGCGGGCTTTTTGGCCGGCTCGGGTTCGCGTTTTTTTCCGAGCCGCAGACTGAGCGTGACGCGTTGATTGGAGGGGGACTCCGGCGCCATCAGCGGGACCGGTCGGGTGTCCGCATAGCCGGTGACGCGCTCGATCTGGCCGTTATCCACGGCGTAGCGCACCAAGGCGCGGCGGGCCGAGTTGGCCCGGTCGGCGGATAATTCCCAAGGGGTATAATCCACCGAGGTAAGCACCAAACCGGCGCGGGTATGGCCTTCGATCACGATGTTGAAATGGTTGCGCTCGATCATCCAGGCCAGGCTCTGCATGGCAAAATCTCCCCACTTGGTTAACTGCGCGCTCATGTCCTCGAAAAGCGGTTGTTTGGCCCGGTCATAGAGCGTAATGCGCAAGCCATCCGAGGTCACCTGCACTTCGATGGGCTTATCAGCCAGCGACTCGTCCAGGTTAAGCATTTTATACACGTCTTTGGCCACCGAATTGAGGAATTGCAGATCGATGGTATTCGCCGAGGTCGATGACTTGCCTCCGCCGGTTTCGCCTTTGTCGCCGCCGCTGGTGTTGGCGGGTTTGTTGGAATCGAAATTCAGAAGCCCCGACTTTTGCTCCATCGGGGAGGTAAACGGGTTTTGAAAATACTTCGAGGTCGCAATGAGGATCTCCTTGTCCTGCGACGTAAGCCACATGACGAGGAAGAAGGCCATCATGGCGGTCATGAAGTCCGCGAACGCCACCTTCCAAGCTCCACCTTTTCCGGCCATGTTATGCGGGTGAGTTAAATGTTTTTAAACCGTTCAAGTCAAATGACATGAACCTACTTTATTGCCTTCAAAATAGTTTCGAGTTCTTCCGCGCCCGGCTGGCAATCATGGGAAACCGTGCGTCTGGCGATCTCCACCGCGGTGATGGGGGCCAATCCCTTGGCGAAACCGGACACTGCGGTAACGATGCAGCGCAGATAAGCGCCGTCAGCCGCATCCATAGCCATGATACGGGTGGCCAGGGGATTCACCATGCCGTAGGATACGAAGATACCCAGCATCGTGCCGGTCAGCGCGGCGGCGACCTTGGCACCCACCGCTTCGGGACCGTCGGCGATGGAGGACATCGTATTAATAATACCAAGCACGGCAGCGACGATGCCAATGGCCGGAAGGGCGTCGGCGATCATTTGGTACGCGTGCACCGGGTGGCTGGCTTCCTCGGCCTTGGCTTTGAGCTCTTCGTTCAGGAGCGTTTCCAACTGGTCGGGCTTGATCTTGCCGTCGATGACGGGCTTCAGGCCGTTTATCAAAAAGTCCATCCGTGTATGATTGGAGGTAAACGCGGGATATTTGTTAAAAATCGCACTGCTACCTGGATTCATTACATGTTCTTCCAAAGCGACTAAGCCATTGCGTCGGCCGACCATGAAAACCTCGTAGAGCATTTTCATGAGTTCCATGTAGCTGTCCTTGCTGTCGGTCTTACCCGCCAAAGCCACCTGAAGCTTATGGACCATTTCCTTGATCACGCCGATCGGGGTCGAGATCACGAGCACGCCCAAGGCGATACCAAGGATTACCACGAACTCCGAAACGTGAATCAACACCCCGGGATTGCCGCCAGCCATCATGAAGCCGCCAATGGTGGAAGCAAAGACGATGGCCAATCCGATTAGGATAAACATGGGTAATGAGGAGTAGGGTTAGGTAGCCAGCGTCGCAGTGACGCCGTGGAGGCGATCGGGACGCGGAGCAAAATCAGTCGAGGAGGTAGTATCGGCGATCATCAGCGGGGGCTCAGCGATTCCGTGCGGTCGAAATCTGGGCGCGCAGCCCGAGGATGGCGCGGGAGTGGATCTGGCAGATACGCGACTCGGTCAGTTTAAAAACCGCCGCGATTTCCGCCAATCGCATGTTTTCGTGGTAATACATGGCAAGGATACGTCTTTGAATATCGGGCAGTTCCTGAATTTTTTGAGCGACAAGTTGGCTCAACTCCTCGTGTTCGAGGAGATTTTGCACCGGGACGGCTTGTTCGTCGGCGATCATCTCGTGCCGGCTGCCGCCGCCGCCTTCCTCCATCTCGTTGGTGTCGTCGATGGCGACAAAGCTGATCGGACGAACCTCGACCATCCAGTGCTCGTAGTCCTTGGCGCTGAGCCCGAGGTTGGCGCGAATCTCGTCATCCGTGGGGGCGCGTCCGAGCTTCTGTTCCAGCTCGGCGATGGCCGTCTTGATCTTGCGCGCCTTGGCCCGGGCGCGGCGGGGAAACCAGTCCAGCCGACGCAGTTCATCCAAGACCGCACCCCGCACCCGCGTCGTCGCGTAAGCGGCAAAGGTATGCTGTTGCTCGGGATTGTAGCGATTCACCGCCGCGATGAGCCCTGTTACGCCCACACTGTAGAGATCGTCCGCATCGACGTGCGCCGGCAGAGTGAGCTTTAGCCGGTCAACTACATTACGGACCAAGGGGAGATAACGCTCGATCAGGGTTTTTTCGTCCACGGTTCCCCCGGCGGACTGGTAGGCGCGCCAGGCGTTCGACGAGACGGTGACGGGAGCTGGCGCAGTCGCGCAAGAAGAGGCGACGGTGGGGGCTTGCAGGGTATCGGAGTTCATAACGATTACGGGTTGAAATAATTAACGACTGGCGGCCTTCGCCGGGGGCGGCGAGGAGGTGGCCGTCGATTTTGAAGCGGGAGCAGGGGGACGAGCGGAAGGGGATTTGGCACCGGCTGCCGGTGCGGGTGGAGCCGACGCAGCGGCTTCGGCGGCCGCGGCGGCGGCTTCGGCGGCGGCTTTGCGCGCCACCACGGTTTCGGAAAACGCACGGTCCACCACCTGCCAGAACCAGCGTCCGGCCAACGCGGTGATCAGGCAGGCCACGGCGGCATCGCGCAGCACGAGATCCACCGGACGGTCGGCGGAAAATCCCGCCAGAGCCGCCAAGACAAAACCGATGGCCCCGGAAATCAGGAAGGCGAATTTCATGACCGCACCCCCAACCCGCGCATCGGCAAGGTGCAGGCCAGCACCCGCCCCAGCACATCGGCATCGATTTCCCCGGTAAGGCCGGGACCCGTGCTCAAAAACAAGGGGGACAACTCGCCCTCCAAAAGAAACTCCCACAGACGCCCCCAGCGCGGGGTCTCATCCAAATGGGTGCAGACCAGATGAGTGGCCCCGAAATCACGCCCACGTGCATAGGCCGTGCGCAGGGCCTCGGCATCGTAGGCAGCGTTCAAAACCAATACGCGTCCGGCGAATTGCTCGCGGTCCAGGAAGCGGGCCAAATCCCTCGCCTCGCGCGAACCAGCAGCAGGCAAGCCCGGCAGATCCGCCAGCAAGAACTCGCCCGCCGCGGCCGCATCCACCGGCATGCCCGCCGCGTAGTGGTCCACCGGCACGCCCAGCGCTTCGCCAAAAACATCCAGCGCCGGAGCCGGATTTGGCCGGTCGAATTCCACCCGCCAGACCCGTCCCGCACGCCCGCGCGTAAACACCTCGTGAGACATCCATTTGCAGAGCGCCGTGGTGCGCCCCACCCCGGCCGCGCCGAGGAAGGCCACCCGTTCCGGCAAAGGACGCACCGGCCGCGCCGAGGCCCGTAAATCACGCGCCAGATCCGCCAGCGCTTCATGCAGCGGACGGCTGAGCGTGCGCGTCCAGCCAGGGGAAGTTTCCAGCCGGCCGATCAGACGCTCGGGGAACCCGGCCCGGCGCAGCACCTGCGGCAGACGCGCGCCATCGGCCAGCGCGAGCGCATTGGGTTCGGGCGCCTTGACCTGCGCAGGCTCCTCGTAAACCGGCGCCGGGGCGGGCAACTCGGCCACCACCTCGAAACGCGGCGCGCCAAAAAGTTTGCCCAAGCCACGGCGCGGCTGGCTGCGCACCGAAATCACCCGCGCGTCCGGTCCCAGCCGGTTGCGGATCACCTCGACCGCCTCGGCGGTGGAGCCGACTTCAAAGCGGTAGGTGCCGGGGGCGGCGGGTTCGGTCATGGCGGAAGGGGCGATCATGGTAAAAGTTCAGATTCAGGCGGCGCGGGCGACCTGGGCTGCGGGCGGCACCAAGCCGGCCGGAGCGGGGATGATTCCGGCATTTTCCACCTCGGTGGCGGAGGGAAGTTCTTGATAGGAAAGCACCACGACCCGGGGGAAGGAGGGCTCGATAAAGCGGCGGAGCGGCAGGCGTATCTCGGCCCCGACAACCACCACGACCTGGCCGCCGTTCTCGGACAGCGTGGCCGAGCCGCGCGAAAGGTGTTCCATCAAGTGACGGCCCAACACGGGATCGAGCGCCAGCCCGACCTCGCCCGGGGTGCGATGCACACGGGCGCCGAGCGCTTGCTCCAGGCGGGGGTCGAGGGTGAGCGCGCGCACCACGCCGGGCCGGGCCTCGTATTCGCCGACAAAGTAAATTCCGAGGCGACGACGCACCAGCTCGCTCAGGTCGTCGGGGTTCTTGGTGGTGGCGGCGAAGTCCGCGATGCCTTCCAAAATCACCGGCAGGCCCAGAACCGGCACACCTTCGCGCAACAGATTCTGCAATACGCGCTGGATCACGCCGAGGTTGACCAGATCGGGCAGCAACTCGGCCACCAGCGCCGGATGATGCGCCTTCACGTGATCGACCAAGGTCTGCACGTCCTGTCGTCCAAGCAGCAGATGGGCGTTGGATTTCAACACCTCGGAGAGATGCGTGATCACCACCGAAGCGGCGTCCACCACGGTGTAGCCGTTAAGCTCGGCCACCTTGCGCTCGGACTCCTCGATCCAGACCGCATCGAGGCCGAAAACCGGCTCGCGGCAGGGCGTGCCGCGCAAGGATACACGACTGCCGCTCACATTCATCGCCATCCAGCGAGAGGCCTGGACCAGGCCGCGACCGACGGTTTTGCCGCGCAGCAGGAAGCGGTAGTCGTTGGACTCGAGCTCCAGATTATCCCGCACCGAGATGGGCGGCACAATCACCCCGCGCTCGCGGGCGAGAGTCTTGCGCACACCGGTGATGCGACCGAGCAAATCCCCACCCCGGGTCGAGTCCGCCAGCGGCAAAAGCCCGTAACCGACCTCGATGGCAAACACGTCCTGATCAATCACCCGGCGCAACTCGTCCGGAATGCTCCCGGCCGCAGTACCGCCGCCACCGGAAGCGGCGGGAGCATCGCCCGGCTTGCCCGCCGTCGCCCCAGCCTTGACTGGCGCGCCCGGCGTAGCGGCGGCGGGAGCGGGCTCGAATTCATCCGGCTGGCCTTCGCCGAGCTGACGCCCGACGTAATAGGCCAGCCCGCCGAGCAACGCAAAAGGCAGCATGGGCATGCCAGGCATCAGGCCAAACGCCGCCAACATTACTCCCACCACCCGCAACGCGCGGGGATAGCCGAGGAGCTGGCGGCCAATCTGCACGCCGAGATTGGCGTTGCCCGAGGCTCGTGTAACCAGAATACCGGCCGCGACCGAGATGATCAGCGCGGGAATCTGCGAAATGAGGCCGTCACCGATCGAGAGCAGGGTAAACTTTTGCAGCGATTCCGCCAGCGACAGATCCATCTGGAGCACGCCGATGGCGAAGCCGCCCAGGATGTTCACCAACGTGATCAAGATGCCCGCGATCGCCTCGCCGCGCACGAACTTGGACGAACCGTCCATCGCGCCGTAAAAGTCGGCCTCCTTCTGCACCTTCATGCGCCGGGCCGTGGCGGTGACTTCGTCGATCACGCCGGCATTCAGCTCGGCGTCGATGGCCATTTGTTTACCGGGCAAAGCGTCCAAGGTGAAACGTGCCGCCACCTCGGCGATACGCCCCGCGCCCTTCGTGATCACCACGAAGTTGATCAACACCAGAATGATAAACACCACGAAGCCGACCACGTAGTTGCCCTGGATAACGAAGTGGCCGAACGATTCGATCACGCCACCGGCCTCGCCCTTGGTGAGAATCAGACGCGTGGTACAGATGTTCAGCGCCAGCCGAAACAACGTGAATGCCAGCAAGATGGTGGGGAATCCGGAGAACTCGGGCGGATCCTTCACATACACGATCACCATCAGAACCAGCAGCGAGAACCCCAGGCTGAGGGCGAGCAGCAGGTCCAGCAACAGCATCGGCACCGGCATGATCAACAGCAGCACCGTGGCGAACAGCGTTACCGTAAAAACGAAGTCCGCCCGACGCTGAAAGCTCGGTGTCTGCAACTGCGCCGAAGGCGCGGCGGCGGACGTGGCTACGGCGGCGCTCATGCGGAAACCGCTCCCTCGGTGGCCAGCGCGGCGCGGCGGCTAGGCAGGCGATAGAAATAGTAACGATGCGTGCGGTAAACGAAAGCCAGGATGCCCGCCACCGCCTGGAAAAGCTCGGACGGGATGGGCGAGCCCACTTTGGCCGTGGCGTAGAGCATGCGGGCCACCGGCCGATTCTCGACCATGGGCACCTCGTGTTCGGCGGCGAAGGCCTTGATGCGCCGGGCGAAGGCGTTCTCGCCCTTGGCCAGCACGACCGGAGCGAAGTCCACCCCGCGCTCGTATTTCAAGGCCACCGCATAGTGCGTCGGATTGGTCACCACCACATCGGCCGTCGCCACCGCTTGCAGCATCTGGCGCTGGGCCAGGCGGCGGGCCATGCGACGGATCGCCATCTTCACCTGCGCATTGCCCTCGGCCTGCTTGTGCTCCTCCTTCACCTCCTCCTTCGTCATCATCAAGTCCTTGTTGGTCTTATGCTTCTCGTAGGCGTAGCAAACTGCGGCGACCACCCCGAGGATTAAAACCAAACGCGACAACAGGCGGTGAATACCATGCTCGATAAACTGCCCCAAATACGAGGCTTCAACCGGAGTCGAGAAGAGTGGATCAGCCAATAACTCCCTCATCGCCAGCCATAAGCAGTAGCCGATGGCCACCATTTTCACAAAATCCATCGCGCCATGCACCGCCGCTTGCTGCGAAAACAGACGCCCAAACCCAGCCATCGGGTTGAGCTTTTCAAACTTCAGGCCGATCGTCTCGGTGGTTAGTTCAAAACCGCTCTGAAAGCCACCCGCCAGCAGGGCCGCCACCACCGATCCGACCAAAAAGGGCGCCAATACAATCGCCACCACCTTCGCACCGCCCAGCAGCGGCAAGGGCACCTCGCCTGCGTGAAACTGCACTTGATGCAACTGGCTCAGCAAAGTGATGGTATATTGCGCCACATCCCTCGCACCGCTCGCCCCGCCTAAACTGATCGCCCAGAGGCCCGCGACCAACGAAAGCACCACTCCAAGCTCAGCCGTGCGCGCAAACTGGCCTTTCTGATGCGCTTCACTCAGGCGCTTGCCAGAGGCCTGCTCGGTTTTTGAATCTTTATCGTCGTCGGCCATGGAGCGTGGCCCAACAATTAGCATTCTCGCTGCCAAGGTTTCTTGGCTAGTTGTAAACTGTTTTATTAAAAGAAGTTAAAGCCTACTTATTAAATAAAACACCCGGAATTCCGCCCAAGCGGGGAACAAACGCTAAAGCAGCGGCAAAAAGTGCCGCTATCCCACATCGGTTCTCGTTGGCCTACAGGCTCCAACCGAAATATTCCGATTGGCGATGGACAAGCCGGCCTGGAACTTGGTGATTTCCGCCCATGATCACCTCCATTCACGGTTTGCTCACCGAGGCGACGCCCCTCCGCGCGGTCGTCGAACTCAACGGCTTCGGCTACGAGGTAAACATTCCCGTCACCACGGCGGAAAAACTCCCCGCCCCCGGCGCGCAGGTGAAACTCCACACCCTGGTGATTTATCGCGAGGACGCGCAGACCCTCTACGGCTTCTCCACCCCGGCGGAGCGCGACTTTTTCCGCCTCATGATCGAAACCGTCTCCGGCGTCGGTCCCAAGCTCGCGTTGACCATCCTCAGCCGCATGTCCCTGCCGCTGCTGGAATCCGCCATTCGCAATGGCGACGTGGCCGGTCTCTCCAAGTGCCCCGGCATCGGCAAAAAAACCGCCGAACGCCTGGTCATCGAGCTGCGTGCCAAAGTGGGCGTCACCGGCGGCGCGGGCCTGGTCCCCGGCATCGGTTCAGAGCCCCTCGGCAGCGGGACCGGTGCCGCACCCGCCGCCGCCGGAGATGTTCCTCTGCGCGATGCGGTCCTGGCCCTCGGCGCCCTCGGCTACAAAGCCGCCGATGCCGACGCCGCCGTGCGTCGCGCCCAGATCGCCCTCGGGGCCGGCGCGAGCACGGAAAAACTGATCAAACACGCCCTGGCCGGCTGAAAGCCGCCAGGGACGGGGGAAAAACTGCCTTAAACCGCAGGAACTGCTTTGGCCGGCACCAGCCCGCCCGTGCCCACCGCGTGGAAGGTCGCGTCGGCCGGCAGAATAACCCGCTCGCAGTAGTCGCCGAACTTTTCGCCCGCGTTGCGCTCCGTGGCGTAGCGCTTGATCACCGGCGTGAGCAGCTTCACCGCGTCGTCGATCGTGATGCTCGGCGAGACCAGCCGGTTCAACCGCGTGCCCAGATACGAACCGCCCAGATAGAGCGCGTATTTGCCGGGCGCTTTGCCCACAAAACCGATCTCCGCCAGATACGGACGGGCGCACCCGTTGGGGCACCCGGTCACGCGCAGGCTGATCGCGTCTTCGCGCAGCCCGGCCTCGTCGAGCACGGTTTCAAACTTGGTCAAAATCTCCGGCAACGCGCGCTCGCTCTCCGCCAGAGCCAGGCCGCAGGTCGGCAAAGCCACGCAGGAAAGCGCATTTAAACGCAGACCCGAAGCGACGTTTTCCCTGTCCAGAGCGTGCTTGGCCAAGATGGCCTCGATCAAGGGCTTCGCCGCTGCGGTAACGCCCGAAATGGTGACGTTTTGCGAAGGCGTAAGGCGGAAGTCGCCCGTGTGAATCGTCGCGATCTCGCGCAGCGCCGTCTTCATCGGCCAGCCCGCGCGGTCCACGATGCGACCGGAAAGGAGGTGCAGGCCGTAGAACCAGGTGCCGTCCGGGTTTTGCACCCAACCGTGCTGATCCTGAATCGTCGTAAACACCACCGGACGCGCCGGTGCAAAGGTGATGCCGCTGCGTTGCTCCACCTCGGCCTTGAACCACTCGATGCCGCGGTCGGCGATGGTGTATTTGAGGCGCGCGTGTTTGCGGTTGGTGCGGTCTCCATGGTCGCGCTGCGTGGTGATCACCGCATGGGCGATGGGGTTGACGTTTTCACGAGTGATAAAGCCGAGGGTGTCCGCCAGACGCGGGAAAGTCTCCTCGTTGCCATGGCTCATGCCGAGGCCGCCGCCGACCGTCACGTTATAGCCGGCGAGTTTGCCGTCCTCGATGATCGCGATGTAGCCGAGATCCTGCATGTAAACGTCCACGTCGTTGGACGGCGGTACGGCAAACGCGGTCTTGAATTTGCGCGGCAGGTAGGTGGAGCCATACATCGTCTCGACCTCGGGCTCGCCGCCCGCGACCAGCTCCTCATCGAGCCAGATTTCGTGGTAGGCGCGGGTCTTGGGCAGCGAGTAATCGCTCCAGCCCTTCGCGTCCTGGTAAACCTGTTCCAACACCGGCGACTGCTCGGGGTTCACCGGAGCCATGACGTTGCGGTTCACGTCGCCGCAGGCCGCGATGGCGTCGAGCAACACCTTGTGCATGCCCTGGATAAGCGGTTTCATGTTGCCCTTGAGCACGCCGTGAAACTGGAAGGTCTGCCGCGTGGTCAGCCGCAACGACGGCGAGCACAGATCGGTGGCGAGCTTGTCCAGCACCAGCCACTGGGCGGCGGTGGCCTTGCCGCCGGGCAGACGCACGCGCAGCATGAACGAGTAGGCCTTGTCCTTGCCGGCCTTCTTGAGCGCGAGCCGCTGGTCGCGGTCGTCCTGCTGATAAGTGCCGTGAAACTTGATCAGTTGCTCGCTATCGGCCGAGACCATCGGCGTGGACGTGTCGGCGAACTCCGCCTTGAGATTGCCGCGCAGATGGTGCGAAGCGGTCTTGATACCCTCGTTGGCAACGAGCGGCTTGGGGGCGGCGGAGTCGGTGTTCATGGCGCGAAAAGATGGGAAAAAGAGAACGCAACTTGGCCCTGCACCGCGTCGGGGCAAATCCAATCCCAAGTAAGTTCATGAATAAACTCAGGCGCGCCGGAAAGAAACTCGACTAAAACGCCCAAGTCCGCGCTTCCCTCCGCCCGCCGCGCCGCCTGCACTACGGTTTCCCACCTTGACCATCGACCACGCCCAACGTCTCGCCCGCTTCGCCGTCGGGGAACTGGCGACTTTCGCCCCCGGCCCCCGTTCGGTCGGCGAGAGCGGACCGGCTTCTCGCTGGCGCAGGGAGCTCGGCTCGCACTGGCACCGCGAAGCCCACGCGGCGGACACCGCCACCGACTCCGCCCGCCGCCAGGAAGTCTCCGTTAGCGGCACCCTCGCCCAGCGCGGCTGGCGCTTCGAGCTCGAAGGCCGCATCGACCAACTCCACCCCGGCCCCGACGGCCCGCTCATTCGCGAGCTAAAAACCACCCTGCTCCGCCTGCCCGCCGCCCCCTCTGAACTGCGCGCCCACAGCCCCGGCCACTTTGTCCAACTCGGCCTCTACCTGCGCCTCCACGCCCTCGCCGACCCCGCCACCCCGCCCGCGCGCGGCGAACTCGTCTTCATCGAGGCCGGCACCGGACTCCAGCAGGTCGTGCCCTTTTCCACTGCGGACGAAACCGCCACCGACGCCCACCTCGACCTCGTCGCCGATTTCCTCGAAGAACGCCGCGCCGACCTCGCCCGCCTGCGCAGCCTCACGTGGCGACCGGCCTTCGCCACCCCGCGCCCCGGCCAGGAAACCATCGTCGCCGACCTGCAAACCACCCTCGCCGCCACGCCCGTCGTCGTGCTCGCCGCCCCCACCGGCTACGGCAAAACCGGCGTGCTGCTCGAAACCGCCTTCGCCGCCCTGCGCTCCGGCCGGGCCGACCGCCTCGTTTACCTCACCGGCAAATCCACCGGCCAGCTCCATGTGCTCGCCACCTTGGATAAAATGCTCGCCTCCCCCGCCACCCGCGACGCGCCCGCCGACGCCGCCCCTCCGCTCGTTGCCTGGAACCTGCGCCCCAAACGCGAACACTGCATCAACGACGTTTACCACTGCACCCGCGAACGCTGCCGCTTCCTCCACGACCTGCCCCGCCGCTACCGCGCCGCCGGCCTCGCCCGTTTCCACCTCTTCCCCACCGAAGCCCGCGACTTGCCCGCCCTGCGCGCCGCCGGCCTCGCCGCCGAAATCTGCCCCTACGAAATCGCCCGCGCCGCCCTGCCCGCCGCCAGCGTCTGGCTCGGCGATTTCAACTACCTCTTCGCCCCTGCCAACCGAGGCGTGTTCGTCGATCAACCCACCTGGGACCCCGCCCGCACGCTGCTCGTGATCGACGAGGCCCACCACCTGCCCGCCCGCGTCGCCGACGCCCACTCCCACGCCCTCGACGCCGACGAACTCCACACCCTGCTCGCCGAACTGCCCGACGACACCGCCCGCCCCCTGCGCCGCGCCCTCGAAGGCCTCTGGCGCTTACTCGCCGCCCTGCCCGCCGCCGACGCCCTCGATCTCGACACCGAGGACGACCTCGCCGCCGCCCTTCGCACCTGCGCCGCCACCCTTGAAAAACACCCGCCCGACCTCGCCGCCCTGCCCGCACCCGCCGCCGACCTCCTCTTTCGCCTGCCCGCCCTGCTCGCATGGCTGGAAGACCAAGCTCTTGAAAAACTTCTCTGGTGCCCCCGCCCTGCCGCACTGCGTTTCACCTGCCTCGATGCCGCCCCCGTCATCGGCGAACAACTGCGCTCGTTCGCCGGGGTCATTCTGGCCACCGCCACCCCGCCGCCGCCCGAAGTCTTCGCCGCCGCCCTCGGTCTCGATCTGCTCGCCCCTCCCCCCACCCTCGCTCCGCCCGCCCCCTGGCGCGCCCAAGCCTACGACGTCGCGCTCGATCTGCGGGTGGACACCAGCTTCCGCCAACGCGAACGCCACCACCCCGCCACCGCCGCCACCCTCGCCACCCTGCGCGCCGCCTCTAGCGCGCCGGTGGCGGCCTTTTTCCCCAGCTACGCCTACGCCGAGAAAATCATCGCCCTGCTCGCCGACATCGAACCCGGCCTGCGTTGCGCGCTCCAACCCCGCGCGGGCGAACTGGCCGCGCAGTCCGCCTGGATTGAGGAACACCTCGCGCTGTCCGACGTGCTTTGTTTCGTCTTGGGCGGCAGCTTCGCCGAAGGCATCGACCACCTCGGCGGCCGCATCACCCACGCAATGGTGGTCGGCCCCGCCCTGCCCGAGGTCAACGCCCTGCAACGCGCCCGCGAAGCCGCCCTCGCCCGCCACCTGCCCGCCGCCGAAGCCTTCCGCCGCACCTACCTCGTGCCCGGCCTGCAAAAAGTAAACCAGGCCCTCGGCCGCCTCGC
Source organism: Verrucomicrobiota bacterium (assembly GCA_026398135.1). GTDB lineage: Bacteria > Verrucomicrobiota > Verrucomicrobiia > Opitutales > Opitutaceae > IMCC26134_A. The sequence continues at coordinate 33,883 of JAPLTN010000085.1, forward strand.
CCGCGCCCCGGGTCAACACTGCAAAGTACTGCTCCACTGCCGCCGCTTCGCCGACCCCGCCTACGCCGCCCTGCTCGCCCCCGAATACCAATTCGGCCGCAATATCCTGGAAACCGCCGACCTCGACGAATGGATCGGATGAGATTCTCTGCCCTGTAAACGAACGCTCCGGGTGACAATCGCTCAACCAGGTGTATGCGCGAATAGCTACCCTTACTTCTTGGCCCGTTTCCGCAACAACCTTAAACAATTCCTATAAGTCTCCTGAACCTGCATTCACCGACATGCCCATCCCTGACTACGAAAAGGTAAAACTTCCCGCCTTGAACCTGTTGGCCGATGGGCGCACGCGACCCTTGCGCGAGCTTTATGAGGCGTTGTCCGGCAGGGGTTGGAATTACCCCGCTGGCATGACACATGGAACAGGCGTGCCATCCTTCCTCCGATAAACCGAAAAATCCGTCCTATCCACCGTGATGAGCCGGGCTCGCGGGTTGCGTTCCGACAACGCCACCAACGTGGCGTCCCCCAAATCCATCTGCGGGTATTTCTGCAAAAGCACTCCGATGCGTCCCGCGTCCTCCGCCAGCGTGGGCAACGGAACCAGCACCCCCGCTTCCACCATGCGAACGACCTCCTGAACCGCCCTTCGACGACCACCGAGCAGATAACACGCCTCCGCCAATACGGTCTCCGTCGTAGCCAGCCTTTCTTGCAAAACAGTCAACGTATTAGCCGACCATTCATGCCACTGATCCCGCTCACTCAAAAGGCCACCAGCGGCCCGGCATCCACAAGGTAATTAATACCCAATACCTTCACGTGTGGAAAGGTCGCTCCTGCCGCTCTCCACCATGCCTGCGACTCGCTTGGCCCACTCCCCAAAGGTCTTCGGCATATCCGCTTTATCAGCTTTGAGCCTAACCACTTTCTTACCCGCCTTGCGAACGGTCTTCTTCGCAGCCGGCTTACGCGCCTTTGGTAACGTGCTCACACCCGCAATCTGCACGCCGCAAACCTCCCCCTGGCAAGCCGGTTGCTGGCGAAACACGGATACTGGCGAAACAGTTACCCTCTTCGCCGTATCCTCCCATTCCCAAGCATCAAGTAACCTATTGGGTTACTTTAACCGGGGTGCGCTTGGCTTACTTCAAACCTTTCGCTTGTTAGCTCTGTTGGGTGTCCACACTTTGGACACCGTTGCTCTACTCGGACACAAGGGTTGCCTGAACGGCGGCGGCGACTTGCGCGAAAGGCACATGCAGGGTCGAGCCGAAGGCGGCATGGCGGGTCAGCTTCGCTTTGGTAAGCGCGGGCGAGGCGATGCCGCACAGGAAGCGCGTCATCTGCCGCATGGCGCGCAGGGCCTCCGGATAGCGGACGCGCAGCGCATCCAGCGACTCAACCGGCAGCTCAAGCGCGGGCGTGGGGCGATCCAAGCGCACCGCGGGGTCGCCTTCACAGCGCCCGCAGTGGCCGCAATCGCGGCCCAGCTCCTCGCCAAAGTACGCGAGCAGTCTGCGCACCAAGCACCCCTCACCGCCGAGCAACGCGGCGACGGCGGCGCTGCGCTTGAGGTCGCTCCGCTCGCGGGTGGCGAAGCGTTCGCAAAGGTCACGCCACACCGTGGCGAGGTCGTCCGGCACCTGCACTACGCGGTAGCCCTGGCGCACTCCAGCGACTTGGAGCTCAAGGTCGCCTTTTTCTTCGAGGTAAGTGAGCGCTTTGACGATGCGTTCGCGTTCGCCCCCGAGGGCCCCGGCGGCTTCGGCCAGCACGAGCGAGTGCCAGACGCGACCGACCTTGGCCAAGGCAAAGAGGCTCTCCAAAAACGCGCGGCGCGGAGCATCGAAACGCGCGATCAACTCGGCGGGCTCGCGGAGAAACTTCCACTGGTAGGTGGTATAAAACGGACTGGTCGCCTCGATAAAGCCGCCCAGCTCCAAATAGGTCAGCGCGGTGGAAACGACGAGTTGGCGTATGTCGTGCCGGGCCGAGAGCTCGTAAGTCGAAAGATCAAAGACCTCGCCGACGGCTCGTTTGGCGAGGAGTTCCTTGAGCAAATCCCCCAGGGCCTCGCGCGTCGGGGTATCGCCGTAAGTGAAGTTTTCCAGAACCGTGAGGTCTTCGCCGGCGGCGAGGATTTCACAGTAGGATGGCTTGCCGTCGCGCCCGGCACGGCCGATTTCCTGGGCGTAGTTTTCGACGCTCTTGGGCAAGTTGTAGTGATAGACGGAGCGGATGTCGGCCTTGTCGATGCCCATGCCAAAGGCGATGGTGGCCACGACCACGCTATCGGCCCCGGCCATGAAACGGTTTTGCACCGCCTCGCGCGCCTCCGGCTCCATGCCGGCGTGGTAGGCCTCGGCCGGAAACCCAGCCTCGGCGAGGGCGACGGCGACCGTCTCGGCGGTTTTTTGCAAGGTCACGTAAACGATGGCCGGCCCGCGCGGGCGGGCGCGCAGACGCGAGAGCAACACACCGAGGCGGGCGGCGGGCGCGCAGGCGGTGGCGCGCAGGAAAAGATTAGGACGGTAAAAACCGGTATGAACGTGCGCGGCGGGCTCGATGGCGAAGGCGCGGCAGATGTCTTGCGCCACCTCCGGCGTGGCGGTCGCGGTGAGAGCGAGCACACGCCCGACCCCGAGCTCGCGCGCGAGACGGGAAAGCTTGAGGTAATCCGGGCGAAAATTGTGCCCCCATTCCGAAATGCAGTGGGCCTCGTCGATAACGAGTAAATCGATGCGGAGCGTTTTTAGGCGGGCGAGAAAGCGTTCGTTGGAGAAACGCTCGGGCGCCACGTAGAGGAGCTTGAGCGTGCGGGCGCGGAGGGCGTTTTGAATGTCCTCAAAAGCCTCGCGCGACACGCTAGAATCCAGCCGTGCCGCAGGGATGCCGCGCGCCTGAAGGAAGTCGGTCTGATCCTTCATCAAGGCAATGAGCGGGGAGACGACCACCGCAAGCCCCTCCAGCAAAAGCGCCGGGAGTTGGTAACACAGGCTCTTGCCGCTGCCGGTGGGGAAAACCGCGAGAGACGAACGGCCGGCGAGCAAATGTTCGATGACGGCCTCCTGGCCGGGGCGAAAGGCGTCAAAGCCGAAACGCTCGCGCAACACCTGGCGCGGTCGGGATAAGGGGGCAGAATTCATGGTTATGCGAAAGGGTGCAGTAGGCACGCCAACCAGACGACACGCGCCTTAAAAAACAATCCAACCGGATACTTGCGGTCACCCTGGGAGCTTACGTTTTCCCACTTTTTAGCCCAATCATTTTTACACTTACTTCAGAAATCACCTAATATATAAAAATATGATAAAAAAAGTTTTAAATAATTACTAAAAATCAAAACCGGCAAATGGACGCTTGCCTAACCGGCAAATGGACGCTTTTCTAACCGGCAAATGGACGATCCCTCATTACCACGCGCTCTCGCCCCGGCGCTTCACGCGGCCTTGGCCGATACTCCCGTGGTGTGCCTGTTGGGTCCCCGCCAATGCGGCAAGTCCACTCTAGCCCGCACTCTTCAGCCGACCTATGGCTATGTAAGTCTGGATGATACCGATGCCCTGGCTTTGGCCCGGAGCGACCCCAACGGCTTTATGGCCGCGTTACCCGACCCGGTTATTCTCGATGAAATCCAGCGCGCGCCGGAATTACTCCGTACCATAAAACTCGCGGTGGACCGCGACCGGAGGCCCGGTCGCTTTCTGCTCACCGGTTCGGCCAATCTTCTCCTCCTGCCCAAGCTCGGCGATTCGCTGGCCGGCCGCATGTCCGTGCTGGAACTGCACCCGCTTACCGGCGCCGAACTCAACCGCGCGCCCGGCGGTTTCCTCGCCGCCTGGCTGGCCGGAAAACTTCAACCCTCGCTGGCGAATGCGTCTAATCTTACCGACCCGGCTGCCTTGGCGGCGCGTATCGTGAGCGGTGGTTTCCCCGAGCCGCGTTTGCGCACTCCGGCGCGAGCGCGCGCCTGGCATCGCGACTACCTTCGTGCCTTGCTGGAGCGCGATGTGCAGGATGTGTCCCGGGTGAAGGAGCCCCGCGATCTCTCGCGCCTGCTCAGCCTGCTCGCCCTGCGCACCGGCGAACTCCTGAATCTCACCACCCTCGCCAACGAACTCGACCTGCGCCGCGAAACGGTGGAACACCACCTCACCGCCTGCGAACGCCTTTACCTCGTGCGCCGACTCCAGCCCTGGCACCGGCACGAGTCCAAACGGCTCATCAAAACCCCCAAGGTTCACTTTATCGACACCGGTCTGGCCGCCACGCTGGCTTCACTCACGCTCGAAGACTGGCCCGCCCGGCGCGATCGGTTCGGGCACCTGCTGGAAACTTACGTACTGCAAGAACTCATCGCCCAGGCTGGCTGGACCGACCCCGAGCTGCGTTTCTGGCACTACCGCGACAAAGACCAGGTCGAAGTCGATGTCGTGCTCACGCACGGCGCGCAAACCTGGGGCGTCGAAGTCAAAGCCACCGCCACTCCTGCGCTCGCGGATATATCCGGCCTGCGCCGCCTCGCGGCCCAGTGCGGCGATGATTTTGGAGGCGGCATTCTCTTTCACGCCGGGGCCAACACCGTCACCCTCGGAGACCCCAGATTTCTCGCCGTGCCCTTGGCCAAGCTTTGGGAAATGTAGGCCGAAGAGCAGCACCAGCGCAATACGGAGGGCGGGGCGCTTCCTCCCCTTCCCCGAACGCACTCAGCGCACGTCGAGATCCTGCCGGGCCGCCGCCGCCAAGCGTTCCAACGCCGCCGACACGATCTCCGGCGTACCCGCCTCCGCCAACAAACGCAGCTTCGGCTCCGTGCCGGAAAACCTCACCATTACCCGGCCCGCCTCGCCCAACTCGGCCTCCAACCCGGATATCTCCCGCTGCAAAGCGAAGCACTCGTCCAGCGGACGTTTGGCCGCCACCATAAGATTTTTCGTGCCCTGCGGAAATTTCTTCAACTCCCCGCGCAGTGCCGACAGCGGCCGACCCGAAGCGTGCATAATCGCGATTACGCCCAGCGCCGCCGCCAATCCGTCCCCGGTCGGCGAAGCCGAAAGGTCGATTATGTGCCCGCTCGATTCCCCGCCGAGCTGCGCCCCGACCGCGCGCATGCGTTCCAACACATGCCTGTCCCCCACGTCGGTGCGCTCCACTTTGCCGCCAGCGGCGTTCACCACCGCATCCAGACCTAAATTACTCTGCACCGTCACAACCAGCGTCCGCGCGGGCAACGCGCCGCGCCGCAGCGCATCCAGCGCCAGAATCGCCAAAATCTCGTCTCCATCGAGCAGGAACCCGGTCTCGTCGCACAACACGCAACGATCCCCGTCCCCATCGTGCGCCACGCCCAGCTTCGCCCCCGCCGCGCTCACCGCCGCCGCCAGCCCTTCGGCATGTTCGCTGCCCACTCCGGCATTGATATTCAATCCGTCCGGCGCACCGCCGATTACCTCGACCTCCGCGCCCAGTCCGCGCAACGCGGCCGGGGTCGATTCGCACGTCGCGCCATGCGCCGTATCCGCCACGATGCGCCATCCACGCAAGGCCCCGGCTGACAAGCGCCCATTAAGCGCCGCCACATAATCCGCCACCGCATCAATCCGTGGCACCGCCTCAGCACCGGCCCAAACCGGGGTGGCCTCGGGCGCGGGCAAACACGCCTCGATCTCGGCCTCCTCCGCATCGGTGAGCTTGCGCCCGCCCGGCGCGAAAAACTTGATGCCATTGTCCGCCGCCGGGTTGTGCGACGCCGTGATCACCACGCCCAGACTCGCCCCGCGAGTCACCACCGCGCGCGCCACCGCCGGAGTCGGCGCGACCCCGACCGAGACCGGTGTTAACCCTCCCGCCCGCAGCCCGGCCGCGATGGCCGCCTCCAAGGCCGGACCCGAGGCTCGCGTATCGCGGCCGATCACCACCTCGCCGCCGCCCGCGCCCGTCCAACGCGCCACGGCCAGACCAAGGCGCGCCGCGAAATTCTCGTTGATAACGGAGCCGCCGTAAGGGCCGCGCACGCCGTCGGTGCCGAAGTAAACACGTTTCATGAATGATCGTTAAAAAACTCCCGCGTCGCCGCGATGCGGGCCTTCACCGCGCCGCCCAGCAACCACTCGCGCGCCTGCCCGATGGCCGCGCCGGGACTCGCCGTGCGCCCCAAAATCCAGAGCGCCACCGACGCATTCAGCGCCACCGTATCGGCCAATCCCGCCGGCCCCTTTCCCGCCAGCAACGCATCCACGATGGCGAGATTCTGGGCCAGGTCGCCGCCCGCCAGCTCGCTAAAATCCGTCCTGCGCAGCCCCAGCTCCTCGGGCCGCCAATCCGTATCCAAATCCCTGAGCCGCCCGAAACCCCGCACCCGGGTGTCGGTGGCGCTGGTGAGCTCATCCACGCCCGAACCGGGCGCGATCCGCCCGTGGGCGGCCAGCCCTGCGCTCGCACCGAGCCGGTGCAACACATCGGCCATGAGCGGCGTCCATGCTTCCGAGAAAACCCCCAGCAACACATGCGCCGGACGTCCCGGATTGATCAGCGGCCCGAGCACGTTGAACAGGGATCGACGCCCCTCCGCCGCGAGCAAACGCCGCGCCGGCGCGATGTGCTTGAACGCCGGATGAAAGGCCGGCGCGAAATAAAACACATACCCCAGCTCACGCAGAGCCGCACGCAGCGTCTCCGGCGACGCGTCGATGCGGAATCCCAGACCCGCGAGCAGATCCGCGCTCCCGCACTTGGAGGTGATTCCCCGGTTGCCATGTTTCATCACCGGCACGCCCGCGCAGGCCAAAGTCAGGACCACGAGACTGGATATATTAAAGGCCCCGGTGTGATCCCCTCCCGTGCCCACGATGTCTATCGCCTCCGCCGCCCACTGCCCCACCCCGGGATCCACCGCCCGGGCGCGAAAAGCGGTCGCAAACGCCGCAAGCTCCCCCGCCGTTTCACCTTTGTCGGACAGCGCGCGCAGAAACTCCGCTTTCACGCCCTCCTCGACCCCCGCCTCCGCCAGTGCGGACGCGGCCGATTCGACCTCGGTGGGTTGAAGTTCACGGGTCTGACGCAGTTGCTGCGTCAGCTCGACCAGTGCGTGGTGATGCGGAGACATGCCGCAAAGCCGTGCCCTGCCCCGCGCCCGACCGCAAGCGGAAGCATTCACTCGACACCCGCCCCCGACTCTGAGGCCATGCGGCGTGCGTGCGTTCAAACTGTGCATCCTCGGTCTCGTGTTATCGGCCACTTGGGCGTTTTCCGCCCCGGTGCCTGCGACGTCGCAGGCGTCTCTTCCCCCGCCCGCCCCGGTCGCGGCCCCACAACCCACGGCCACCGACGCCATCATACTCGGGCTGGTCGAGGGCGTAACTGAATTTCTACCCATCTCCTCCACCGGCCACCTCGTGCTCACCACCCACGCACTCGGCCTGGATTCACCCGCGTCCATCGGCCGCGACCGGCACGGCGAAGTCGTCACTTTCAAGGATGCGGCCGATACCTACACCGTGGTCATTCAAGTCGGTGCCATCGCGGCGGTGGCCTTCCTCTATTGGACCCAGCTCATCACCATGCTCGTCGGCATCCTTGGCCGAAATCCCGCCGGCCTGCGTCTCTTTCGCAACGTCGTGCTCGCCTGCATCCCGCCGGTCATCACCGCGCTGGCCTTCAAGAAACTCATCAAAGCCCACCTTTTCTCGGTCAACACCGTGGCCTATGCCCTGCTGGTCGGCGCCGCCCTGATGCTATACGCCGAGTGGTGGCGTCGGCGGAAGGAGCTTTCAGCCCGGCAGTATGCCGTTCCCCACGCCCCCGACCTGGTTCCCGCCGACTTGAGCCCACTACGCGCCCTGATAATCGGTTTCGTGCAATGTTTCGCCCTCTGGCCAGGCATGAGCCGCTCCATGACTGCGATGGTGGGCGGGTATTTTGTCGGCTTAAAACCCAAGGCGGCGGCCGAGTTCAGCTTCCTCCTAGGCCTTCCCCTGCTCGGTGCCGCCGCCGCCAAAGACACCCTCGACGGCGGCCCCGCCGTGATCACCGCCTTCGGCTGGTCCAACACGCTCATCGGCCTGCTGGTCGCCTTTGTCAGTGCCGGACTGGCGGTAAAACTCTTCGTCGGCTTTCTCAGCCGGAGCGGACTCGCCCCCTTCGCCATCTATCGCGTGCTCCTGGGCGCGGGACTGCTGTGGTTTTTTGCCACGTGACCATTCTTTAAAATAATCGCCGACATCGCGCTTGACCGCACCTCGCAGCGGCTTCATTCCAATCAATTTTTCCCACCTTACAACCCGCCCGGCTCACACCGGGCTTCATCCTAAAACCCTCTTTCACCATGGCTAATCCGAAACGCAAGCAGTCCAAACGCCGCAGCGCCAACCGTCGCGCCGCCAACGCCTTCCAGGCTCCCGAGTTCGCCAAGGATCCGGTTGATGGCACCCTCTTCCGCCCCCACCGCGTGAATCCGAAAAACGGTCTCTATCGCGGTCGCCAGGTGCTCGACGTCTCCGTCTGAGCCCCGCGCCCACCCTTCCGCTCCTGAATTCCGACCCCGATGGGAACGCCCACCGGTTCCATCGGCCGCATCGCGATCGATGCAATGGGCGGCGACCTCGGCCCCGCTGAAGTAGTCGCCGCCGCCGCTTTGGCTTTGGCTGACTCCGCCTTGGTCAACGACCTCATCCTCGTGGGTAAACCCGAGCTGCTTGAGCCATTGTTAAAAACCCACGGCCTCAGCCACTCCAAACGCGTTACCATCCACGCCGCCTCCGAGGTTATCACCATGGAGGACAAGCCTATCCAGGCCCTCCGGCGCAAAAAGGACTCTTCGATGGCCCGCGCCATCGAACTGATCAAAACTGGCGAAGCCGGTGCCGTGGTATCCTGTGGCAATACCGGCGCGCTCATGGCCGGGGGCACCCTCCGCCTGCGCACCATCGAAGGCATCGCCCGACCCGCCTTGGCCGCGATCATCCCGCGGGCGAACGGCTACTTTATCCTGATCGACGCCGGGGCCAACCCCGAGGCCGAACCGCTCCACCTCGCGCACAACGCCCTGCTCGGCAGCCACTACGCCCGCGTTATTCTGGGCGTTGCCAACCCGCGCGTCGGCCTGCTCACCGTCGGCACCGAGGAAGGCAAGGGCAACGCGCTCAGCAAAGAAACCCACGAGCTGCTTAAACGCACCGGTTCCTTGCTCAATTACGCAGGCCCGACCGAAGGGTTTCAGGTCTTCACCGATCATTGCGACGTCGCCGTATGCGATGGCTTTGTCGGCAACCTCCTGCTCAAGAGCTGGGAATCACTCGCTAAATTCATCACCGGCAGCCTCAAGCAAGAGCTCAAGGCCAACCCTCTTCGCATGGGCGGAGCCATTTTGGCCAACGGAGCGTTCACCGCGCTTAAAGCCAAAATCAACCCCGAACGCTATGGCGGGGCCCCCTTGCTCGGCCTCCGAGGCAACGTGCTAAAAGCCCACGGCTCCAGCAACCGCCGCGCGCTTCATGCCGCAATCCTCGCCGCCGACAAAGTCGTGCGCGCCGATTTCCTCGGCAAAGTCGCCCACGATACGGCACGGCTCAATGCGTTGATCGCCACCCCTGCGCCTGCCCAAGCCACCGCGCCCCTCCCGGCCGAAGAACCCGCCGCCTGAGACCTGCGTTTCCCCGTGTCCACCCCGTCCGCCACCCCTTCCTTTACCATCTTGGGCACCGGCTCCCACGCCCCCTCCCAGGTAGTGACGAACGACGACTTGGCGACCAGCATCGAGACCTCGGACGAGTGGATTCACTCCCGCACCGGCATCCGCGCCCGCCATTTATCCGGCCCGGAAGACACCACCACCCGTCTCGCGGTAAACGCCGCCCGGGCCGCCCTGCTCGATGCAAATCTCGCGGCCAATCAGATCGACCTGCTCATCGTGGCCACCTGCACGCCCGATCTGCCCATGCCTTCGACCGCGAGTCTGGTGCAAAATGAACTCGGCCTCTCCCCCCGCGCCGCCTGCTTCGATCTCAACGCCGCCTGCACCGGCTTCGTTTACGCCCTGGACACCGCCTGGGCCATGCTCTCCAGCGGACGCTACCACCACGCTCTCGTGATCGGCGCGGAGAAGATGTCCACCGTCCTCGACTGGACCGACCGCACCACCTGCGTGCTCTTCGGCGATGGAGCAGGAGCCATCATCCTTGGACCCGCGCCTGCGGATCACCCTGCTTCGGGCATCCTGGCTGCTCGCCTCGGGACCATTCCCTCCACCAGCGATTTGTTACGCATCCCCGGCGGCGGCAGCTCTCCGCTCACTCCCGAAGCTCGGCGCTACATCACGATGAAAGGCCGCGAAGTCTTTAAGTTCGCCGTCCGGGGAATGGAAGAAGTTGCCCGGGAGCTTCTTGCCGAACAGGGCTTGGCCACGGAAAACATCGCCCTGGTGGTTCCCCATCAGGCGAATCTGCGCATCATCCACGCCATTTCGGAATACCTCGAGGTGCCGCGCGAACGCTTCTTCATCAATGTGGAACGCTACGGCAACACCTCCGCCGCCTCCATTCCCATCGCGCTGGACGAGGCGCGCCGCGCCGGACGCGTCCAACGCGGCGACCTTGTTCTTCTCGTGGCGTTCGGGGCGGGCTTGACCTACGGAGGGGCGCTGGTTCGCTGGTAGCAACACCATGCCATCCGCGTCACGCCGTATCGGTTTTATTATTACCCTGTTAGCCGTCTGGGTTTTTGCTCTGCCCAACCTCCGGGCCGTTCTGGTCTGGGAGCCCAAAACCGGCTGGCGCGCGGAAGGCGGCTTAGCCTCCAGCTTCATGGACAGCGCGGACGGACGCTCAGCCAAGGCCCTCATGGACAAAGCCCGTCGCGCCGAGGATGCAGGCGGCAAAGGCTCCGCCATCTCTTTGTACAAAAAAGTCATCAAGAAATACCCCGCCTCCGTTTACGCCGCCGAAGCCCTCCGCCGCTCCGCCGCTCTTTACGAGAACAAGCGCATGTTTTCCAAGGCGCACACCAACCTCCAGCGCATCATCGCGGAACATCCCGCCTACCCGAAATTCAATGAAATACTTGGCGCCCAATTCCGTATCGCCGAAAAACTCACCAACGGCGTTCGCCCGCTCTACTTCGGTTTGATCCCCGGCTTCCGCCAGCGCGAAAAGGGCCTCGAGTACTACGAAATCCTCGTCGTCAACGCCCCGTACAGCGAATACGGCCCCCTCGCACTCATGAACGCCGCCCGCGGCTACACCAAAGACGGCGACCGCGACGCCGCGATTGATGCGCTTGATCGCATGATCAACAACTACCCGGACAGCTTCCTCACCTCCGACGCCTACCTCAAACTCGCCGGCGCCCAAGCCTCCATCACCCAAGGCCCGCCCTACGATCAAGCCTCGACCCAGCTGGCTCTCACCTACTTCCAGGATTACACCATTCTCTACCCCGGCGAGGCCGATATCCGTATCGCCAACAAGGGCTACGACGACTCCCGTGTGATGCTCGCCGAAAGCAAGATGACGATGGGCGACTTCTACTACAAGAAACGCTCCAACTACAAGGCAGCCAAAATCTTCTACAACGAAGCGATCACCCTTTATCCTGAATCCGCCACCGCCGACCGCGCCCGGAAGTACCTCGCTCGCATCGAGCAACTGGAGTCCGGCAACCCCGACGCCAAGGGCGCTCTGCGCAACGGCCCGCGCTCGAAGCGCTTTTGGGTGTTTTGATCCAGCCGCGCTTCTCGCCTAAACGCTCGGCGTCCGCCGAGCGCCTTCCCCTACTCGTCCCTTGTTTTCCCTGTTCATGCCCCGCTCGATCCGCATTTACGTCTTCACTATTCTCGCTCTCTTCGGTGCGACCGGCTGTTCGCACTACCGACTGGGCACCGGCGTCGAACGCCCGTTTGAAACCGTGTTTATCCCGCCCATCGTGACCAAGGGTGCCTTGCCCCAGGCCTCGGCGATTTTCACCACCCAGCTCCGGGAAACCTTTATTCGCGACGGACGCCTCCAAGTAGTTAACTCCCCTGCCGAAGCCGACGTGGTGCTCGATGTGCAAATCGGCAAATACTCCCGCCGCGCCCTCACCGCCCTCCCGAGCGATACTGGTCTCGCCCGCAAAATGGGTATCACCCTCGACGTCACCGCCACCCTCCGCGACACCAAGGGTGAAAAAACCTGGTTCACCGACCGCCCCATCCACGTGGAGCGCCAGATTTTCACCGACGATGGCTCAACCGCTGGCGCGACTTTTCTCCAACCCGTCCAGCAAACTCAGGCCGAATACCAACTCGTCCCGCAACTCGCCGAAGCCGTCGCCGAAAAGATCAAGGGTGCCGTGCTCGACACTTGGTGAAATAGCCCCGTGCCCGTCCCCGCCCTCCCCTCGATCCTCGCCCCGTCCCTGCTCGCCGGTCAGCACACCCGCCTGGCGGAAAGCGCCGCGCAAGTCGCCGCCGCCGGCGCACCCTGGCTGCACCTCGACATCATGGACGGCCACTTCGTGCCCAACCTCACGTTCGGCCCGCAAATGGTCGCGGAACTCAAACGCGAACTGCCCGGTTTGTTCTTTGACGTGCACCTCATGCTCTCGGAGCCGCAAAACTACGCCGAAGCCTTCATCACCGCCGGCGCCCGGCTGGTGAGTTTCCATATCGAGCCCACCCTGGACCACCGCGCCCTGCTCACCCGTATCCGCGCCCTCGGCTGCCAGAACGGTCTCGTACTCAACCCCGGCACCCCCGCCGAAGCCGTCGAACCTTTCCTCGCCGAGGTGGACCTCATTCTCGTCATGACCGTGCAACCCGGCTTTGGCGGGCAATCCTTCCGCCGCGATATGCTGGCCAAAATCTCCCGTATCGACACCTGGCGGCGCGAACGCGGCCTGAACTTCCGCCTCGAAGTGGATGGAGGCGTCGATGCCCGCACCGGCCGCGAATGCCGCGCCGCCGGAGCCGACACCTTTGTCGCCGGAACCGCGTTTTTCAAAGCCCCCGACCGCGCCGCCTTCGTACGCGACGTCGCAACTTGGTAATCTACACGCGCCGCGACCGACGCACAGGATCACTCCGCCCCGGATCGCGCCACTGCGGCCGCCCGTCGATATTGGGCCCGGAAATGCTCGCCGAGTTCGCGCGCCAACCGGAGTTCTTCGATCTTATCCTTGGATCGCAGCGCGGCCCGGATACGACCCTGCGCGGCCGCAAAATCCACCGCGCTTACGTCGGTCAAAATCTCCAGCGCACTCGGCGGACACCCCGCTTGAACGATCTCCCGCCACGCCGACTGCAACTCGGGATGCGCGTCCAGACACATCACCTTTAAGATGAACCGGAGCTCACCGAAAAGCGCTCCCGTCCATTCGGGCCGATAAATCAAGGGCTGCGCCAGCGTGTAGGGCGACTCCGCCGGATCACTGCGCCAAGCCGATGCCGCAGGCTCGCGGTAGAGGTCTTTGCGCACCGGAAGACGCCTCAATGCATAACGCTCCGGCCCGCCCGGAGTGCCGGGCTTTTGGTTCCACAAACGCTGCCCCTCAACCGACATCACAAAATCAATAAACTCCCGCGCCGGTCCCGCGTGCGGTGCCCCGCGCAACAAACCAATCGGATCCACCGAAAAGACCGTCCCGCCTGCCGGCGAAACATAAGCCACCCGGTCACTGCCCGCCCGCCGCGCCAAGGCCTCGACCTGTTGCCGACCATAAAAATCGATACCCATGCCCGCCGCACAGTTTCCCGCCGCCACGTCAATCGGCACCTTTTGCGCGCTGTCCGTAAAGTAGCGCGCGTTCGCGGAAATTTGTAACAACAGCCGCAGCCCTTCGCTCCAGCCCTCCGCAACCGCCGCCTGCTCCACCACGGCCAGCGCCTCCGTGTCTTTATCTTTCGCGGTCGCCAGGCGCGCCGCCACCACCGCATGCATCCGCTGCTGCACCACGGTTTCAAAAGCCTTGTTCATCGACCCGCTTTTGGTCGGATCCGCCAGCGCGACCGCCCCCAAATACCGACTATCCGCCAGGTCCGCCCACGCCATTGGTTTCGGCAGTCCGAGCCGGGCAAGCACATCGCGATTATAAACGATCCCGAACGAACTCAGCACCGCTCCCGTCCAGCGGCCCTGCGCGTCCCGGAAATCGTCCCCCGCATGACGCAACGGCACGATTTCCTCCCGCATCCATTCCGGCGCGAAAGCGCCTGGCGGCACCATCGCCACCAGCCTGCCGGCCCGGGCCTGCGAGATAAAATCAAAAGTCCCGCCGCCAAAAAACACATCGATCCCGCACCCCACATCCGAAGCCAAAAACGCCTCCCGCGCCTCCCTCGCCTCCGTCGGCGCATCCGCCCGCAAGCGCCCGTCGGCGAACCCGCCCTCCACCACCGCGCTCCACTTCCGCCCCAGCTTCGCCGTCCAATAATTCCGAAACGACGCACCGTACTCGCCCTCCAGATAACGGGTTATCTCGCTCGTCCCGCCGATCAAGCGCCAGTCCATGCGCACGTCCCGTCCCACGCGTTTGCGGTACCAACTCCGAAACCCGGCCTCGAACTCCGAGCGGATGGCTTCGTTGTGCGGTGAAATCACCGCCACCGTATCCACTTCCCCAGCCCGGACCCCGCGCTCGACCTGCGGACGCAACGCAAACGGGGCGACCAGCACCGCCGCCAGCATCACAAACAAGAGCCCATTCCGCAGCATGGTGTTCAACGCTCCAAAACCACCACGTCCTGCGCCGCCGCCGAGGCGAACCAATCCTCGCCACCCCCGCGCTCGATGCGTGGGTTTAATTCGTAAATGCGCAGCGCCCCGCCTTCCGCCGCGAAGTGATACTGGGCGACTTCCCCCAAATAAATCGCCTCGCCGATCCGCCCGCGCACGCAGTTTGCCGCCTGCGCCCGCTCGTCCAGTCGCCACGCCTCGGGGCGCACCGAAAGCGTTACCTTCATACCCGCCCCCGGTCGGGCCGCCGGATCACCAAGCACGCCGATAAACCGGCCCAGCGTCGTCTCCACTTCGACTTCGCGACCACGCCGCGCCAGCACCGTCCCCTCAAAAAAATCCGCCTCGCCAATAAAATTGGCCACTGTGCGGCACACCGGACGCCGGTAAACCTCGCGCGGCGCACCGACCTGCAAAATCCGCCCGCCGTCCAGCACCGCCATACGGTCCGCGATCGACAGCGCCTCTTTCTGGTCGTGGGTGACGTAAACCGTGGTGAGTTTGAACTCCTTGCACACCCGCCGGATTTCCCCGCGCATCTCCAACCGCAACTTTGCATCGAGATTACTCAGCGGCTCGTCCAACAACAGACAGCGCGGCCGGATAACCAGTGCCCGCGCCAGCGCCACCCGTTGCTGCTGCCCGCCGGAAAGCTGATTAGGCCGACGCTCGGCATACGCCTCCATTCGCACCGAGGCCAGCACCTCCGCCACCCGCTGGCGAATCTCCGCTTTCGGCGTTTTTCGCTCCACCAAACCAAACGCGACATTCTCCGCCACCGTCAGATGCGGCCACAGCGCGTAGCTTTGAAACATCATCCCGGTGTTGCGTTTATGCGGGGCCAACTTCGTCACGTCCTCACCACCGAAAGCAATGGTTCCCGCCTCCGGCAGATAAAATCCCGCCAGACTGCGCAACAGGGTGGTTTTGCCGCAGCCACTCGGTCCGAGCAGGAAAAACAACTCACCCGCCTCGATTGTCAGGTCCAGATTCTGCAACGCCACCGTCGTGCCGAATCGTTTGGTGAGTTGCGAAATCTGGATGGAAATCATACGAATCGGGACACTTGGATGCCCAGCAAGGCTGCCCTCAGTCGCGAGTCAAAGGCTTTGACCGAAGGTCCAAATCGTTACTTCGCCGTAATAATTCCCGCACTTGCAGCGGCCCTTGAACGACCTACGCTCCCCCCTTCGCCTATGCCGTCCTTCGCCGTTTTGCCCGCCACCGATCTGCCTGCCGCGCTCGAATCCGTTCTGGTTTCCGAAGCCGACATCAAAAACCGCCTGCGTAAACTCGGTGCCGAAATCGCCTCCCTCTATGGCGACCAGGAGATCACCGTGGTGGCGGTGATCAACGGGGCCATCCTCTTCACCGCCGACCTGCTGCGCCATATCGACAACCCCGTGCGCCTCGATTGCATCCGCGTTTCCAGCTACCGCAACGAGACCAAATCCACCGGAAAACCCCAGGTGCTCGGCCACCTCAGCCTCGATCTGGCCAACCGCCACGTCCTCCTGATCGACGACATTCTCGATACCGGAAAAACCCTCTCCCTCATCGTCGGGATGATAAAAAAACTCCAGCCCGCCAGCGTGCGCACCTGCGTCCTGCTCGACAAACGCGGCCGTCGCGAAGTCGAGTTCGAGGCCGATTTCGTCGGTTTTCAAATCCCCGATAAATTCGTCGTTGGCTACGGCCTCGATTACGCCGAACGCTACCGCAACCTACCCTGCATCGGCGTGCTCAAATCCCACCTGCAAAACCCGCCGGAATGGGCCTGACGGCTAAACCCTTGCTCAATCTTCATGGGCTGACCGTGCAACGCGGTCACACCACGCTGCTACACGACGTGGCATGGTGCGTCGATCCCGGCCAGCACTGGGTGATCCTCGGCCCCAACGGCTGCGGGAAAACTTCGCTCCTCAAAACCCTGACCGGCTACCTCACGCCCAGCGCCGGCCAGATCGAATTACTCGGCCAGCGTTATGGCGAAAGCGACTGGCGAGACCTGCGCCGCCAGATAGGCCTCGTCAGCAGCGCCCTCCAAGCCTCCGTGCCCGTAGACGAACCGGCGGTGGAAACGGTCATTAGCGGCAAATACGCGCAACTCGACCTGTGGATGAAAGTCACCCCGGCCGACCGCCGTGCCGCCTTAAAACTCCTTCGCTTATCCCAGTCCGCACACCTCGCCAAGCGCCTCTGGAGTCAGCTCTCCCAAGGCGAACGCCAGCGCATCCTCATCGCCCGCGCCCTCATGGCACGGCCCACCCTGCTCATCCTTGACGAACCCTGCGCCGGGCTCGACCCCGTGGCGCGCGAACAGTTTCTCACTTTAGTTAACCAACTCACCCTCGCTCCCGAAGGCCCCACGCTGGTGCTGGTGACCCATCACGTCGAAGAAATCACCCCCGGCTTCACCCACGCTCTACTGTTGAAAGCCGGTCGCGTCCACGCAAGCGGACCACGCCGCGCTACTCTCATTTCAGCCAACCTCTCGGCGATCTTCGGCCACCCCATCACCCTTAGTCGGCGCGAAAACCGCCTCCAGCTGCGCATCGCTCCTTAGCCCCCCGAACCAGCGTATTTTAATCACTCAAATAATCTGTGCGATATTTATCCATTATTAATTACAATATCTTAATAATAAATAGACTAAATTAAATTGAATCACTGAATTATCTGTGCGTTATAGCCAGTAAATATGGCTCGCCGCGCTATCATCACCTTACCCGCCCTGACCCTGCGTTTGCAGGCGCAGGGACCCCAGACCGCCCTGCAGTTGGCGGCGGCGGCCGGGGTGGATCGCTCGCAGGTATCGCGCACGTTAGCGGCTGCAAACGATGCCGTCGTACAGATCGGCGCGGCACGGCGCGCTCGTTACGCCCTGCGCCGTCCGGTGCGGACTATCGGCGCACGCTGGCCGATTTTCCGGATCGATGACGTCGGGCGCGCCCACGAATGGGGCGAGCTCGAAGCGTTTCACGGCGGTTTTCGCATGACGTGGGCCGCAACCGCCTCCCCTCTTTGGGCAGGTGCGTTTGCCGATGTCGATGGCTGGGTGGACGGGTGTCCTTTTTTCGTGAGCGATCTGCGTCCGCAGGGGTTTCTCGGTCGCGCCCTCGCCCGCCGCCTGAGCGACAGCCTGCTTCTGCCCGCCGATCCCACGCGCTGGAGCGACGACGACACACTGGTGTTTCTCCAAACCGCCGGCGACGACCTGCCCGGCAACCTCGTGGTGGGGGAAACGCCCTTGCGCCGCGCCCTGGCGCAACCGGACAACGCCCCCGACTGGGTCGCCGACTCCGACCGCGCGACGCGTTACCCCGCGCTCGCTGCGGAATCGATGCAAACCGGCGTGCCCGGCTCCTCGGCTGGCGGGGAACAACCGAAATTCCTCGTTTACCTCCAGCCCGCCCCCTTGGCCGCTCCCGACGTATCGCCTCCTCCGCCACAGGCCGTTCTGGTGAAATTTTCCCAACCGCTCGATACCCCGTCCGGCCGCCGCTGGGCCGATTTGCTCGCGGCCGAATCCCACGCGCTCGCCATCCTCACCGCTGCCGGAGAGGCGGCTGGCGAGGCGCGCGTGCTGGATGCGGGCGGCCGACGCTTTCTCGAAGTGCCGCGTTTCGACCGCGTCGGTGCGCACGGCCGGCGTGGCGTAGTGTCGCTCGGCGCCTTGCACGAGGCGCTCGGCACCGGCCCGGCGAACACTTGGGTGCAAGCGGCGGAAACCTTCGCCGCCACCGGCCTGATCGCGCCCGAGGCACTCGGGGCGATTCGCCGCCGCCACGCATTTGGCGAACTGATCGGCAATATCGATATGCACTTCGGCAACCTCGCGTTCTGGCTCGATGACTCCGCCCCGTTTCGCCTCGCGCCCGCTTACGACATGTTGCCCATGCTTTGGGCTCCAACGACGGGCGGCGAAATCGTCCCGCGCACCTTTGCGCCCCTTCCGCCCTCGCCCACCCATGCCGCCGACTGGAGCATCGCCGCGCACTGGGCGGCCGCGTTCTGGCAACGCGTCGCCGCCGACCCGTGCATTTCCCCCGAATTCGCCGCCACTGCGCACACCTGCGCTGAGACCATCAGCCGTCTCATTACCCGCTTCAGCACCGCGTAAACCCCGAAGAGACCGGATTTTAATCGCGGAACTTAAAATCCAGCCCGCGTTATCACTCCAGCACACCCATCAACTCCGCCCCCACCGCATCCGCCAGCAAGCGTCCTGCGCGGGTCAGACACACCGTAGAAGCCGTATCGTCCAGCTCAACCAGGCCCTGCTCACGCATCCGCTCCAGCGCCTGCTCCAGCTCGTCCCACCCGGCCACGCCGGTGAAACGCGTCCGGACCGCGCCAAGATCCACGCCTTCGTTCAGCCGCAAACCGAACACCAAGGCATCTTCCGCCAACAGCGCCGGCGTTAGCGCCGTCGTGTCCTCGGTCATGCGCAGGCCCCGCCGCAGCTGTTCGCCCCATTTATCTAAATCGGCCGGATTTGCCCCGCGCCGCCCATCGTGCTGACCGGCCGCCGATGGACCTATGCCCACCCATTCGTGCATGCGCCACGTATTCAGATTGTGCGCGCACACGTGTCCCGGTCGGGCGAAGTTGGAAACCTCATACTGCGCGTAACCCGCCTCCGCCAGCGCATCCCAGGTGCGTTCGTAAAGCTTGGCCTCATGCTCCACGTCCAACTTCACCTGACCCTTGGAAAGCTTCACCCAAAGCTTGGTGTCCTCCTCAAAAGTCAGGCAGTAGGTGGAAATATGATCAGGCTGCAAACGCACCGCCTCGCTTAAATCCTCTGTCCACGCCGCCGCCGCCTGGCCCGGCAGGGCGAACATCAAGTCCAGATTCACACTGGCAAACCCCGCCTCCCGCACCCGTTCGTAGGCGCGGTAGACCTGCTCACGCGTATGTTGACGTCCCAACGCATCCAATAAATCGGGCGAAAAACTCTGCACGCCCAGTGAGACCCGCGTGACGCCCAGCTCTTTCAGCACCGCCAAGCGAGCCTCGGTCACCGACGCCGGGGCCAGTTCCACCGACCACTCCGCCGGCACCCCGCCACAAGCGGTGCGCACCGTCTCGCCGAGCCGGCGCAAATCATCCGGTGCCAGCAAACCGGGAGTACCGCCGCCCCAGAAAACCGTGTCCACCGCCTTGCGCCAAGTTATCAAGGCGAGCTCCCGGCCCACGTTATCCAGATAACCCACCACACCTTCGCGCGTAGGCGTGGTCTGGTAAAACGCGCAAAAATCGCAGGTGCTCGCGCAAAACGGCACATGCACATAAAGCCCGAGCGGACTGCGCGCGAAGGCCGACGCCAGATTTGAAGCCGGTGCCTGGGGAAGAGATATTTCGTGCGTTGCCATGGAAGGGTTGCCCATTATCGCTGTCGTTTTAACCGATATCCAACTCGCGATGCACCACCAACCTGTTTTCTCCCTCACCCGCGTTCTCCGCGCCGTTTTCTGCGCCGCCGCTCTCGCCTTGCTGGCGGGTTGCGATCTCAAGGTCACCGATCTCACGCCCAAGGTTCTCCCCGAGAACCCTTCGCGCATCTACACCTTCGCCCTGAGCGTCACGCCCAAGACCACCACCATCGCTCCGGGCAGCATCGCCGCCCGCATCGTGGTGGATGGCCAGATCCACGAGATGACCGCCGGCAACCTCGGCAAGGGCGTGTTCGAATATGAGTTCCAGCTCCCCGCCGGGCGCGACGAACTGGCCTACTACTACATCGTGGACTACGCCATCGAGCACGGCGGCGGTATCACCCGTAAACAAGAATACACCGACATCACCCGCACCCGCGTGGTCGGTCGCTATGTGCTGACCATGGAAACCAACCGCGGCCCGGTCGGTTCTCGTATCAGCGTCGTGGGTCGCGGTTTTGGCAGCGCCGACGTGGTGAAATTCGACGACCAGCCCGTGCGCACGTTGAACGAATCCTCGAACGCCCTCAGCTTCTACGTGCCCGCCGTAGCCACCGGACGCAACTACCGCGTCACCCTCGAAGGCGCGACCGGCAGCTCCCCCATCGGAACCTTCCGCGTGGACCCCGCCGTGCTGGACGTCTCCCCCACCCGCCTCGCCTTGACTCAAGGCGGTTCCCAGCCCCTCACCTTCACTATTCCCTCGCCCGCCTCTTCCGGTGGCCAGCTGCTCGATGTCACCACCGACATTCCCGATAGCGTGGTCATGCCCGAAGTCATCGTGCCAGAAGGCCGCAACTCCGTGACGATCGACGTCAAGGGCGGCAAACCCGGCACCGGCAACCTCTTCCTCAAGGGTTACGGCACCACCGGCGAAATCACCATCCCGGTCACCGTAAAGTAAGCCCACAACCGGCTGCGAAAGCGGCTTTACCAGCGCGGACCTCGAAAAGGGTCCGCGCTTTTTTCTGCCTGGAAACCAGCGCCGACCGATGCGGACAGATGAAAAACGAAAAAGGCCGCCGATGTGATCGGCGGCCTTTAAAATGGTGGACCCTAGCAGGTTCGAACTGCTGACCTCCTCAATGCCATTGAGGCGCTCTACCAACTGAGCTAAGAGCCCCTGTGCGAAACAGGACGGGCAAGAAGCCGGTTGCCCGTCCTGAATGCAAGCGGTTTTTTCGCGAATTTTTAAGACCGCTTAACGGGACCCGTTTACTTGGCCGCACTTCCATCCGGGACCACCGGGAACCAACGGGCCATCAAAGCCAGCGCCGAAGGCTCCTTAGGCAGTTGGCGTAAAATTTCCTCCAAAATCATGCGCGCCGCTTCGGGCTTAGCCGCCGCATGCAACTCCCCCGCCAACTCAACGGCGTAACGCAGCCGTACCCGATCATTGTTAATATAACTACGCGCCGCGCTGGTGAACGCCACCTGATCATTGCCCTTTGCGAGATAACCCAGCTCGTTCCGCGCCACCCGCTCCTGCGTTTCCAACAGCCAGGCCGGCCGCGCCCGACGTAGTTCCCCGATTAAAAGCAGGGCGGCCTCGGGACCGCGCTCCGTAGCCGTCGTGTCCAAGACACGGAAAAACGCTTTCTCATTGGTTAAAATCGCCGGAATTACCGCCACCGGTTTCGCCGCCTCGGCGCGCGCTCGCGTTTCCGCGAGCTCAGCGTCGATCGCCGTCCGGGTCGCAGCCAAATAACGATTGGCCGGAAACACCCCTTCCGCAAAGGTGATGATTTCTCGCGCGGTCGCAGGCCGCCCCGCTGCGCGCAGAAGCTCGATCGACTGCCGATAAGCCGTCATCGGCAACTGCAAGCTGCGCACGTAATCGATCAGCGAAGACTGCGATCCCTCCGCCGGATCGGCCGCGGCAGTGACCAGTGCGCGGAGAAACTCCAGCATGCTCGCCTGACTCTCACCCAGCCCCGCTGTGCCGGTGTGCAAGGCTTGCAACTGGCGCAGCGCTTCCGGCCAGTTTTTCTCCGCAAATAAAATCTGCAGACGCGCCGCCTGCAATTTCGGGTCTTTAATCCCGCGCTCGGCCGCCGCCGCCAGCAGGCGATCCAGTTGCGGGCGACGTTTGATTTCGCCCAGCGGCTCGGCCAGCAAAACGAAGTTTTTTGCGACACCGCCAAAGCGGAAAAGGTAGTCCTCAATCTGCGCATCAGCCTCTTCGTCAAGATTCAGCAGAAGCGTCTGGATGATCGAATACACCCGCACCCGGGGATCGGCCGGACTCTGGCGGCGCAA
The DNA here is from genome assembly GCA_026398135.1 of Verrucomicrobiota bacterium. Lineage (GTDB taxonomy): Bacteria > Verrucomicrobiota > Verrucomicrobiia > Opitutales > Opitutaceae > IMCC26134_A. Next base: position 56,291 of record JAPLTN010000085.1, read on the forward strand.
TTCCTCCAGCGCCCCGCGCATCGCTTCCGCCCGCCCGGCGTCGCGATAGGTGCGCGCCAACATGCGCAAAACCTGCGCCGTATCCCCCGCACGCTTCCGCCAGGCCTCGGCAAATTCCACCCCTTCCGCCGTCCGGCCCAGTTGTAGCAAAACCAAAAGTCGAAGTTCCGAATACACGGCGTCTCCAAGCGTCTCTTTCTGCTGTTCCAGAAACACCAACACATCCTCGGGACGCTCGGCCGCGAGCAGGGCTCGAACGCGTTGCTCCACCAGCCAGCGCCGGTCCGCGCCGGCATGCCGGGCGGGATCATGCAAACTCAGACCGCGATCACACAAAGCAATCACCAGGTCAAAATCCTCGCCGGCCTGCACGACATTGATTGCGTTTTCCAAATACGCCCGCCCCGGCCACCCGAACTCCAATCCGCCCAGCAAAGTCTCTTGCGCCCGCATGCGCAGTTTGGACCCGAGGAAAAACTGAGCTACCTTCAAACGCGCATTCAGGTCGCGCGGGTATTTCTCCAACCCGACCCGGAGCTTCATCAACGCAGACTGCCACTTCTTCGCCTCAAAATCGTCGAAGCCCTCCGCGATCATCGCCTGGCCGCGCGCCTCGTTGATCTGCGTTTTCCGCACCGGATAAAGCAGCAGATCCGTGTAACTCACAAAATTGTAGGGGCGTTGCTCCAATTTCCACCAAACGTACCCGGCCGCCCCGGCATAACTCAGCGCCCCCGCCAGCAAACTCCAACTCGCCACTCCTCGCAGACTGATTGCCAGCCCGCGCCCCCGACCGCTCTTGCGCTCGTACCTTCCCCATAGACCCAAACGCCACTCGCCGGGAGTCGTCTTGGCCCCGCCCCATTGCAGTTTAATCTGTGGAATCTTCATGAAACAAGGAACGCCCGACCCTTACGCCGACGCCGCCGTGGCCGCCTCGGTGCGGGCCTTGGCTCCGCGCACCGACTCGGCGATATTTTCCGGCTGGGTCTCGGGCTCGCCTCGAACCTGGTTAAACCGCATCGAAACCGTCTTCGACACGCCACGCTCCTCCATCGTCACGCCATAGATCGCCTGCGCCGCCGATACGGTGCGCTTGTTGTGCGTGATGATGATGAACTGGGATTCGTGCACGAATTTCTTCAAGAGGTCTGTGAAGCGCCCGATGTTCGACTCGTCCAGCGGCGCGTCCAGCTCATCAAGTAAACAAAATGGTGACGGCTTCACCATATAGAGCGCGAAGAGCAGGGCCACGGCGGTCAGCGTTTTCTGCCCGCCGGAGAGAAGCGTGATGCTCTTCAGCTTGGTGCCGGGCGGCTGGGCGGTGATCTCGATGCCCGACTCCAGCACGTCGTCCGTCACCACCAGTTCCAGGTTGGCCACACCGCCGCCGAAGAGCGTCTGGAAGGTGTAGATGAAGTTCTTTTTGATCTGATCAAAGGTGATTTGAAACTGCGACATCGAGGTCTGGTTGATCTCGTCGATGGTCCGCATCAGCTCCGCCTTCGATTGGTCGAGGTCGTCGCTTTGCTCCTTCAGGAAATCGTAACGCTGCTTCAGCTCGGCGTATTCCTCGATCGCGGCGGTGTTGACCGCGCCCATGCCGGCCAGGCGCGCACGCAAGGCGTCGATCTCGGTCTTGATCGCCGGCCACTGCACCTCGTCGGCCAACTTGGTCAAATCGTCCTCGGTCGGGTCCGGTTTGGGCCCGGCTTTTTTGCGGCGACGTTTCACCGGCGCGGCTTCCGCAGCGCCCTCCGGTTCCGATGCCTGGGTCGCTCCCGCGCTGTCTTCTGTCGGCGCATCCTCGTCCTCGTCGTCGAGGTCGAGGTCCTTTAAATCCGGTGGATCATCGTCGGCCCGATAAAGCAGACCGCGCCAGTCGTAGCTGCCGATGGGCAACTGATACTCGCGCTGCACATCCTCGGTGATGAACTGCACCCGGCTCTGCGTCTGGGCCAGCTCCACTTCGCACCGGCTAAGGTCGGACGCGGATTTCTCCGCATCGGTGCGGATGCCATCCTGCGAGGATTCCACCCCGTTGATCGCGCGCTCGACTTCGGTCAACTGGATGCGGATCAGCTCCACTTGTTGCACGGCGACCGCGATGGTCTCAGCCAGCTGTCCGGCGCGATAACGCTGACCCTCGGCCTCCTGTTCGAGCGAGGTAATCTGGTCGGTCCAGGTCTCGATCTCGCGCTGACGCTGCACCAGAATCTCCGCGATCTGGGCGCGTCGGCGCTGCATGTCGGCGATGCCTCTATCCAGCACTTCCACCTTCTGGCGACGCTCGGCCAGCTCCAGTCTGGCTTGGGAAAAGGTTTCGCGCTTCACATCGCGCTCGGTGCGCAAAGCAAGCAGCTGGGCGTCGAGCTCGATTATGCGGGCGCGGCCGGCCTCCACCGAGTGCTCGGCCTCGGTGAGTTGCTGGCGGGCGCGCTCGAAACGCGTGTGCGTCTCGTGGCGGGCGGCTTCGAGTTGCTGGAGCTCGCGCTCCATGCGCTCGGCCCGCTGGCCGATCTCTTCGACCGCGCGGGTGGCGTTGCGCTCCTCTTGCTGCACGGTGGCGAGATTCTGCGAAGCTTCGAGCACCTCGCCGCGTTTCTCCTCCAAGCCTTGCTCGGCTTCGGAGAGCCGGACTTGCAGCGCGTCGATCACCTGCCGCTGCCCGTCGTGCGCGATTTGATCGTCGGCGAGGGCGGTGGTGGTCTCGCGCAAGTCGATCTCGCGTTGCACCAGACTGCCGCTGCCGGACTTTTTCCGAAAGCCGCCGAAGATCACGCCGCGCGCATCCACCAACTCGCCCTTGGCGGTGGCGACGGCCAGAAATCGAAAATCCGGATTCGCCCGCCAATAGACCAAAAACGCCGTCAGATCGGTGGCCAGATAACAACTACGCAAAAGCGCCGCAGCGGGATGCTCGGCATCAAAGCCGACCAGCGAGTCGGTGGCGGGACGAAGCCCGGGTGGCAGAGCCGCCGACTCATGGGGAGTTTGCGTTTTAGGATTGGGGATTTGCAGCGCCACGCTGCCGATCTGCTGGGCTTCGAGCTCGGTCAGGATTTTTTGAGCGACATCCAGATCGGCCACCGCCACCGCCTCGCCCGCCGCGCCGAGCAAGGCCTCCAGCGCGCGCGCCCACTCCGCGCGTGGACGCAGCCCGTCCGTAATGGGGCGTGGCTTGACCGCGTTTTCACCCAGCAAAGTGGTGAAGCGGCCTTGCAAAATGGCCTTCGCGCCTTCGCCGAAGCCCTCGAATTTTTCCGCCAACTGTTGAAGTAGTTTTAACCGGGCGGTTCGTTGGGCCAGGTTGCGGTCGATCTCCTGAAGCTTTTTCTGCGCCTCGCGAAACTCTTTGGTGAGTTCGCCAATTTGGTTTTGCAGGTCTTGCGACTCGGAGTGGGCGCGAGCCTTGAGCACCTGGGCTTCCTCCACCCGGGCGTTTACCTCGGAGAGCTGTGCGGAGGCGGCGGATTGTTGCTGGCGAACACCCTCGACCTCTGCGGCCAGCGATTCATGGCGCTGGGCCGAGGTTTTTTGATCCACCTCGTAGCTGGTCGCATCCGTGCGCAGCCGGGCCACATGGCTCTCAAATTGCAGGAGCTGAAACTTGGTCTGAGAGAGCTCTTGTTCGTATTTGGATAGCTCAGCTTCGAGCACGGTGAGCTCACGGTTGCGGTCCTGAAACACCGCGTCGGAACTACCGAGCAGGGTGAGCTGCATCTGTTTGTCCTGCGCACCGCTATCGACCTGCGACTCCAACTCGCGCAACTGCATTTCGAGCTCGCTCAGGTTGGCCTGCGAACCGGCCAGGCGCTCGGCCAGGCCGCTGCGTTTGATCTGGGCGAGGTTGGCGGAGTTTTCCGCCTGCTCTTTTTCCGAGCGCAAATCGAAGACCGCCTGCTGGGCCTCCTGCACGCGCTGGTTCAGGCGTATCCGCGCGGCTTTTTTCTCCTCCAGCTCACTTTGTTGCTGCTGGAGGTGGGTGCGGCGGGTCTCGGCGGCGGCGCGCAACTTGATCACGTTTTCCTCCAGCGTCGCGAGCTGGGCGGCAAGAATGGCGTGGTGGTGCCCGTGGTGGGCGAGCGCGAGGTGGCGCAAGCGCCAGGAGAGTTTTTTGTGCCGCAGCGCCTTGGTCGCCTGCCGCTTGAGCGAACCGATCTGGCGGCCGACCTCGGAGATCACATCGGCAACGCGCACCAGATTGGTGTCGGTCAACGCGAGCTTTTGCAGGGCCTCCTTGCGTTGCGATTTATACTTGGTGATGCCGGCTGCCTCCTCGAACACGGCGCGCCGCTCCTCCGGCTTGGAGGACAGGATCTGGTCGATCTGACCTTGCGCCATGATCGAGTAGCTGGTCCGGCCGATGCCTGTGTCCATGAACAACTTTTGAATGTCCTTCAGGCGGCAGGGCTGGCCGTTGAAAAAATACTCGCCGCCGCCGTCGCGATAAACCCGGCGCATGATCTCGATCTCGTGAAACTCGCTGCCGAGCTGCTTTTCGCAGTCGGTGAGCAGCAGCGAGACCTCGCACATCTGGGCGGCCTTGCGGGTGTCGGCACCCTCGAAAATCACGTCCTGCATCTTGCCGCCGCGCAGCGCCTTGGCCGACTGCTCGCCGAGCACCCAGCGGATGGAGTCGGCGACGTTGGATTTGCCGCAACCATTGGGGCCCACGATGGCGGTGACACCGGGCTCGAAACGCAAGGTGGTGGGATCGGCGAACGACTTGAAACCGTGGAGTTTGAGCGCTTTGAGATACATGCGGGAAAACGAAGGGCGGGGAAGCGGATGGACGGGGGGCGAGGCGGCGTAAAGGATGAGGGCGGACGAGGGAGACGTTTTAGCGGGCAAGACAAGCCCGCCCGGCCCGCCCGGTGCAAGCCCGGGGATGAGCGCGCAAATTTAACGCGCCCCGGGATTGTTTTCCGCCCTCCGGCGCTATTGGGTGGGGAAATGAACGTCCACGCCCGCATCTCCAAGGAATGGCGCCGCCGCATGATCTTTATGTTCATGATGCTCTTCGGCTCCGGCGTCTGGTTTCTCTCCGACGGCTACTACGCCTGGCCGGCCGAGGCCAAACGCCACGTGGTTTTCAGCCAGATGGCCGATAAGCTGATCGCCGACGGTCAGGCCAAGGAAGCCAAAGACCCGGCGGTGGTGCGCGCTTGGGAGAAATACGCCAAAGAGCAAAAGTGGCCGGTCAAAGTCCCGAAGGAGCGCACCGCCGGCGACCTCGCCGGACAACGCTGGCCGGGCTGGATTTTCTTTATCAGCTCCGTGCTCTTCGCCGCTTGGGTGGCGTGGAATCATAAGCTCAGCGTGCGCGCCGACGGCGACATCATCACCGGCGCCTCAGGCCAGAAAGTTCACCTCGATAGCATCGTGGAAATGGACCGCCACAAGTGGGCCAACAAGGGCATCGCCTACGCGATTTATGAGCACGGCGGCAAACGCCGACGCCTCACCCTCGACGACCATAAATTCCTCGGCTGCGAAGCCATCATCCTCGAAGCCGAACGCCGCATCGCGGCGCGCGCGGCGCAGGCCGCTGAAGCCACGGCCGAAGCCAGTTAAATCCCTAACCGTTCCGGTCGGACGCCACCAAGGACACGCCCCGGACCGTGGATCCACGGATCGGGGCGGTGGAGGTGTTCTCAAGCCACGATCAAGCTCTCGCCGGTCATCTCAGCGGGCTTGGGCAGACCCATGAGGTGGAGCACGGTGGGGGCGATATCGGCGAGACGGCCGCCGCTGCGCATACGCGTGCCGGCCTTGGTAAAGCCGTCGCCCACCACGAAAACCTCGACGAGGTTCAAGGTGTGGGCGGTGTGCAGGCCGTTGAGCACGGGGTCCCACATTTGCTCGGCGTTGCCGTGGTCGGCGCACACCACCGCGCGGCCGCCCACCGACTTTAACGCCGCCAGGAGCTCGCCCACCCCGGCGTCGGTCGCCTCGCAGGCCTTGACCGTCGCGGGAATGGAACCGGTGTGTCCGACCATGTCGGGGTTGGCGTAGTTGACGATCACCAGTCCGTATTTTCCGGAGAGGATGGCCTCTTTGCTGAGGCGGGTAACTTCGACCGCATTCATCTCGGGCTGCATGTCGTAGGTCGGCACCTTGGGACTGGCCGGGCAGGCGCGATCTTCCAGCGCGAAGGGCTCCTTGCGGTAGTTGTTAAAGAAGAAGGTGACGTGCGGGTTTTTCTCCGTCTCGGCGCAGCGGAACTGGGCCACTCCGGCGGCGGCGACCACTTCGCCGAGGATGTTTTTCAACTTGGGTGGCTTGGGCGAAATGATCTTCACCGGCAGGCCGGCCTCATACTCGGTCATGGTGGCGTAGTAGAGGTCGAGCTTGGGGCCGCGATCGAAGCCGGCGAAGTCGTCCATCACGAAGGCGCGGGTGATCTCGCGGGGGCGGTCGCCGCGGTAGTTGTAAAACACGACCACGTCGCCGTTCGCGTAGGTGGCGAGTGGTTTGCCGTTCGCGCCGAGGATCGCCGTGGCGGGAACGAACTCGTCGCCCTTTTGCGTCTCGGAAAGCGGGTTCTCGTAGTAGTGCTGCACCGCGGCTTCGGCGGAGAGCGCGGTGGCCGTGATGTTGCGGCCGGTCAGCAGATCGTAGGCTTTTTGCACACGTTCCCAGCGGTTGTCGCGGTCCATGGCCCAGAAGCGGCCGGTGATGGTGGCGATGCGGCCGTAATTGCCCAGCTCCTTGATCTTGGCCTCGACCTGGCGGATGTAGCCCAGCGCGGAGGTCGGTGGCGTATCGCGACCGTCGGTGAAGCCATGCACGAACACGCGGTCGGCCGCGATGCCGTCGGTCTGCGCCTGGATGAGCAGCCCGTAAAGGTGTTCCAGCATGCCGTGCACGCCGCCGTCCGAGACGATGCCCATCAAGTGGAGTTTGGCGGCGGGATTGGCCTTCAGGCGGGCGATAGCACCCAGCCAGGTGGCGTTGCCCGCGAGTTGTTTCTCGGAGAAAAGCTTGTTCAAGCGCACCAACTCCTGATCGACGATGCGCCCGGCGCCGATGTTTTCGTGGCCCACTTCGGAGTTGCCCATCTGACCGTCGGGCAAACCCACATCCAACCCGCTGGCCGATACATAGGCCACGGGCGAGGCCGCTTGCAGTGCGTCGTCGGTGGGCTTTTGGGCGAGGGCCACAGCGTTGTATTGGGCCTGCTCGGCGTGGGGATTATGCCCCCAGCCATCGCGAATGATAAGAAGAACGGGTTGGTGCGCGGTGCTCATGTGGTGAGAAAGGCTGATAGCCATGACGCACCACCCGCCCCGGGGTCAAGAAAGCGGGCTGACGTGCCGATATAAACCATAGTTTCGCCAAACCCACCACCCCGATGACGCTGATAATTCGCGATCAATTGGTAAACCCGCCGACCTGGTTCGCCTCCTTCCGGGATCTGACCCTCTACTGCAATATCTTCCTCCACCACGACATCGTGATCGAGAGCGAAGACCCCGACCCCTACGTGCGCTTCATGCGCCCGCGCGGCGGCTTGGATTTCGTGGCTGATTTCGTGCGGCCCGGCACGGAAAACGGACTCCACCTCGACGTGGCTTACCATTATCCGCGCTCGTTGATCACCGACCGCATCGCACCGGAAAACGTGCACCGACTCATCGCCGGCATTCGGGCGTTGCGCGAAAAATAAGCTTCGCCCGCTCTGGTTTGGCGAAACGCAGCTTATCCCGGCGAAGGACCTTTTTCATCCTCCGCCCTTTACCCCGTGAGCGCGTGCCGGTTGGTTATTCGGCTTTCGCACTCGCCAATCTTTCTTCAACGTCTCGTACCCTTATGAGCTGGAACCGCTTCACCCAATACACGTACCACAACGCGTCGCTCGGCTTCGCCCTCGACTACAGCCGCATCCCCTTCCCGGCCACCTTCCTCACCGAGCAGGAACCCGCCGTCCAGCAGGCCTTCGTCGCGATGAAAGCCCTCGAAGCCGGCGCCATCGCCAACCCCGACGAGGGCCGCATGGTCGGTCACTACTGGCTGCGCGCCTCCAAGCTCGCCCCCACCGCCGAAATCACCAAGGCCATCGATGACTCGCTCGCCCAGATCCGCTCCTTCACCGCCGACATCCACTCCGGCAAAATCCTCGGCTCCACCGGCAAGAAATTCACCCAACTGCTCGTCGTCGGCATCGGCGGCTCCGCCCTCGGCCCCCAACTGGTCAACCACGCCCTCGGCCAGCCCGGCGCGGATAAAATGGCCGTCTCCTTCTTCGACAATACCGACCCGGACGGCATCGACTACGTGCTCGGCCAGCTCGCCGGAAAACTCCCCGAGACCCTCGTCGTGGTCATCTCCAAATCCGGCGGCACGGTCGAAACCCGCAACGGCATGCTCGAAGCCGCCGCCGCCTTCAAGGCCGCCGGCCTCGTCCCCGCCAAACACTTCGTCGCCGTCACCGGCGAAGGCTCCAAACTCGACCAGATCGCGATCAAGGACGGCTGGCTCACCCGCTTCGCCATGTGGGATTGGGTCGGCGGCCGCACATCCGAACTCTGCACCGTGGGCCTCCTGCCCGCCGCCCTCCAAGGCATCGACACCGACGCCATGCTCGCCGGCGCCGCCGCGATGGACATCGTCACCCGCTCCACCGTCACCGCCGAAAACCCCGCCGCCCTGCTCGCCCTCATGTGGCATTACGAAACCGGCGGCCGCGGTGCCAAGGACATGGTCATCCTTCCCTACAAGGACCGCCTCCTCCTCTTCTCCCGCTACCTCCAGCAGCTCGTGATGGAATCCCTCGGCAAAGAATTCGACCTCCAGGGCAAGGTCGTCAACCAAGGCATCGCCGTTTACGGCAACAAGGGCTCCACCGACCAGCACGCCTACGTGCAACAGCTCCGCGAAGGCGTGAACAACTTCTTCGTCACCTTCATCGAGGTGCTCAAGGACCGCCCCCAGCCCGCCGCCGCCATGCAGGTCGAGCCCGGCATCACCACCGGCGACTACCTGCTCGGCTTCTACCTCGGCACCCGCGACGCCCTCAGCGAAAAAGACCGCCACTCCGTCACCGTCACGATCAACGAGCTCAACGCCTGCACCCTCGGCCTTATGATCGCCCTCTACGAGCGCGCGGTCGGGCTCTACGCCAGCCTCGTTGGCATAAACGCCTACCATCAACCCGGCGTCGAGGCGGGGAAAAAAGCCGCCACCGGAGTCATCACGCTCCAACAAAAACTCGTCGCCGCGCTTAAGGCCGCACCCGGCCAGCACTACACCGCCGAAGCCGCCGCCAATTCCATCGGCGGCAGCCCCGAACTGGCCTACAAGATCCTCGATCACCTTGCCGCCAACGGCTCGATCAAGAAGCAGGTCCAGACCCCTTGGTTCACCAGCACATTCTCGGCCTGACCGCCGGTCTTGACCCTCCCGCAACAGGCGCGCGACGGATAACACCCCGCCTCCGCCTGCTTTTCTCCTTTTCAAGCCGCCCTGCGGCTCGCACGGTTTCTCTCTTCTTAATCCCCTCTATGAAAGCCCTTACCCTAGTGCTCTGTATTCTCGCGCTGCTCGGCTCCGCCGCCTCCGGTTACTTCTGGTGGCAGATCGGCGACACCAAGAAACAGCTCCAATCCAAGCTTGAGACCGAGCGCGCCGGTGCCGAAGCTCTCCGCGAAGACCTCGCCAAGGCCAACGCCTCCCGCACCGCTGTCCAAGCCGATCTCACCCGCAGCGACGCCGACCTCGGCGACGCCAAGTCCCGCCTCACCGCTGCCGAGGCCCGCACCATTCAAGTCGCCCGCGAAGCCGAAACCCTCAAGCGCTCCATCTCCGAAAAAGAGGCCGCCGAAAAGAAACTCACCTCCGACCTGGACGAGCTTCGCCGCGAACTCGTCCAGACCCGCCTCGCCGCCCAATCCGGCAGCCCCGAGGAAATCGAGAAATACAAGCAGACCATCGCCACCCTTGAGGCCCGCGTTATACAGGCACAAAGCGCCGTTACCGCATCGGCGTCCGCTTCCGGCTCTGGCGAAAACGCTTCCTCAGCCAACCCCGCACAGCCCGAACTTAGCGCCCGCACCGCCGCCGCCCGAGTCGCCAAGGTCGGCCGTAAAAACTCCTTCGTGATCCTTGAACTCGGCACCGCCGACGGTGTCGCCGTAGGTCACAAATTCACCATCACCCGCAAGGGCGAGACCATCGCCGAGTCCGTGATCTCCGAGGTCAACTCCGGCTACGCCATCGCCCAAGTTGCGCCCTCCTCGATCAAGACCACCTTGACCGCCGGAGACATCGCGACTTACACCAAATAAACCACGCTTAATCGCCGTCCCATCGTATGAAAATCCGCCTCACGCTCCTCCTAATACTCGGTTCCGGCCTGCTTTCCTTGGTTACGGGATGCGCGACCAAGCAGCAGGAAGACTCCTCCATTCCCTGGAGCCGCCCCGCGTCCTGGGAAGGCGGCGTCCCCGGCATGGGCGGCAACCGCGGCATGGGCCGCTAACGCTTCCGCAGCGCCCCACGCGCTCGCCCCTTTAGCCCGGTCGTTAACGCGACCGGGCTTTTTTGTGCACCGAAACTTTTTGCCCCCGCGCCCGACCTTTGCGCACATGGCCGCGATGACCGAGCCCACTACCCCCGCCGCCACTCCCGCGCCCGACCGCCTCGCCGCCCGGCCCGGCCACCTCTACGTCGTCGCCACCCCCATCGGCAATCTCGCCGACCTCACCGAGCGCGCCCGCCTCATTCTCTCCACCGTCGATCTCGTCGCCTGCGAAGACACCCGCACCACCGGTGCCCTGCTCACCCGCCTCGGCCTGCACCGCCAGCTCGTCCCCTACCACGACCACAACGAGACCGCCGCAGCCGAACAGCTCGTCGCCCGCCTGCGCGAGGGCCAGTCCGTCGCCATCGTGAGCGACGCCGGCACCCCCGCCATCAGCGACCCCGGTTTCCGCGTCGTCCGCGCCTGCCGCCGCGCCGCCCTGCCCGTCGTGCCCATCCCCGGTGCCTGCGCCGTCGCCGCCGTGCTCAGCGCCAGCGGCCTGCCCAGCGACGGCTTCCTTTTCGCCGGCTTCCTCCCCGCCAAAACCAGCGCGCGCGTGGCCTTCCTCGAAAAATATCGGGATTTCGATTACACCCTCGCCCTCTACGAAAGCTGCCACCGCATCGACAAATTCGCCGCCGAGATCGCCGCCACCCTCGGCCCCGCCCGTATCGTCTGCCTGGCCAAGGAAGTCACCAAGCTGCACGAAACCTTCCTCGTCGGCCCCGCCGCCGAAGTGGAAGCCCGCCTCGCCAAGACCAGCCTCAAAGGCGAATTCGTCGTCCTGATCGCGCCCGCCGACTTCGTTTTGTAAACTGTCCCCGTTCAACGCCACAGCGCATCCACCGCGCTTTCCGCCGCCGCCTGCTCCAGCAAGGGCCAGACTTCGTCCACCGTGCGCGCCACCGGCTTTTGCCTAAAGCCCACCCTGCATCAAAAGCTGCATTTGAGGCACTCCCCGCCCCAAGGTGTAATGCGTTCGCTCAATGTTTCTCCATCTCACGCCCAATCCTGCTTCCTCGGCAATTACCGCTAAATTCAAGCGCTGTAAAAGATCGACTGTGATCGGACGCTTCGCATCCGAGAATACCAGTGTGTTTAGAAAACGCTGACACAGCTCGGAGTTGAGCGTGTCCAAGATAACGCGCGCAGTCTCCTCGGTTTGAAACGATAAATAATAACAAGCGTCATCGAAAAACATAGGCTTACCATCAACCGGGCCAATGAGTTGAAACCTAAGCGATTTATGCAGTCCCGAGACCGCAACCTTCCAGGGTGCAAAAGCATAATCGCCGATTCCAAATAGTGAAAACGCCACCCGCCCGCGGTAGATTGAACTCTTCCTCGCCTCGAACCTCGCGAGATGGCGTTGTAAGTAAGCCCATGTCTGCGGAGCGGCTTGCGCAATAGCCCCCGTGTCGTCGCCAACGAACCGCTGCGTGACGAGCACGAGTCGCGTAGGTATTGTCCTAGAGTTGGCCAGATCGCTGCACTTGAGAAAAGGAAACACATAATCGGTCTCTAGCATGAGCCGCTCGCCATCCCCATTCTCGATTCCGCCATCCGGCATCGAATGCAACTCCATTACTGCCGCACAATCATGCTTCACCCCTGATCTCCATCGAAACGGACAGTCTCCCTCCAAATGCTGCAAAGTGCGATAAGCGCGAACATCCGCCACCCACTCATCTCGCTGTAACCCGATGCGCATGGTGGGCTTCAAGTCAGACAGCGACGCATAAACATCCGCCTCTTCCGGCCCGTCTTCCCCCGTGCGCAGATAGAGCAGGCATGCGTCCACCGCCGCATCAAAATGCGCCGCAGCATCAATGCGGTAAATCGAAGCAGTCGAAATATGCCCCTCGTTTTTCCAAGCGTAACGTAGAAATTTTCGTGCCGTCGCAGTTTTGCACAGCATGGCCAGTGAAGCCGTTCGCCCATGCAACGCGCGCAGCAAACGAATCAACATCCACTCGGAAATATCAAAATTCGCTTTCCCCGTCCGCGCGGCGATTCCTCTAAGACCTTGAAAGTTTTCCTTCGAGGGTAGGTTCGCACCATTTACCGCTGAAATCCCCGCATTGGTGACCCACGGGGGGTTACCGAGCAGAAGAAGCCGGGCTCCCGTACCGCGCAGTTCTTCATCCCAGTCATACGTGAAAAAATCATGGCACCCGACCGCGACCGCGCCCTTGGAAGTGCGCTGAGCGAGCCGATTCTGCGCGTCCGCAACATACTCCGGGTTAATTTCAAAACCTTTGAGGATGGCGGCAGGGAACGCGTGGGAAGCCGCCATCAAAAACGCCCCCCGTCCCGCCGTGGGTTCGATCACCAGCTCTGGTGCTTCTCCCAGCCTCAGCAACAGCGTACATACCTCCTTCGCCAGCCCATCGGGAGTCTGGAAATCGCCGAATTCAACTTTCCCATGAACCTTCATTTGAGACGGAGAATCCCCGGGGCAACCCCGGCCTGCTCGATAGCCCGACTGTATTGCAACCGCCACTGAAGCGCGTTGGAAATCGTGAGGTATCCCAACGTCGGCGGCGCTTCCATTACCTCATCCGCCAGCAATCCGGCGCTGATCTCATCAACCGGCAGCATTCTTTCCGCGAAGAATGCCAGCACGTCATCACGGTTTGCGTTATTCTTGAGCAATGAAAGCAGGCCTGACGTGGTCTGAAAATCAGCCGTGCGCTCCTTTTCGACAAAGATCGTATGTAGAATGTTTAACCGGGCGACACGTGCGGCAGAGTCGTCCCGCTTGTCATACACAAAAACCAGCAAGGAGTAGCCGAGACCGTAAATCTTTTGCCGAGCGCTCCGAAATGGGCACGAGGATTGAGGCTGACGAACGCTGGTGACTTTGATGTCCACGTCCAAGCCGGGAAAATCGATACCCTTGGCCGAACTGCCTTTGGGATATGCATAGCGATCAAGTAGATCAGCTTGAAACTTGTGCTCCAAATAGGTGCCAACCGCCTTTCCATCAGTAACACCAAACAGGCTCGGCTCGGCATGCGTTGATTCCGCGATAGCAAACGCCTTGGCTTCTTTCTTAAGCTGTTTGATCGTAAGCGGGGGTAAATTCTTGGACGCCATAACTTCAGTAAAATATGAGTGCCACAACACTGCCTGGCAAAGATTCGTTTCGGCAGTTTAAAAAACTAATCTCATCCCCCTTCAGCCGCCCGCCGACTTCGTCTTGTAATGGCCGCTCAGCGCCACAGCGCATCCACCGCGCTCTCCCCCGCCGCCTGCTCCAGCAAGGGCCAGACTTCGTCCACCGTGCGCGCCACCGGCATCAACTGCATCAGCCCCTGGGTCTTGAATCCCTCGCGCACCATCCTGGCGAAAAACGCCAGCAGCTCGTCGTAGAACCCGTCCTGGTTTACCAATACCAGCGGCTTGCCATGACGGTTCAAGGCCCGCCCCACCAAGATCTCCACCAGCTCCTCCAGCGTGCCGATCCCACCGGGCAACGTGACAAACGCCGCCGCCCGCTCCTCCATGATCCTCCGCCGCTCGCGCATCGAGTTCACCACCACCAGCTCGTCCGCCTCCCGGTAGGCCAGCTCACGCTCAACCATAAAGTCGGGAATCACCCCGACCACGCGGCCTCCCGCCGCCTTGGTCGCCTGCGCCACCGCGCCCATCACCCCCGCCCGGCCGCCGCCGTAAACCAGTCCCCAGCCGCGCTCCGCCAGGCCGCGACCCAGCGCTTCGCCCGCCGCGTAATACTTCGCATCCAGCGTCAGGCTGCTCGCGCAATACACACAGAGGAGTTTCTCCATGGCGGGTCCCTTCGGTTAACGCCGCCGCAGCACGCACACCCCCGCGCCGTCATGCCCCGCCACCCAAGGCAAGGCCACGACCGCGCTCGTCTTTTCAAAATCCACCCCATCCGGCCCGGCGAGAAACGCGTCCACCACGCCTGCGTTCTCCACGTCGTCGATCGAGCACGTGCTGTAAACCAGCCGCCCGCCCGACTTCACCCAGCGCGCCGCGCTGGCCAGCATCTCGGCCTGCTGCTTGGCGTGTTTGCCAAAATCCGCCGGCTGCAAACGCCACTTCACATCCACCCGGTGCCGCATCACGCCGCTGTTGGTGCAGGGTGCATCGACCAGCACCGCATCAAACGAGCCCGGTGTCATGCCCATCAAGCTCGACGCCCGCCGCAGATCGCCCTCGACCCGCTTGGCCGACACGCCTTCGGGCACGCGTTTAAGGTTTTCCGCCAGCCGCTCGTGCCGCGCTCCGGGAATATCCAGCGCCACCAGCAGCCCTTCGCCCATGCGATCCGCGATGGCCAGACTCTTGCCGCCCGGTGCCGCGCACGCGTCGATGATGCGCTCGCCCTTCTTCGGTGCCAGCGCTTCGATGGCCAGCCGCGTGCCCGGATCCGCCAGATAAATTTTACCGTCAGCCAGGGCGCGCGCGACCTCCGGCCAGTGTCCGCCCTTGACCACGAAATACTCCGCCCACGGCGTCGCCTCCAGCCACACCGCGTCCGCCGCGCCCGGCGGCG
>JAPLTN010000069.1 GCA_026398135.1 Verrucomicrobiota bacterium
CGTGTTGTCAGCCCTCTCCAACTCTCGCAGGGCCACAAGTTGCTCATCATCCAAGACCAAGGGAATAGCTCGTCTCGCCATGACAAGAGCCTGTGTGAAATCCGAAATATGTAAAGACATTAAGTGGCCAGAACACTAGCGGGGTGAGTGCGTTGGGATGCTTAGATTCCGCCAAAACCCCGCGGGCCACTTGACTCGTATGCATGGTTATCGCAGCATGCATACGCCATGAAGACTCGCGTTACGATCACCTTGGACCCCGCCACCCATCGCCGCGCTAAACGCACCGCCGCCGCACGTCATACGACTGTCTCGGGACTCATCGATTCCCTCCTCCAAGCTGCGGACGCCACGCCCCCGCGCAGCTTTGTTGAAGACATGATCGGCTCGGCCACTCTGCGTGATTCGGCTCCGGGATCCGATCTGCTCTACGATGCGCTGAAGTCGAAGTATCTGGACGCATGAGAATCCTCCTCGATACCGACGTGCTTCTCGATGTGGCTCTGGCCCGCGAGCCCCACCTCGCGGCCAGTGCCGAAGTGCTCCGCTGGGCCGAGGCCCAAGGCACCGCCGCCGTCGCCTGGCACTCGCTCCCGAATTGCGCCTACCTGCTCAAAAACGGGGGGCGCCCCTTCTTGGAGCGTTTGCTTCGCATCGTCGAAGTGGCCCCGGTCGCCACCTCTGAAGCCCGCCGCGCCTTGCTTTTGCCCATGACCGACCTTGAAGACGCCTTCCAAGCCGCCTCGGCCCTGGCGTGGGATGCGGATTTTATCATCACCCGAAACCTTCGGCACTACGCCAACTCCCCGGTCCCCGCCCTGACTCCCGCCGCCTTCCTGCAGCGTTCCGCCTGAGCCGCTCGCCCGTTACGCATGGCGGCGGCGGGGTGCGGCGACCCCGCCCTACACGGTTTTGGTTTCGGAGGAGGTTTCCAGACCGCGCCGCAGCAGCGCGCTGGGCGGCACGCCGTGGACCTGGCGGAAACAGCGCGAGAAATGCAGCGGGTCGGCCAGGCCGACGTGCGCGGCGGCCTCTTTCACCCAGCCGCCGTGTTCGATCAAATGGGCGGCGGCGAGGTTCATCTTGCGCCGCATCAAGTAGCGCCCCGGCGTCACCCCGGCAAAGCGACGAAAGAGCCGGCATACACTGGAGCGTTCCAAGCCGCAGCCCTCGGCAATCTCGCGAAGGGAACCCCAGGTTCGGGCGTTGGCATCCACCAATGCGCGGCAACGCTCATAACTTGAACGCGCCCGGGCCTCGGCGTCGCCTGCGCCGGCGGTTTCCGTTTCGCCGATCTTAAGTAAAAGCCCGCGCGCCAGGTGACCGCAGACGGCCTCGGCGTTGCGCCCCTGGCGGCGGCCCTCCTCGACGATCATTTCGGCGAAGGCCGCCAGTTCCCCCGGCACCGGGGTGCGCCGCGCGCCACCCGGAGCGAGCCCCGAGGCCAAGAGCAAACCGGGGACTTCGCGGCCGGAAAACCCAAGGAAAAACTTCCGCAGTGGACGTGCGCCTTCCGCCGTGATTTCGCAACGCGAGCGGGGTCCGTAAGCAAAACACACGCCAGGTTCCAATTTCAGCTCCACCCCATCCACCACCGCCGAACCCGCCCCCGCCAGCACCAGCTCCAACACATGAAACGGGTAGCGGGTGCGGCGCACCGCGTAATCCGTGCGGCACACCTCCCACCCACCCAGCGCCACGCGAAAGCCTTTGCCGCCACTTTCTTTCCCGGAGCAGGCGGGCAAAAAGAAATACCGGCTCTCCACGATCTGCGCGGCCAGAAGTTCGGGGGCGGGCTGAAAGCCGATTTTATCCATGCAGGTGCCATCCTTCTCCATTCTCGTTTCCTTTGCCAAGGTGTATATTAAACGCCGATTCACGCGGTGTTCCCGCACCACTCCCTGCCATGCCCTCCATTAAAAAACTCCCAAAAAAGTCCGTCTATCTCGTCGCCAACGGCGACCTTCGCCAGACCGCCAACGAAAAATGCTGGCCCGCCCAGGTCGCCATGGAAAAGCAGCTCGCCGAGGTCGTCGCCTCGTTCGGCTACAAGCTCGTGCGCGCCCACGCCTACAAGCCCGAGGTCAAAAACGGCTTCATCAGCTCCCAGAAGGAGGGCATGGAGGTTTTCGCCAATATCGACCCGACCGCGCCTCTCATCGTCGCCGAGTGCGTCTGGCAGTATTCGCACCATTTGCTGCACGGCCTCATCTCCCACAAGGGCCCCATCCTCAACGTCGCCAACTGGTCCGGCACCTGGCCCGGCCTGGTCGGCATGCTCAATCTCAACGGCTCGCTGACCAAGGCCGGCGTGAAATATTCCACCCTCTGGAGCGAGAACTTCGACGACGCCCTCTTCCTCGGCGGTCTGCAAAGCTGGCTGAAGACCGGCGTGGCCAAGCACAAGATCACCCACGTCAAGGCGCTGGCCAAGACCGCCGTGCCACCCAAGGCCAAGGCCTTGGCCAAGAAACTCGCCGACGACTTGCGCGTTAAAAAGTCCATCATGGGCGTCTTCGACGAAGGCTGCATGGGCATGTACAACGCCATCATCCCCGACGAGCTGCTCTTCCAGACCGGCGTTTACAAGGAGCGCCTCTCCCAGTCCGCCCTCTACTACGCCACCACCCAGGTCGCGGACGCCGAGGCCAAGGAAGTGTTCGAGTGGTATAAGAAGAAGGGGCTCAAGTTCCACTTCGGCAAGGACGAGGCCACCGAACTCACCGAGCGTCAGGTCCTCCTCCAGTGCAAGACCTACATCGCCGCCGTGCGCATCGCCGACGAGTTCGGCTGCGAGACCATCGGCATCCAGTATCAACAGGGTCTCAAGGACCTCCTGCCCGCCTCCGATCTGGTCGAAGGCACGCTCAACTCCACCGAACGCCCGCCGGTCAAACGCGCCGACGGCACCATCATCCGCGATGGCGAGCCGATCCCGCATTTCAACGAGGTGGACGAATGCGCCGGCCTCGACGGCCTCTTCACCGACCGCGTGCACAAGGCCCTCAAGCAGCCCCGCGCCAACACCCTGCACGATCTGCGCTGGGGTGATTGGGACAAGTCCGGCACCACCAAGGAATACGTCTGGGTATTCCTCATCTCGGGCAGCGCCCCGGCCGATCACCATGTCAACGGCTGGGCCGGTTCCGACTCCCTGCGTCAGCCCGGCATGTATTTCCGCCTCGGCGGCGGCACCCTGCGCGGCATCGCCAAGGTCGGCGAAATCGTCTGGAGCCGCGTGTTCGTCGAGAACGGCAAGCTCAAGATGGATCTCGGCCGCGCCAAGGTCATCAGCCTGCCGCAGGAAGAGACCGAGCGTCGCTGGAAGGAAACCACCTACCAGTGGCCCATCATGCACGCCGTGACCTACGGCATCTCGCGCGACCAGATGATGGCCCGCCACCAGAGCAACCACATCCAGGTGGCCTACGCCAACTCCTCCAAGGATGCCGATCTGGCGCTCTACACCAAGGCCGCGCTGGCCGCCGAGCTCGGCATCGAAGTGGCCCTGTGCGGCACCAAGGCCGACGGAAAGGCGTTCTAAGTTCAGGACCTCCCTTTAAGCCAATTAAAGCATAACGCTTTGTTTTACAAAGAGGCCGACGCGAGCTGCGCCGGCCTCTTTTTTGGCATCGCCGGGGAGGCGGTCGCATTCAGTTAAAAAAGTGTTAAGTTTTTCCTGCTTGTTTCCGATTGGTGGAAAATGCCATCCACACATTTTTTGCTTACGGGTCTTTGTGGTGCAGCGCTAGTCACCGGTCTGTCGGCCGGGCCGGAATACGCTTGGGGCACTGGAAAACTCGCGCTCGGAGCGGAAGCCACCCTGGACGCCGCAAGCGGGCTTTCCGGTCAAGGGGCCGGGCGCGAATCTTTGTTCGGCACCGTCTTGGGCCACGCCCTTTGGACGCAAACGGTGGAGCCAGCCCAAGCAAAGGAGGTCACGTGGTCGGCCTGCACCAGCGTGCTTTGGGTGGAAGGGCGCGGCCCCACCGAACGCATACTCGGTGATTTTTTGGCGGCGGATAATGCCGAGGCTTGCCAAAGCCTGCGGCTTTACAGTTGGTGGGCGGAGGCGACCGGCGCGACCTGGTCGTGGCGGTCCGGAGCATTGCTGGCCGATGAAGAATTCTGCGGCACGACGGCGGGGGGCGCATTGATTAACAGCGCCTTTGGCTGGCCCGCGTTTATCTCCGGCAACGTGGTAAATACCGGACCGGCCTACTACGCCGCCGCGCTCGGCTCGCGCGTGGCCTTGACCCTGCCAAGGGGCTGGATCGCCAAAGTGGGCGTTTACGATGGCGATGCCTTCGATTCCGCCGTCGGCGACGAGCACCCCAACCGGCATGGCACGCATTATCAGTTAAATGCCGATCAAGGCGCGGTAATCTTTACGGAACTGGGCTATGCTCCGGAAGGTGCGCCGACCCGCGCTTATGCGGGCGGCTGGCTGCATACGGCGGACTTTGCCGATCTCGGCAGCGGCGAAACCCATGCGGGGAACCACGGTGCCTACGCCGTTATCGAGCGTACTTTGGCGGGCAAGACCGGCGAGGCCGGCAACGTCGAGGCGCACGTTCGTTACGGTTGGGCACCCGAGGATCGCAGCACCGTCGCCTGGGCCTTCGATGCCGCCGTGGCGGCAACCGGCCTGCTCCCCTCGCGTCCCGCCGATGTTACCGCGCTGGGCTTTGTCTATGCCGAGATGTCCGCCAAACTCGCCGGTCAAGACTTCGAGCAAGTCACCGAGCTGAGCCACTCCATCGCGCTCGGCGATCACCTGACTGTGCAGCCTGACCTGCAATATATCCGCCATGTTGGCGCGGTAAGCACCGCCTCGGATGCCTGGCTGTTTAGCCTTCGCCTGAGCGCCACCTATTGAAGCCGGTCCCCCCCC
>JAPLTN010000096.1 GCA_026398135.1 Verrucomicrobiota bacterium
AAACCCAAGCGCTCCTCAACGGGGTGTTCGGCACTACATGCCTCCAGAAACTCGTCTTCCCTCGTAGCCGCCCGCCGCCAAAAATCCGCTCTCCTCTGAAACTTTTTTAGCCGACCGCGCCAACTGCGGAACTCGGGTTAAAGTGCTCTAGACGGGGCCAATGGGCATAAAAAGGCCCGGGCTCCGCGAGGAGACCGGGCCAGAGAGGTCAAGCGGGCTGTGAATTACTTGGTGGCGGGGGCTGCCTCGGGGACGGGGGCACCCTCGGGGACGAGGGTGCCTTCGGGAGCAGGAGCGGCCTCGGGCGGTTTGATTTCGAGCAGCTCGACATCGAACAGCAGGGTGGCGTTGGGCGGGATGGTGCCGCCGGCGCCGGCCGGGCCGTAACCGAGCTTGGAGGGGATATAGAGTTTGATCTTACCGCCGGCACTGATGAGTTGGAGGCCTTCGGTCCAGCCGGGGATGACGCCGCCGAGGGGGAACTCGACCGGCTCGCCGCGTTGCACGGAGCTGTCGAAGACGGTGCCGTCGAGGAGGCGTCCGGTATAGTGGACTTTGACGACATTTTCCGGGGTTGGCTTGGCGCCGGTGCCGGGTTCGGTGATCTCGTAGTAGAGGCCGGTCGGGGTGGAAAGGATCTTGGGGTTTTTCTTCAGTTCGGTGAAGTAGGCGGCGGATTCAGCCTCGGCTTTCACTGCCAATTTGGCCTGGGCAACTTGCTGGCGGCCACCCAGCACGCGCTGGATTTCGGGGCCGAACTGGTCGGGGTTGAATTTGCCCTTAACACCACTGAACGCGGCATCAAGGCCCTTGAGGGCGGCGGCTTTTTCACCTTCGGTGATGCCGAAATCGGCGATGCCGATGCGTTGACCCACGAGGTAGCCGAAGGCTTCGAAGATCTGCTCATCGGTGAACGCGGCGGGTGCCGGCGCGGTCACGGGAGGAGTGGTGGCGGTCTCCTGGGCGGAGGCGGCGGCGGTGGAGAGGACGCCGGCGGCGGCGAGGGCGGAGGCCTGCATTAGGCGGACGAGGTTCATGCGGTAGGGTTGGGTGATTTGGTTGCCGCAAAACAGGGCTGAGAAGCAGCCAAGGCGGATAAACGGTGACATTGCCCGGCTAACTTTGTTGCTGGCAAACCGATACTCTTGAAAAAAATCATCAGCGGGGCGGGAACTCGAAGTCGGCCTTTTTCTTGTCCTTGGAGAGGACGAGGTAGGCGCTGAAGGCGCGGCCGGCCTTGGACATGAAGCCGTCGATCAAGTTGGATTTACCCTCGGCGAGCAGGAGCTGGATTTCTTCGAGCGGGAGTTTCTTGCCGCAGACTTCGAGCTTGGTGGTGAAGACGGCGCGGGGCGCGTCGTCCGCGCCGGGCTTGGCCACGATGAAGGAGTCGTCGGTTTGGTAGAGCACGCCGTCTTTGTGAGAGGCGCTGGGCCCGATTTTTTTCGCGGCGGAGAGATCGAGCGGGGCCTTGGCCTTGCGGGCGACGGGTTTGCCGTCCTTGCCGGTTTTGGCCTCGCGAGGCGGGAACTCGAAGTTGGCTTTGCCTTCCTTGCGCACGAGGTAGGCCTTGAAGGGACGGTTGAACTTGCTGGTGAAGTTTTCGATCAGCGGAGTGCGGCCGGTGGTGATGCAGGTGATCAGGTCATCGCGGGTGAGCTCGCGTTTGCAGAGGATGCGGGAGAGCGAGAAGGTCTGCTCCCAGGCGTCGCCCTTGCGTTCGCGGAGGATGTATTTGGTGGGGGCTTCGCAGAGCTCGGCGCCGGACTTGGGGTCGGTCCAGAAGGGCACGAGGTCGGCGACGTCGGTCTTGTCGCCAAAATCCATCGCGACTTTTTTGCGGCCGGGCAGCTCGGCTTTTTCGTCGTCCACGATGCGGAGCTTGGCCGGGAAACGGTTGCCGGTGCGCGGGGAAACGAAGCCGTCGAGCGGGCCGACCTCGCCGGTGGTGACGAGCTGGCGGACCTCCTCTTCCTCGATTTTACGGCCGGTCATGACCTTGTAGATCATGAGGGTGCCGTCCTGGGTTTTGTAACCGCGGAGGGTCTCGAACATCGGTTTGCCGTCGGTGGGCGAGACGATGTCGGTGGTGCGGGAGTTGGACTCGTCTTCCTCGAAGCCTTTGACGCGTTCCACGATGCCGACGGTCTGGGCGATGACTTCCTTCATGAAGTCGTCGCGTTTGACCCGGCCCTGCTCCATCTGGCGGAGCTTGAATTCCCACTCGCCGGTCATGGCGGGGGAGGTGAGGGCGTCGGCCTTTACGGCGTGGAGAAACTGGAGCAACGATTCGGCCTTGGGCGAAGGCACGAGCTCGCGTTGCTGGCGCTCCATGTACTTCTGGTTGATCAGGCCGTCGATGGTGTCGGCGCGGGTGGCCGGGGTGCCGAGACCGCGTTCCTTCATGGCCTCGGCCATGTCCTCGTCCTCGACCAGTTTGCCCGCGCCTTCCATGGCGGAGAGCAGGGTGGCTTCGGTGTAGCGTGGAGGCGGCTTGGTGCTCTCGGCGTGGAGGATGGCCTCGACGGTTTTGGCCTTGGCGGCGTCGGCGGGGGAGAGCGCGGGCAGGGCCTTGGTGGGCGCGTCTTTTTTGCCCTCGGGGGCGGTCTCGTCTTCGAGGGCGGCGGCTTTGCCATAGACGGCCAGCCAGCCGGCGTCGGTGAGGACTTTGCCCTCGGTTTTGAAATCGTGCTGCCCGGCGATGGTCGAGATGCGGGTGGTGACGTCGAAGTGGGCCTCGGGGTAGAAGGCGGCGACGAAACGGCGGGCGATCATATCGTAAACCTTGGCCTCCATCTCATCGAGCGACTTGGGCTCGGCGGTGGTGGGGATGATGGCAAAGTGGTCCGAGATCTGGGCGTTGTTAAAAATCTTTTTGTTACCGGGGCGTATCCAGGCGGACTGGACGACCTTGGCGGCGTGGGCGGCGAGGTCGCCGGAGAGGGCCTGCATGGTCTCGCGCACGGTGGCGGCGTAGTCCTCGGGCAGGGCGCGGGCGTCGGTACGGGGGTAGGTGATGAGTTTGTGGCGCTCGTAGAGTGCCTGGGCGATCTGGAGGGTGCGGCGGGCGGAGAGGCCGAAGCGGCCGTTGGCCTCGCGTTGCAAGGTGGTGAGATCGTAGAGGCGCGGGGAAGCCTGGGTGGTGGGCTTTTTCTCCTCGCGGACAGCGGCGGCGGGCTGGCCCTGGCAGGCGGCGAGCACGGCGCGGGCGGCTTTCTCGTCCCAGAGGCGGTCGGCGCGGTCGTGCTCGTTGGCAGTGTCGCGCTTGAAGGCGGCTTTCTGGTAAACGCCTTCGTAAGCGCCTTGGGCGACCTGGAACTGGGCGGTGAGCCGCCAGAAGGCGCGGGGTTTGAAATTGCGGATTTCGAGCTCCCGGGCGTAAACGATGGCGAGGGTGGGGGTCTGCACGCGGCCGACCGAGGCGACATTGCCGGCGCGGGAGCCGAACATGCGTTTGGTGAGGGCGCGGGTTCCATTGATGCCGATCAGCCAATCGCTTTCGGAGCGGCAGCGGGCGGCGTCGGCCAGGCCGGAGAGATCGGAGCCGTCGCGCAGTTTCTCGAAGGCTTTTTTGATGCCGTCGGCGGTCATGCTCTGCATCCAGGCGCGTTTCACCGGCAACTTGGATTTGGCCAACTGGTAGAGGTAAACGAAGATCAGTTCGCCCTCTCGGCCGGCGTCGCAGGCGTTGATGACCTGGTCCACGTCTTTGCGGGCGAGGAGTTTTTTTAGCAGGGAAAACTTCTCCTTGGAGTCTTCGATGGGCTTGAGTCCGAATTTCTCCGGGATGATGGGAAGGGTCTCCAAGCGCCAGAAGCCGTATTTCTTTTTATCGATGTCCTCGGGCATCTCCAGCTCGACCACGTGGCCGACGGCGGAGGAGATCACCCATTCGTCGTTCTCGTACCAATCACCGGTTTTGGGGACTTTTCCGAGGGCGCGGGCAAGGTCGGCCGCGACGGACGGCTTTTCGGCGATGACGAGAGACTTCATGGGTTTCGTGCGCGTAGGGAGCGAGAGCGGCAAGCGCAAGCGCGACTTTTTTTAGACCGACGCGGGAAGCAGTTTATTTAAGCGGATAAACCTTCGTCTCGGGCGCCAGGCGCAAGCGCTGATCCAGCTCGAAAAACACCGCTGGCGTCGGCCGTAGCGCGGCGAAGCGCGGATGGGTCGGATTTAGGAGATAGTTAAATTCCTGTGGCACGATCACGCTGGGGACCGCCAAGGCGAGTCCGCCCGCCTTGCGCAGCCAGCGGTCGCCCAGCGCCCGGGTCTGGGCGAGGTCGTCGCGCCGGCTGAAGGCGTCGGCCGGAAGCGCCTCGACGTCCTCGGCTGCCAAATCGACCTGGATGAAGGAAAACATCGGCAGGGGTGCGGCGGTATCGAGGTGCACCAGAGTTTCGAGCAAGGCCAGTGAACGGGCTGCGCTGGTATAAACCACGCGCAGGCCCGGGCTGTTCCAGCGTCCGCCAAAGAGTTTTGCGCCCTCACCGCTGAAGGCCTCCGGGGCACGAGTGGTGCGTGTCAGACGAAAGACCGTCGGCATCGCAGACTAGTTATAGACCCCGTATTCGAGCCGACCGATGAGGTTTTCGACCTCGCGGGCACCGGGCTCGGTCTCGGCGTAATCCAGCGGGGTGGCCCCGCCCAGAGCCAGCGCCGGACGCCGCAACCATTCCCGGGCGGTTTGTTCGTTTAGGTCGAACAGCTGCGCGGCCTGCCAAAACAACCGCGCATAACGCACGATGCGGTCTCCATGCGCCGAATCCAAGGGGGCCCCGTCGTGGCGACGCCGCGCCAAGGTGGCGACCGAGATACCGACCTTTTGGGCCATGGCCTCGACTGTCAGGCCCAGCAGCTCGCGTAACGCATCAAACTCGACCAAGGGCAGGCCAACCCGGATCGCGCTCATCATCGCCGGTCCGTCGAGGTGGGGATGCGCAGGCTCAAGGGTGGGGATTTCGTGAAGAGCTCCCGCGTGCAGGCGGCTGGGATGTTGTAAAATCAGGGCATCATTCATTTGAGAGTATAAAATAAATCAAATGAGCGGAAGCCAAGCAAAAAATATCCCGCCTGCGCATTGGAGCGAGGCGGGATGAAGCTGAGATCGTCGGCAGGTTAAATTTTTAAGCGGCGACCTTCGGGCACTCGGCGAGGGCGGAGTCGAAGGAGGCGAGCATGCTGGCGATGGTGGCGTCGGTTTCGTCGCCCATGTTGGAGATGCGGAAGGTCTTGCCCTTGAGTTTGCCGTAACCGCCATCGATCACGAGGCTGTGCTTGGACTTCAGGGTCTTGTTAAGCGCGGCGAGATCGTAGTTCAGGTTGTTGGCGAAACAGTTGAGGGCGATGGAGCCATAGCCTTCCTTGGGGAACATTTTAAAACCCTTGGCCAGAATGTGGTCGCGCACCGTTTTATTGAGACGGGCATGGCGGGCGTAGCGGGCTTCGATGCCCTCGGCTTTGATGTCTTCGAGCTTGGACTTGAGCGCGTAGATCAACGCGATGGACGGGGTGCTGGGGGTCATGCCGGCTTCGTGGTTCTTTTGGAACTCGACGAAATCGAAATAATACCCGCGGTCGGCGAGAGTGGCGGCGCGTTCGAGGGCGCGTTTGGAAACGCTGACCAGCGCCAGACCGGGCGGCATGGCCAAGGCTTTTTGCGAACCGGTGATCAGCACG
The DNA here is from genome assembly GCA_026398135.1 of Verrucomicrobiota bacterium. GTDB lineage: Bacteria > Verrucomicrobiota > Verrucomicrobiia > Opitutales > Opitutaceae > IMCC26134_A. Next base: position 5,680 of record JAPLTN010000096.1, read on the forward strand.
TCGATGCCGAGTTCGTCTTTCTTGATCGGCACCACCGAGAACGAGCTAACGGTGTCCACGATCGAGATGACGTCGGGGAATTCGCGGATCACGGCCATCAGAGCGGGCAGATCACTCATGCAACCGCAGGAAGTCTCGTTGTGAATCAGGGTGATGGCGTCGTAGGCCCCGGTGGCGAGCTCGCGGCGCACGGCCTCGGGATCGACGGGCTGGCCCCACTCGGCCTTGAGCGCGCCGGCGGCCTTGCCGCAACGCAGGGAAACGTCGTACCATTTGTCGGAGAACGCGCCGTTCATGCAGTTAAGAACTTTTTTCTTAACCACGTTACGGATAGCGCCTTCCATGATTCCCCAGGCCGAGCTGGTGGAGAGGTAAACCGGGTCCGTAGTGTAGAACAGGGCCTGGAGGTCAGGTTGAATCGCATTGTAGAGCGCGACGAAATCGTTGCTACGGTGGCCGATCATGCCCTGGGCCATGGCCTTAAGGGTTTTTTCAGAAACGGCGATGGGGCCGGGAATAAAGAGTTTGTAGCTCATGATATGTGGGTTTTGCGGGGGATGGTCTGCGGTGAAAGTGAAAGGGCTAAACGAAGCGGTTCTGTGACCTGCCGGTCAAATCCGATTTCCCGCTTCGTTTACGAACTCAGGCGGCGGAAGGTGGCGACGTAGAAGCCGTCGTTATCATCGGTTCCCGGAGCTATCGTGCGTGCAGGGGCGTCGATTTGGTAGGTGCCGGAGTGGCGCGTGAGAAACGCTTCGGCGACCAGGCGATTTTCAGTGCGGGCAATCGAACAGGTGGCGTAAACGAGCAGACCGCCCGGGCGCACCCGGGGCGCGGCTTGATCGAGGATCGTGCTCTGGAGCTGAGCGGCGGCGCGCAGATCGGCTTGGGTCGTGCAGGCCATCAGATGAGGCGCGCGCCGCCAGGTGCCGCTGCCGGAACAGGGGGCATCCACCAGCACGCCGTCGTAGGCGTCGCCCGTTGTGCCTGGGGTGTGGATACGGCCGGCCAGACCGGCCCGGTTGGCGCGGACGCGGAGCTCGGCCAAGGGGGCGCTGCGGGTGTCGGTGGCGTCGATCCGCGCGGAGGGGCCCAGCAGGCGGGCGAGTTGGAGGGTTTTGCCTCCTGCTCCGGCGCAGGCGTCGAGCCAGCGCGGGCCGGGTGAACGGCTGGGAATATCCAAACCGGCCAAGATGTGCTGCGAGCCGGCGTCCTGCACTTCGTAGCGGCCCTCTTCGTAGGTGCGGGCCGAGCTGACGTTGGTCTCGGGCGGGAGCCGCCAGGCATCGGGCAGGCTGGGGTGGCGCTCTGCGGTCCAGCCCCGGGCCGCCCAATCGGCGAAGACCTCCTCGGGGTCGTCGGTTTGCAGGCGAACCCACAAGGGTGCGCGCGTGAGCAGGGCGCGGGCGGCAGCGTCTGGGGCGGTGCCGGTTTCGCACTCTTCGGCGAACCAATCGGGCATCAGCTCCAAGGCGGTAAACTCGGGAGCGGGTGTGGCGGCGAACGCCTCGCGGAAGCCCTCGGTTTCACGGGTGGCGGCGCAGGCGCGGGCGACGAGCGCGGCCCAGATCGTCTCGTCGGTGACGCTGCCGAGGACGCGCGCCAAACGGGTGGCGGTGAGCAATAGCTCGCGGTAAAAACGGCGGTCGCGGCTGCCGAAACGGCGGTCGGCCAGCAGGGCTTGCAGCCGGCCGGGCATGGCACGGTCGAGCGGTTGCAGGCGCTCCCAAAGGGTGCGCGCGATTCGGAGCTGGTTGGGAGCGAAACTCATGGCGGGCGGGACAGGCCGATAGGGCGGCCTGCGGTCGCTCAGAAAGCCTTGGTTTCGACGCGCAGTCCGAAGCGGAAGTTATCTTCGCGGCGCGAACCGTCGTAGAAGGAGAGTTCGTAGCTCAGGGTCCAGAGGCGGGAAATGCGCTGGCGCAGGGCGTAAGTTTGCTCGGTGAATTGCGACTCCTTGGAATCGTAGCGCACGCGCATAAGAATCGCATAAATCTCGCTCAGACGCAGACCGTAGTCGGCGGTGTATTGCTGGATCTCGCGCGCGGTGACGACGTCTTGCAGGTAGTGGGTGCCGAGGCGGAAATTCCAGCGGTCGGCGTCCTTCACGGTGAGGCCGGTATTCAGCTCCTGAACTTTACCGGTTTGCAGGGTGGTGCGGTTGTAGGCGTCGAAATTCAGCCAGCGGGCGGGAAGGAGTTCGAGGAAGGTGTGGGCGTCGCTTTGGTCGCGGCGCTGGCCGGCGGTGGTGGCGGCCTCGGCGTCGGCGTATTGATCCACCGCCATGTTCAGGCGCACGAGATCACGCGAGCCGTAGGCCGGGTCGCGGGTCTGGAGCGTGTGGTCCATGCCGATGCGGAAGGTGTTGAGGGCGGGCAGGCGGTCGATTTCGCGCCGATCGGCCAGGCCGAGGGGGCGCAGGTAAGTGCTGAAAACATCGTCGTCTATCGCGGGAATGGATCCCCGGCCTACGTCGGCGGAGGGGCTCAGGCGGTAGGAAACCTTGGGGGTGGCGATGTGGCGCAGGCCGTCGATGCCCCAGGCCGGGTTCTTATAGTTCCAGGTGGCGCTGCTTTCCCACAGTTTGCTGTCGAAGCCGAATTCGCCAAGCACCCGGGTGTATTGGTCGTTGGTGCTGGTCGCCAGGGTACGTTGGTAATGGGTGATGCGGGTGCCGGCGGTGGGCGTGACGGAGAACCACTCGCGGGGAGAGAAGGGGCGGTTGACGCCGTAGTAGAGGTCGGCGCGGTCGCTGCGCACGGTGCCGGTGCCGAAGGGGTCGTCTTCGCGCAGGGTGGCCACACCGGCATTGATGCGGTGGTAAATGCCGGCGCCGATCTCGACCGGCAGGCCGTCGAAACGCACTTCCGGCAAACGCTCCTGGACCACCGAGTAGTCGTTTACTTGCACGCGGCTGAAGAGCGAGACGACGTAGTTGTCGCCCGCCTTGTCGGCCTCGATCCAGGTGTCGGGCGTCTGGACAATGCCGAAGTTTTCCGGGCGAAAGTCGCGGGTCACAAACGAGTCCGACCAATAGTTGAGTTGACCAGCCACGGCGAGGCCGGGTTGCACCACTTGATAGTGGTTCCATTCAATGTAGCCGCGTTCGGCGCGGATTGTTTGGCCGCGGATATCCAAGCCGGTGTCGCCCTGATCCTGAATGAAGCCGGTGCGGAACCCGCCCTTCGCGCCGGTGCCGTCGGCGCGAAACGTATCGTAATCGCCGATCGGCCCGAAGAGCAGTCCGCGCTTGGTGAAGATGCCGAGATCGGCGCCCAGCCGGGTGGTTTCGCTGACTGATTTGGTGGCGGCGGCGCCGAGTTCCGCGCCGAGTTTACCACTGTAGCTGGCGTATAAATCCAGCCCGGCGAACGATGGGTTGTTGGGGTTTTCCGTGAAGGAGGGCAGGGGGAAAAAGTTGACTCCGCCGACGCCGGCCCGGGCTTTTTCCAGCTTAACAGATGCAGCCGATTTCTCGCTGCCGTTTTGATAGGTCACGGTGCCCGCGCTTACCGAGGGGCCCAGGGGTTCAGGCTCGCCGTAAGTCACGGAGGCGTTGGTTACGCGCAGGTTTTCCGGGGTGCCATCGGCTTGAGTACCTTGGGCCAGGACGCCTTCCTGGCCGACACGGAAGCGGCCTACTCGGTAGGTGCGGTCATCGTAACGGTAACTGAGTTCGTCGGCGAGCAGGCGCTTGGTGCCCTGGATGAGAACGACGTTGCCCCGGGCATAGGCGGTGCGTTCGGCCATGCGGTAGCTGATTTCGTCGGCGTAGAGCACGACATCCCGGTCGGCCAGCCGTGCTTCCCCAGTGGCGATCAACTCGGTTTCGGTGATGCGCGTCTTTCCGGCGGTGAGTTGGGGCCGAATGGGTTCGGCGGCGTTCAAGCTCGCGAAAGCGAGCAGCAAAGTGGCAACGAGTGGAGCGAAGCGAGGAGTCACAGACGCGCGAGCAAAGAGCACCGGGGCATTCAGGCAAGCCCCTAGCCCTTGCAGCCGCAATCGGGTTTGTCGCAGGTGCCTTCTTTGTCTTCGCAGGAGCACTCGCCGCCGCCGCAACCACCCTCTTTTCCGCCGCCGCCACAGCAACCGCCTGCACCGTGGGCGTGGCCGTGGGCGAGTTCGTCTTCGGTGGCGGGACGAACCGCGAGCACTTCGACTTCAAATTCCAAATCCACTCCGGCCAGGGGGTGGTTGGCATCGAGGAGCAGCTCATCGCCTTCGACGCCCACGACCGTGACGATGGGGGCATAGGCATCGGCACCGGCGCGGAATTGATCGCCCGCCTTGATGTCGCCTTCGATGGGGAGCAGGGACTTTAACACGCGTTGCACCTGGGCTTCGTCGCGTTCGCCGTAGGCCTTGGTGGCGGGCACGCCGATGTGGGCTTTGGTTCCGGCAGCCAGGTCGCGCAGTCCTTCTTCGAGGCCCTCCACGATTTGCCCCGCACCTTCCAGAAAGGAAATCGGCTCACCGCCGGTGGATGCGTCAATGACCGCCCCTTGGGTGTCGCGCAAAGTGTAGTGAAAGGTTACGATGTTTCGGCTCATGGGAGCTTATCGCAACACGTCCAAGCCTTCGTCGCCAAGCGCCGACTAGTGCTGTTTTTGTGTGTTTTAGCGGGCTTCGGCACGGGCGGTTTCCCAGCCCAGCAAGGCCTGCTTACGGGTCGCGCCCCAGCGATATTCGCCGAAGACACCGGTTTTTTTGATCACCCGGTGACAGGGGATCAGGTAGGCGAGGGTGTTTTTGCCGACGGCGCCGCCCACCGCGCGCGCGGCCTTGGGTTGGCCGATGGACTGCGCGACCGCTTCGTAGGTGGAGACTGCTCCGGAAGGGATGCGCAGCAAAGCGCGCCAGACCTGAATCTGAAAATTCGTTCCCGCGAGGAGCAGCGGAATGGGTCTGGCTGGGGCACGCTTGGACAGAGGCTGGTGGAAAATGGCGTCGGCTTGGAGCTGGGTGGATGTCTCGTCGTGCACCAGATTTGCGGTCGGCCATCTGGCGCGCAGTTCGTTCAGCGCCGCGTCGCCGTCGGCGGTGTCGTTGATAAACGACAGGCTGCATACGCCTCGTACGGTAGTTGCCAGCAGACAAAGCCCAAACGGCGTCGCGGCTGTGCCGTGGTGAATGGTCAGGCCCGCGCCGCCGCGTTTAAACTCTCCCGGGGTGAGCGCTTCCACGCTGACAAACAGGTCGTGCAGCCGGCTTGGTCCCGAGAGGCCGGAATCCAGCGCCGTGCTGAGGACATCGCGTTTGGCCAAGCGAGTCTTGGCGTGTTCCACGGTGAGAAATTGCAGGAAGCGCTTGGGGCTGACTCCGGCCCAGCGGGTGAACAGGCGTTGAAAGTGAAAGGGACTCAGGTGCACCTGGCGCGCGACTTCGTCCAGGTCCGGTTGGGTTAAGTAGTTCGCGCGCAAAAACTCTATCGCCCGCTCGATGCGCGCGTAGTCGCCCGAAGCGGTGGCACTGGGTTGGGGGGAATTGGGCGTCGATAGGATGTTTTTCATCAGGTTTTTTCTCTCCGCAGTTTACGCTTTAACCACTTCGTTCCCCACCCGTTTCTTGCGGAGTTATCCCGGACGAAATTAACCCTCGGCCCGCAAGACTTCCAGCGGCGGCCGGGTCGCGACGCCGCGTTGGGTGAGCAGGCCGGTTACCACCGTAAGGACGGTCACGGTGGCCATCGTGGCTGCCATGCTGGTCCAGGGCAGCACCGGCGCGGTTTCAAAAACATAAATCGCGACCGCCGCACCGCCGCCCAAAGCCAGGACGGCACCCGCGCCGCCGGCGAGCAGGCCGAGCGCGGTCAGTTCGGTGATCAACGCCACCCGCACCTGCGCCGCGCTCGCGCCCAGCGTGCGGAGCAAGACCGCCTCGCGCATGCGTTGCTCGCGGCCCGCCGCGAGCGCGCCGGCCAGTACCACCACGCCGGTCGCCAAGGTGAAGAGCGCGATGAAACGAACCGCCAGCTCGGCTTTGGCGAAGACGCCGTCGAGCGACTCGATGATCAGACCGAGATCGAGCACGGAGATGTTGCCAAACGCGGTCACCACTTCGCGCTGCACCCGCGCGTTCAACTCTTTGTCCTCCGCTCGCGCCGCCAGCACGTGGAATTTGGGCGCGCCTTCCAAAACGCCGGTGGGGAAGAGCACGAAAAAGTTCGGTGACATGCGTTGCCAATCCACTTTGCGCAGACTCGCCACGCGGCTGCGCACCGGCACGCCCTGCACATCCCAGTCCAGCTCGTCGCCGAGCCCGATGCGCAGGTCTTTGGCCAAGCCTTCCTCCACCGAAATCGGGACCCCTTCGCCGGCGGTCGCATCCCATTTTTCGACCCAGTTGCCCGCGATCACCCGTTCGGTCTCCGCCGGTGCGCTGCGGTAGCTGGAGCGGTATTCGCGGCGCAGGGTCCAGCCGGGCACGCCCGCCTGCGGATCCTGCATCAATGCTTCGACGGTGCGGCCTTTGAGCTTGGCCAGCCGCATCGTGACAATCGGGGCTTCGGCGCGGGGCGCGGCTCCGAGCGCGGTTAATTTTTCCCGCAAGAGGTCCACTTGGTCATCCTGCACGTCGAAGAATAACAGGTTGGGCCGGTCGTTTGCGCCCGCGAATTGCAGCTGACCCAGCAGGGCGGAGCGGGAGAAGGCCAAGGTTAACAACAAGAATGCGCCCAGCCCCAGCGCGACCACTAGCCGCGCGGTTCGGTTGCCGGGCCGGTGCAGGTTGGCCAGGCCTTGGCGCAGGGAGAACGGCAGCGCGCGCATCGTCTCCATTTGGGCGCTTCGGCGCGTCGCCGCCATCAAGCCGCGTGCCACCAGCACGAGCGCGCCGCCCGCCGCCGCCAGCGCGCCGGCGAAGGCCGCACCTTGGCGCGAGTTGCCCGAGAGCGTCACGGTGAGGCCGAGCATGAGCGCGGCCAGCGCGGCGCCCGCCGCCCAGCGCCAGGGGTCGCGCCGCCCGCTCACGGGCTCAACTGCGCGCAGCACGGCCAGCGGCGATACCCGCCGTACGGCCAGGAGCGGCACCAGTGTGCAGAGCGTCGTGAGGGCCACGCCGATGGCGCCGGCGCGCGCGATTTCCCACCAGCGCACGGCGAAGTTGGCGGTTTCCACCGGCATGAAATCGCGGATCAGGGCGGCCAGGGCCGCTTGCAATCCCGCGCCGGTCAACGCGCCCGCCACGCTGCCCAGCACGCCCACCGCGATGCCTTGAACGAGAAACACTCCCAGCCCCAGTCCGGCCCCCGCGCCGAGGCAGCGCAGCACCGCGACGGTGGCGAGTTTGCGCTGCACCAGAGCCTGCATGGCCGAGGCCACGCCGACGGCGCCGAGCAGCAGCGCGACCAGGCCGGTGAGGCGCAGGAAGCCGCTGACGTTTTCCATCGCTTTGCCGAGCTCGCGCTTGCGCTCGCTGACCGTATCGGCGCGCAGACGCAGAGAGCGCATGGAATCTTTCTCGCGCGCGTCGAGAGCATCGACGTCGGTGGCCGCGCTGAATTTCAAATGCGTCCGGTAACGCACCAGGCTGCCCGCCCCGAGCAGTCCGGTGCCTTCCAGCCCGGCGCGGCTGACCAGGACACGCGGCGAGAGCATGGCCACCGCCGCCGATTCGCCGGGCAGTTTTTGCAGGGCCCCGGCCACCTGGAAGTTTTTCTGGCCAAGCCGCACCACCGAACCCGGCGCGAGGCCGAATTGTTTAAGCAGGGTTTCTTCGACCAACACCGAGTTGTTATCGGCTAACTGTTCGCGCGCGGTGGCGGGAGCGGATTCCACCGCACCGTAAAACGGGTAGGATGGCTCGACCGCGCGCACGGTGATGAGGCGGGATTTGACCGCCTTTCCATCCGGGCCGGGCACGGCGAGCATGGAGGCGAAGGTGATTTCGCGGCTTTGTTCGCCGCCCAGCCGGGCGAGCAGTGCGTCCACTTTCGCATCGGGCGCGGCGCGGGCCTCGATCACCATGTCGGCCCCGAGCAGGGCGCGCGCCTGATCGTCGATCGCGGCGGAGATGTTGCGGCCGAGCGATCCGGTCGCGGCGAGCGCGGCCACGCCGGCGACCACGGCCAGGGCGGTTAACAGCAGACGTCCGCGCGAGGCCCGGGCGTCACTCCAGGCTAGTTTCAGGAGGAAATGCATGGCGGCGCGTGTCAGTTGACGGCGGTCACGATTTCTCCGCCACGCAGCCGCAGAACGCGACCGCAGCGTTTGGCGAGTTCGGCGTCGTGGGTAACGAGCACGAGGGTGGTGCCCTTTTCGCGGTTCAGGCCGAAGATCAGTTCAGTGACCAGCGCCGCCGTGGCCCCGTCGAGATTGCCGGTGGGCTCGTCGCAGAACAGGATGCTCGGGTCGGTGACGAAGGCGCGGGCCAGGGCCACGCGTTGCTGTTCGCCGCCCGAGAGCTGCACCGGATAGTGGTCGAGACGAGCACCAAGCCCGACGCGTTCCAACAGGGCTTTGGCCGAGGCTTCGGCTTGGCGACGGGCGTCGGCGCCGCGCAAACCGCGCAGTTCAAGGGGCACGAGCACGTTTTCCAGGGCGGTGAGCGAGGGGATGAGTTGAAAGTTTTGAAAAACGAAGCCGGTGGTTTCGTTGCGCACCCGGGCGCGGGCATCTTCGTCTAGGCCGGCAAGCACGCGTCCGGCCAGCGTCACCGTGCCGGTGGTGGGCTGATCCAGACCGGCGCAAAGGCCGAGCAGGGTGGTCTTGCCGCTGCCGCTGGGACCGACGAGCGCGAGGGATTCCCCGGCGGCGAGCGCGAAACTGGCCTCGCGCAGCACGGTAAGCGGACCGGCGGCGGTGGGGTAGGTGCGGCTGACATGGTTAACTTCCAGAATGGGAGAGGCGGGAGTCATTAGGCTTGGAGGGTTGCGCAACAAAGAGAGACGACATTAATAAGCAACCGACGCGCCATGAACCCTCTTCGTCTGCTCACCCCGGTAATGTGGTTTTTCGCGATTTTAGTGTCCGCCTGCGCAGCGGAACCGGTGCGCGAGCGAACCATTTTGATCGTCGGGGACAGCCTCACCGCCGGCTACGGTTTGCCCGATCCGGCCACCCAAGCTTACCCCGCCTTGCTGCAAGCCAGGCTCGATGCTTTGCCCGCTCCGGGCTGGCGAATCGTCAATGCCGGGGTGTCCGGCGATACGACCTCGGGCGGACTGCGGCGGATTGATTGGGTAACGCGTCAGCCGGTCGCGATTCTCGTTCTGGCGCTCGGGGCCAACGATGGTCTGCGCGGCCTGCCGCTGGATTTGATCCGGGCCAACTTGAGCGCCATCGTCGCCAAGGTGCGGGCCAAGAACCCGCAGGTGCGCGTCCTGCTGGCGGGTATGCGCATGCCGACCAGCATGGGTGATTATGCGCGCGATTACGCCGGGCTCTTTACCGCTTTGGCGCGCGCGGAGAATTGGGGACTGGTGCCGTTTCTGCTCGAAGACGTGGGCGGGGTGGCGGAGCTCAATCAAGCCGATGGCATCCACCCGAATGAGGACGGACATAAGATCGTTGCGGACAAGGTATGGCCTCACTTGCTCGTGTTACTGTGAATATCCGTCGCCGCCGTTTTATGCCCGCGCTGAACCGGGCCTGGCTGTGGTTGGGCGTGGTGCTCGGAGTGGGGGCGATCTCACCGGTCCGGGCCGCGTTCACGCCGTCTGCTCTCGCGGTCAATACGAGCTACCGGTGGACGGAAAACATCTCCCGCGCTTCGGGCGCGGCGGATTTTCGCGATGCGGCGGAATACGAACTGGGCGGCCAAGCCCGCTTCGTTCGTCAACTGACGCCGCGCTTGCTGGCCCGGCTCGACCTCGATGTCGCCGGATGGATCTGCCCGGAATATGATTTGCTGGACCGCCTCGAATTCGGCCCCCGTCTGGTGCTGACGCGTAAAATTGGCCTCGGACCCGAGGCTTGGGTGCTCGCTGCCGAGACCGGTTTAACCGCGCGAACCGGTCGCCTGGACGATGCGGACAGCGTGGCCGCGCGAGCGGGGTTAACGCTATCCAAACGATTCGGACCTTGGTTTTCCACGGCGGTGAGCGGGAGTTGGACTGGCCAGGAGGCGAAGGACGCGGCCTTCGCGGTGGCGCATTATGCGGCGGAGGCGCGGGTAAACTTTGATCCGCATCCCCGGGCGCGGTTTTCGGCCGGAGTCGGACGGCGTGATGGCACGTTCACGGTCGGGGCTTCGGAAATGCGTTTCGGGCGGGCACTGGCGGGGGCCTTGGGGCCGAGGGTGGCCAGCTATTTCGCCACTGTCCCGACTGCCACTACGGAGTTGTTTGGACCGGGCTGGGTTTCCTACTCCGTCGAGGCCGAGGTGGAGGAATGGTGGTGCGAGTTTTCGCCCGTTTTGACCGATCGGAGCAGTTTGGCGCTGCGTTATGGGCGGGCCCATTTCACCAACCGCGTGGATATCGAATACCGGCAGGATACGGTTTCGCTCAGCTTTCTTTATGCGTTTTGATTTTTTACCAACAACAGGTTCGGTTCGCGGCTCTGGTTTTTGGCGGCGGCTTGGAATAAGCTTGGTGCTGGGCGCCGGGTTTTTGGGCGGACCGCTGGCGGCTCGGAACGGCTTCGAGGCGGTGGTGGTCGATGCGGCGGGCGAGTTGGTTAGCGACGTCGTTCTCTCGCTCACTCCGCTCGACGGACAAGCCATGCCGCCCTCCGTCGCCGGCGAGGCGAAAATTTCCCAAATCAAACAGGAGTATTCGCCCTACGTCACGGCGGTGCGCACGGGAACACCGGTTGAGTTTCCCAATCTCGATACGATTCAGCATCACATTTATTCGGTCTCAAAACCCAAGCGGTTCGAGATTCCGCTTTATGAGCCGGGGCGGAGCGAGGTGGTGACTTTTGATCAACCGGGCCTGGTGGTGATCGGTTGTAATATCCACGACTGGATGTCGGCTTACGTGCTGGTGCTCGACACTCCCTGGTTTGGGAAAACCACTGCGGACGGGCGGGTGAGTCTGGCCGATTTGCCCTCTGGTCGTTATCGGCTGGAACTCTGGCACCCGCGCGTCAGCAAGCCGTTGAGCCGCGAGGTAACGCTGGGCACGACGAGCGGTGCGGAGCCGCTTCGGTTGACCCTCGCGCTGCGTCCGGATCGTCGATTGCGGCGGGCTCCGACGCCGGGCGCCGGGGGCGCGTATTGAGCGGGTGTTGTCATCACGGAATCGCATGTTTCGTTTTCGCCATTTCGGGACCCGGCTTTTGTGCATCATCGTGGGGCTGCTGGCGGTCGCGCAGCTGACGACTTTCTTTTTCGTGGCGCAGGCGAACCGGCGCAATGCCCTGGCGGCGGTCGAGCAGGCGCTGGATCGCGGCGCGCGCCAGTTCGAGGCGATCACGCGGGGGCGGCAGGCGGATCTCCTGCTCGCCGCCCGGATGCTGGCGGGCGACTACGCGTTGCGGCAGCTTTTTCTGCGGGCGGATTTCAATCAGGACACGGCGCGCTCCGCATTGGCGTCCTATCAGGATCGTATCCAAGCTTCGGCGCTGATCATGCTCGATGCCGAGGGCGGATTATTGGCCTCCACGCAGTCGGGAGGGACTCATGCGCTGGAGCCGTTTCGTCGTTTACGAAGCCTGGCCGAAACGGAACCGACCCAGGAGGCGGCCGGGTGGGGATTCCTGGGCGAGATGGCGTTGAACCAGATCGTCTTGGTGCCGCTTTACGCGCCGCATCCCGAGATCGCGGCGTGGATCGGAGTGGGTTTTCCCATCGACCGCGCCACGGCCGAGAATCTCAAAGACACTTCGAGTCTGGAGGTCACCTTTTTAACCCTGGACAATACGCCGAGAGTGATCGCCTCCACCCTTGGTCCGGAACGCGCGGACGAACTGTCGCGACTAGCCCGGCCCGGGGGTGATTTGGCTTTGGCGCGTCTGCGCTTGGGGGGCGAGGAGTATGTGAGTCGTTTTCGCCGGGTTGACACCTCTACCGGGCAGCCGGCGTGGGTCGTCCTGCAACGTTCCCTTGAGGTCGAGCTCGCGCCAGCGCGGACCTTGGAAAACGTGCTGGTGGCTTTCACGCTGGCCAGCCTGGTGGTCGCATTGTTGATCGGCTTGTTTTTGGCCCGTTCGATCAGCCGCCCCGTGCGCAGGTTGGAAGAGCATACGCGGGTGATCGCGGGCGGGGACTATGCCACCGCGATTCATCTTCCCAGGGCGGATGAACTCGGGCGGCTGGCCGAGGCGTTCAATGCCTTGAGCTCGGGTTTGGCGGAGCGTGACCGGGTACGGGATTTGTTGGATAAAAACGTGTCGCCCGAGGTCGCGGCCCGCCTGCTGCGCGACGGGGCGGCGCTCGGCGGCGAGGAGCGCGAAGTCACGGTGTTGTTTGCCGATTTGCGGGGGTTTACCCCGCTTTCCGAAGGGCTGCCGGCGCGCGAGTTGATCGCGTTGCTAAACCGTTATCTGGATCGCATGAGTGCGGCGGTGGAGGCGCAGGGCGGGGTGGTGGACAAGTATATCGGCGACGAGATCATGGCGATTTTTGGCGCGCCGGTGGAGTGTGCGGACTCGGCGGACCGGGCGGTGCGGGCGGCTCTGGCGATGCGTGGCGCGCTGGCGGAGTTGAACCGGGAATTGGCTTCCGAGGGGCGGCCGCCGCTTGCCTTTGGCGTGGGTATCAACACCGCGCACGTAATCGCGGGCAACATCGGCTCGCGCCGGAGGCTGAATTATTCGGTGATTGGCGACGGAGTGAATCTCGCCGCCCGCTTGCAGCCGCTTACCCGGCGGGCCGAGTTCGCCACCGATATAATCGTAAGCGATTTCACCCGGGCGGCGCTACGCGGGAGTTACGTGTTGCGCGCGCTGGGCGATATCACGGTCAAGGGCAAGACCACCTCGTCGCACATCCACGCGGTGGATGCGGCGGGGTAAGCTCGCGAGAGGCTAGTCTTCGCGCGGACCGCGAACGACGCGGGTGTCGCACATGTAGTCGTGCAGGGTGCGTTTTTCCTCGTCGAAAGCGGCCATCACGTAGCCGGCGAAGAAAACCACCGTGCTGACGGTTTCGGAAAAGTAGCGACCGATGATTCGCCCGACGCCGAGGCGGCCTCCGTCGGCGCGCACGACCCGCAGTCCGAGTATGCGTTTGCCCGGGGTGGCCTCGTGGCGGCGGATGAAATAAACCGCGTAGGTAATCGCGATGAGCATATTGATCGGTCCTGCGATCAGGAGCAGACGCCAGACGCCCGGCCAGTCAGGGGGAGCGGGCAGGAGTCCGTCAAAAAAGAGGGTCGCCACGGCGCGCTCGACCAGAAGTCCGATGCTGTAGAGCACGATCCCGTCGATGATTTTGGCGGAAAAACGCACCCAGAACCCGGCGTATTCCGGCGATTCCGAGGCCGCGCTTTGGCGTCGCGGCGAGACGGGCGTCCAGCCAGAAACAGGGTTTGGGTGCGGAACAAATGAGGACGGCGGATTAACGGGCAGGGGAGGAGGGGCTGCGGGGACGGGCGGAGGCACGCCGAGCTCGGTTACGCGGTAGGCAGGTTCCCAGGCGGACAGCCCGACGCGCCAGACCAGAGTGGAGCCATCGAGCGCGCCTTCGGCCACGCGTGTGTCCAGTTCCTCGCGCTCCACCGGCCCGATGCGTTGTCCGTCCTTGACGTAGTACCATTTCATGCCGGCACCTTGCCGGTGGGCCGGGGCGTTTGGCAACCTGCGTTTGCCCTTTGGTTTTTAACCACTTTTCTCGATCATGCTAATACGATTCATCATCGTCACCCTGTTGAGTTTGGCTGCGCTGACCGTCACGGGTTGTCGCCCTCGCCAAACCGCAGTCGAAGCCGCGCGCGCGGATCAAACCCTGCTCCTGGGCAACGGTGCCGAGCCCGGCGACCTCGATCCCCATCTCGCCACCGCGTTCACCGAATACAACGTCATCATCGCCCTCGGCGAAGGTTTGACCGCGATAGACGAAGCCACCGGTAAGCCCGTGCCCGCCGCCGCCGCTTCGTGGGAGGTGTCGCCGGACCGCCTGCGCTACACGTTTCACCTTCGGCCCGAGGCGCGTTGGTCCAACGGCGAGCCGGTCACGGCGGCGGATTTCGTTTTTTCTTTCGAGCGCATCCTGCGTCCCGCGCTCGCCTCGGAATACGCTTACATGCTGTTTCCGGTGCTAGGCGCGGAGGCGTTTAACGCTGGAAAAACCTCTGACTTCACCAGTGTGGGGGTGTCCGCTCCGGATACACGCACCCTGGTGGTCGAGCTGGCCCGGCCCACGCCTTATTTTCTCGGGCTGGTGGCGCATCAAGCGTGGTTTCCGGTTCATCCGCCCACGATTTTGAAATTCGGTCGCTTGGATCAGCGTGGCACGGCGTGGACCCGGCCGGAAAACTACGTCGGCAACGGTCCGTACCGGCTCGCGGCCTGGGTTCCGAACGACCGCATCGAAGTCGTGCGCCACCCCTATCATTATGCCGATGCAAACGCAGGTCCGCGTCGGGTCGTGTTTTTCCCAACGGATAATATTCCTGCCGACGAAGCGGCCTATCGAGCCGGCCAGCGGCACGCGACTTACGATCTTTTGCCGGATCGCATCGCGACCTACCGAGCCCAGATGCCGTCCCCGATTCGGGTGGATCCGTTGCTGGAGACTCTTTATCTGCGCTTCAACACCACTCGTGCGCCACTTGACGATATTCGTGTGCGGCGCGCCTTGGCCTTGGCCATAGACCGCCAAGCCATCGCCACCTCGGTGCTCCAAGGCTCGCGTTTGCCGGCCTCGCATTACACGCCGCCAGGGACGGGCGGGTATCAGGCCGAGGCTCGCCAGACCTATGATCCTGCGGCGGCCCGCGCGTTGTTGGCAGCCGCCGGATTCCCCGATGGGAACGGGTTTCGCCGCTTGGAGGTCTTGATGAATACCGACGCGATCAACACCCGCATCCTCGAAGCCATCCAGGCCATGTGGAAACGCGAGTTGGGTATCGACGTCGCTCTGGTTTCGCAAGATTACCGAGTCTATCTGGATGCGATGAAGGGGCTGCGTTACGACGTCGCACGTGCCCGTTGGATCGGGGACTACAACGACCCCAATACTTACCTCGATATGTTCGTAAGCGGCGGTGGCAACAACCAGACCGGCTGGTCCTCGCCCGCCTACGACCGTTTGATCGCCGAGGCGGCCAACGCCGCGACCCCTACGGAGAGGCAGGCGCGATTCCAGGCTGCCGAGGCACTTTTACTGGAAGAGGCACCTATCGCCCCGGTGGTTTTTGGCGCACGCGTGCACTTGTTGCATCCCGAGGTGCAGAATTGGCGTCCATCTTTGCTCGGTGTGCGGCGCTACCAAAACCTGCGCTTCGCGTCGGCCGCGTCGACGCCATAACCGCTACAAGCCGCCTTTTGGCCCGCGTCGTTAGCCTTTTTGTTATTTTACCCGAAAAAATTCCAACGCTGTTCTTGACCCGTCGTGACTCCAGCTACGATATGTTCTTTACCCCCTATGACGCTGCCTCGTCACCCGAACGGCTCCAGCAGCCGATTGCGCCTTCCCCTTACGCTTGCCGCGTTCGTTTTCGCCTGCGTACATGTCCATGGGCAAGTCCCTACTATTCCTCTGGCTAACCAAGTGGCGGAGGCCGAGCAGAACCTCACGGCTAAAAGGCCTGCGGATGCAGTCGTGCTGCTTGATGAAATTATCAAGCGCGCTCAAGCGGGCGAAGCGCTTCCTGCCGGCGTGACTTTGGAGAAGCTGTTGCAAACGGCGGCCAATACGAATTTCCAGATTCAGAAATACGACCGGGCGGCGGAGCTTGGTCTTGCGTTGGAAAAAGTCCCGGGCGTCGGGGCGTCGGTTTTAGCCGAAGCGCGCATGATTACCGGCTTGGCTTTGGCTTTGCAGCAAAAGTATGCCGAGGCGGTGCTGATGTTTCAGAAGGTCGAGGACTCCAAGACCTACCGTGACAAAGCATTGCTCTATGGCGCGATGTCGGCCGCGCAAGCGGGCCAAATCCCCGTGGCGATCGATACGTATAACCGGATGCTCGCCACTTCGGCCCGTGACCGAGATTGGGCGGACGCCGCTTTGTCCCTCGTCGATCTGCATTTGCGCGCGGGAAACATCGCGGATGCCCGACGCGTTCTGTCGTTTTTACGCGGTAATCTGGCCTTGGTGGACAACATCGCCGGCCTAAACATTCTCTCCCTCACATTGGGCGACGCCTTGATGAAGGCGGGAGATAACGCCGGGGCGCTGGCCGCATTTAGGAATGTTACCACCCGTGATGCGCTGATTGCGGAACAAAAAAAGCGTAACGTCGCCTTGGAGCGCGCGCTCTCCCGTTATACAGGCATGCAGCGCCCATCGGCGACGGATGCCGATACCATCCGCCGTCTTAATGCGCGTCTGGAACAAGCGAAGTCATCCTTGGAACAGGTCGAGAAATTGACCGGTTACGATGCCACGCTGCGTTACCGTCTCGCCTTCACTTTTCAAGAACGCGGCGGGGCTTGGGAAGCCGCCCTCCTATTTGAGGACTTGATTGCGAACTACCCCGATTCCCCCGAGCAGGAGAATGCTTATTTCGGTCTGGTGCGCGCCTACGCCGATGCGGCCCGGTTCGATAAAGTGGGGCAGGCGGTGGATCGGTTTGTGCGTGCTTTCCCAAACTCCAAGTTCGGGCCGCAGGCGCTTTATCTGGCGGCGATGGCGGCAGGACAGCGCCAAGACACGGGTGCGCAACTAAACTTCCTGTCCTTGGCCACGGATAAATTCCCAGGTTCCGATCTGGGCGAATCGCTGCAACTGATGAAGGCGAACACGCTCTTCACTTTAAACCGTTACAACGAGGCCAAAACTGTAGTCGTGGGCTACGCCAAGGAATTCCCGACCGGTAAATTTATTGAAGAAGCCAGGTATCTCTCTGCTATGGCGGACTTGGCCGAGGGTCGGGCTTCGGAGTCTGAAGTCCAGATTCAAGCCTATTTAAAGGATTATCCGGAAGGTCGCTTTGTGCCTGACGCACGCTATCGCCTGGCCGCTGCTGCTTACGCCAAGCAGGACTTTAAGCTCTCTGCCGAGCTCTGTGCCAAATGGTTGGCGGATTATCCTCCCGAGCAACCCCAGCGCGGCGAGATTTATTCCCTCAATGCCGATGCCTTGGTGGGCTTGGATCGCGCTGGAGATGCCATCATCGCCTATCAAAAGGCGCTCAGCTTCACTCTTTCCGATGACCAATTAGGCTACGTTTTAGACGAGCTCACGCGTTTGTATCAGTCTCGTAAGGAGTTTGATGCGGCGGTTACCATGTGGTCGCAGTTCGCCGCTGAGCGCCCCGACCATCCGTTCGTAATCAATGCGGCCTACTGGATCAGCCGCATACGCACCCGCGAAGGAAAACCTGATGAGGCTTTGGAGATGGTTTCCCAAATCACTCGTCGCTACGTCAAGGACCCGAGTCGTGGTGACGTTGAGCGTCTTTTAATTGAGATCGCTTCTACGATAGCTCGTCCGCCCCGGGTGAAAAAAGGGGAACCCAAGCCCGCTCCGATTCCAGATCAGGTGCTTTTTGACCGGGCTAATCAGCTCATTCTGGACAACAACACACGCTCTAACCCCACCGCTCAGGCCCGTTCACTTTTCGTCCAAGCTGAAATCGCGTCACTCCGCAAAAATGAAGCGAAGAAAAACGAAATCCTGGGCAAGATTGCCTCCAAATTCGCACCGGATCAGTTGCCCCCGGGCATTCTTGGCAAAGTCGGCGATGCGTTGATGGCTCAACGCCAACCCGAGCTGGCAAAGAAGTTCTACCAGGAAATCATCACCGCACATCCCCGTTCAATTTTTGCGGATTACGGTTACGTCGGATTGGGTGAAATTGCGTTGCTCAAAGGCGACGGAAATGACGCCCTGGGTCGCTTTAACGCCGCGATCGATGTCGCCGGTGCACGGTTCAAGCTCAAGGAAGCCACTATCGGCCGGGCCCGCGCCCAGTTGCTGAATGGCCGCCTTGAAGCCGCCAAGGCACTTTTCGAGGAAGTTGCCGGCAATCGTAACTGGCGCGGTGAGGCGACGGCCGAAGCGCTGTATAATTTGGGCGAAATTTCTTTGAGCCGAAACACTCCTGAGGATTTGGCCAAGGCCCAAGCCCACTATCAACGCGTTTATCTCTCTTACAAACGCTACGGACCTTGGGTAGCCAAAGCTTACCTGCGTTCCGCCGAGACCTTTGATAAACTCGGCCAAGTCCAGGAGGCGCTGACCACGATTAATCGTTTTTTCAGTTTTCGTGAACTCGAGCAATACCCCGAGTGGAAACAAGCGGTTGCGCTTAAACCTCAGTTAGAGGCGCGTGTCCCGGCCGCTCCCGCCACCCCTGTTGCCCGTCCCGCCACCCCGGCCCCCGCCAGCACATGAGTCCCCGTCGTCCCTACCTCTTCGCGTTTGGCCCTTTGACCTGGCTGTTTGCCGTCCTGGCCTTGGCCCCGGCAGCGCACGCCCAACGCTACATTCTTAAGAACGGCAATCCACTGAACGCGGCGGATGTCACCTTGGCCTCCGGCTTTCTCGTTCAGCAGATTCCCTCACCCGGCGGGGGCAGCGTTGAAAAGCGCTTCCCGCTCGCCGATATTGCCCGTCTCGATTTTCCCGAACCCGAGGCGCTGGATACCGCCGATGATCTGGTTGCGGCTGGCAAGGGCGACGAAGCCCTGCAGTTGTTATTACCGATTTACCGGCAGTTCGCCCCTTTTGCCAAACTTCCCGGATCTTACTGGGCACGAGCGGCTGAGCTTCGGCTCAAAGCACTCCTGCTCGGGACCGATGGTCCCGCGATTACGAGTGCCGCCCGTGAGCTCATGCAGAGCGGCCAGGGCTCGGATATTGTCGGCACCGCCAAGCTCGCCTTGGCCCAGCTCGACGCCCGGGCTGGCAAAGAATCCTTGGCCAACATAATGATCGAGGAGATTTTGCGCGAAGCCACTCCCTCCGTTCAGGCCCGCGCCTGGCTCTTACGCGGCGATCTTGCCGCCAAACGCGCTGCCCATGCCGAGGCCTTGGAGGCCTATTTACGGATACCGGCTTTTTTCGGCACGATCGACGAGTTAATGCCTGCCGCTCTGCTCGGTGCCGCTCGTGCTTATAAAGGTTATGGCGATAGAGGCCGGGCGGAGCGTTCAGCTATGGAGCTTATTGATAATTACCCGACCACCCTGCAAGCCGCCCAGGTCAAAAAAGAGTTTAATCTTTGATACTTTTTCTCCGAATCCACTGACAATCCATCCTGGCCCCCTAGAATCCAATTTTTAACTAACACGTTATGAAACGCATCCTTACATTGGTCTCCCTCATCTCCGTTACCCCGCTGGCCCTGCTGGCGCAGGCCGCAGCTGCTCCTGCCCCCGCCGTCAAATCGGTGAGTTTGTTACAAGAGCTATCTTCGCCCTTCATATTACCCCTCTGGTTTTGCTCCGCGTTGATTGTATATCTGGTAATCGACATCTATCTCAAGAGTTCGGCCAAGCAATTTATCCCCCCCGCCGACCTGGAGGCGGTTCGCACTTTTTTCCGCGCCGGTGATTATCACGGTGCCTACTCCTGGTCCGCCGGCACGAGCGGCGCAGTGGCTGCCGTGGTCCATGCGGGTATCAAGCATTCCAACGAGGGTAAAACTGCGACCGAAGATGCCATGGGTGCGGCGATAATTGGCGAGAACTCCAAGTTTCAAAATAAAATCGCCTACCTTTCCGTTATTGGCGTTATCGCGCCGATGGTTGGTTTGACGGGAACAGTAGTCGGTATGATTCAGGCATTTGCGGCCATGGGTGCCGCCGGTGCCGCCGATCCTTCCAAACTGTCGGGCGCTATCGGCCACGTGCTTCACGCCACGGCGGCTGGTCTTGCGGTGGCTATTCCTGCCTTCGTATTTTATTATCTACTTCGTAATCGCGTATCGCACCAGATCCACGAACTGACGGTGGTGGTTAACGATCTCTTCCGTAGCTATCCTTATGAACATCTTCAAGGTGTGGTCTTCGAGGGTGGCGAGCATGTGGCAGCGACTCCGAATTGGATCACCGGGGCGGCCCCGGTTGGTTCCGTAAGTGGCGAAGCCCAAGCGTAACATTTATTAAACCGTCTCCAACCAAGAACGCAGAACAGCCGCTTAAGCTAAAGAGCTCCAAGGCTGTTTGACTCTGGGATCTGAAGATTTCTTAAACCCTTAATCCCTTTTCTTTATGGCAGGTGGTGGTGGTGGTGGTGATGGCGAGCCAGAATTTCAAATCGCCCCAATGATCGACGTTTTATTGGTGCTGCTCATATTTTTTATGAGCATCGCCACTTCCAGCGTGGCCCGCTACGACCCGGGAATAGCAGTGCCCCTCGCTCCCGACGCCAACAAGAAGGAGGATTCCGAGGGTGAACTCGTTTTTAATGTCGCGTGGAAGCCTTCCACGGATACGGCGGTAATTTCCTACGAGGAACAGGTGGTGGTGCCCGATCAGGTGGTGCCGACACTTATCGCCCGGAAAAATGCCAATCCGCAAGTTCGAGTCCTCGTCCGGGCTGATTCGGAAACTCCTGTTCGCTATGTAAATAGCGTGATTGAGGCCGCCGCCAAGGCAGGCATCGTCGATGTCACCTTCGCCACGGTCGCACGTTAACTCTCCGAACGCATTCTGCACCGCGTTTCACGCCATTTCACTGTCCTCCTTTTCTTAGCCCGATGAAAATACCCGTCCAGTCCAACAATCCCGATGTCGGTTTCCAGATTGCTCCGATGATCGACGTGGTATTCGTCATCCTCGTTTTCTTCATGTCGTTGGCGGCTCAGATTCGCATTGAGCAGATATTACAAACCAAGCTTCCAGGCGTTTCGGTCGCTGGTACCGCGACCGAGTTTGTTGACGAGCAGATAGTACAAATCGGCCAAGACGGCGAAGTAACCCTGAACGAGGAGATTTATGATTCGCCGACCAGTCGTGATATGCCCCAGCTCACGACCACTTTGGGCCAACTTAAAGCATCCAGCGACGCCGCCAAAAACAAACTCGTGGTTACCGTGATCAGCCACCCCGATTCACCTTATTACCGCACGATTGATGTGCTCAACTCTCTCGCCGTTGCCGGGGTGACCAATGTCACTTTCACGGCTGAAGGCGACGAGTCCTGAACGTTCCCGCCCCATGTCTGAACTAAATCCCGAAACTCCCGAGTCCGAAGTCGAGGCGGTGGCTTCCGCTCCCGCAGTGGCTGCTCCGCGAAAAAAGAATTTTTATCAGCGGCTGACCGCGAGTATGCCGTTGCTTATCACTATCATCGTGCACGTTGTGCTGATTGGTGGAGCTGCGGCTATCGTGGTGCAGCAGAATGTTATTGGTAAAAAGAAAACCTTTGAGGCGGCCAACCAAAACGAGTCGGTGGCGGAAAAGCAGGTCGAGCATCGGCTTCAAGTCGCCCGTCGTGGAGGAGCGTCCAGTAGCGCGGCCAATCCCGTTTCGGCCAATCGTATTTTTTCCACCGCTGAGAATGCCTTGCAGATGCCTGCCATGCCAGACCTTCCCACCATGGGTTCGGGTGGGTTTGGTGGCTTCGGTTCGATGGGCTCGGGCGTGGGATTAGGCCAAGGAGCGGGCATGGCCACTTCGCTGGGTGGCGGCGGCGGTCTTGGTGGTCGCGGCTTTATGTCGATGAATTTTCTGGGGCTTACTTCACAAAACGTAAGCAAAGTGGTTTTTGTGGTCGATACCAGCACTGAGATTATGGATTTGCGTAAGGGCGGATTTAGGGCGTTTTCGATTATCCGCGAAGAGATTATGCGCTTAGTAGGCGGTCTTCCGCCCGGGGCCCAGTTCAACGTGATTCTGTACCGCACTAGGGGGCTAGAGAACGGGGAAGGTGAGTTTAATATTTACAAACGTGAAATGTCCCCGGCGACGAGTGAAAACAAAAAAGACTTTTTTGAGTGGATGACGCCGGTGAACACTAAATTGGATAATTTCGGTCCCGCTTCAGCGACGCGTCGAACTGGCTGGAGGCGCAAGCCGCTCCCGCCTGAGTCGGGCGTCGACCCCTTGTTAAATCCACCGACTTGGGCGCGCGCCATGCACGCGGCCTTGGAGCAAGCTCCGGATACGGTTTTCGTAATTACTGCCGGGACCGGAAGAGTCACTCGTGATATCAGCGAGCAAGAGCTCGCGAAACGACGGGCCAGCGTGGAGAAAGAACGGCAGGAATATGCCCGCGAAGCCAAAAAAGAGGGAACCACCTTGGAGGCGGTTCAGGCTGCCCGTCAAAACGCGATTCGCAAGGCTTCCAACGAATTTGCAGAGGCCAATAAAAAGCTTATAGCAGCAGGTAAAGATCCGATTGTAGCTAGCGAATGGCATGTTATTTTCCGGGCCGACGTACAAGCGGCGTTGAAGAAAAATGGAATTACTATTACCTTGGATGGAACGGGTTGGACCAAAAAGGATGGCACTCGGTTTGCTCAGCCGCCCGGACGGATTTATACTACAGAGGGTGCTACCTGGAATGACCTGACAACTCATATCGCCCGTTTGCAGCGCACTTTTTTACCGCAGCAGCGCGCTTCTATAAACTTGTACCTCTTTGTCGGTCCTGATGATAAGCCGGATCAAGCCGTGGCTATACTTTCCGACATCGCCAAGAAAAACGGTGGCAAGTTCCAGCTACTCACCACCAAGCGGCTCGAAGAAATTCGAGCCAAGGAACTCGAAGCCCAGAAAAAAGGCTCCTGAGTTCATGGGCGAATCTTGATAGGCGCACTTCGAATCATACCGGACAAGCCGAGGACGGAAAAATTTCATATGTTCGCTTTATCAAAGCTCGGCTAAAGCCGGAACTCCAATTTAAGCTCTGATCGGGCTTTCTCCCGTTGGAGTTCCGCCCTTTAAGCGGTCCGGATTACACTCGGTAGGGCAACGCCTGATATCGGGTGGTTTTTACAGGTGTTCGTGAAAACCACGGCTGCAAAAGTGCGGTAAAGAATTATCGAGTGACTGCGCGTTCCTGCTTTTTTTATCGGTAAAACGGTCTCGGACGTTGCACCGAAGCCTTCGCAAGTCTTGCTGCTCGATATGCGAATTCCCAGGATTGCGAGCATCGTCCCTATCGGGTTTAACCCACGGGCCTTCACGTTTTTACTTTTATCAGCGCTTTGCGTCCGTGCCCAGCTTTTGCCGGCCAGTTCACCGGAGCAGGCGGTGGTGCAGATTCTCACCGCCAGCCAAACTCCCGATTTTGATGCCCCGTGGCGTTTCGATTCGGTGCGGCGCTCCACTGGCACCGGGTTCGTGATCGAGGGCGGGCGCATCCTGACCAACGCCCACGTAATCGCGTGGGCCAAACAGATTTTGGTGCGTCGTTATCAGGATCCCCGTTTGCTGCCCGCCCGGGTGGTTTATGCCGGGCATGATTGTGATCTGGCCATCGTTGAATTACTCGACCCCAAGGGGCTTGAGGGGGTGAGTCCGCTCACCTTGGGCGAATTGCCGGCGGTGCAATCCACGGTTGTGACCATCGGTTACCCGGCTGGCGGTGAGCAAATCTCGTTCACCCGCGGCGTAGTATCCCGCATCGAGATGCAGGCCTACGCGCATCCGGGTAATCGGTCCTTATTGGCGGTGCAGACCGATGCCGCGATCAACCCGGGCAACAGCGGCGGCCCCGTGCTGCAAGAGGGCAAGGTGGCGGGGGTGGCGTTTCAAGGTATCCCCGGCCTGCAAAACGCCGGTTTTTTCATTCCGCCCGAGGTAGTGAGGCATTTTCTCAAGGACGTCGCCGACGGTCGTTACGATGGCGTGCCCTTGGCGGGTGTTACTCTGGAGCCGCTGCAAAATCCCGCCTACCGCCGCCAGCTGGGCTTGGCCGACGATGGCCGGGGGGCGCGGGTGGACGCGCTTCGTCCTGATGGTGCCGCTATGCGCGTGCTTCGTCGCGACGATGTCGTGCTCGAAGTTGGCGGGCTCGCGGTCGGCAGCGACGGCATGGTGCTGTATCGAGGGAACCGGGTTTCGGCCTCGGTGGCGTTTCAGCAGCCGCAATCCGGCGAACCCGTGCGCTTGAAAATCTGGCGGGATCGCGCCGAGTTGACGCTCGATTTGCCCATGGAGGCCTATCGCGGGGACCGCCTGGCCGGCCGCAGCTACGACACGTTGCCCCGTTACTTCGTGCACGCCGGCTTGGTCTTCACCCCGCTTTCGGCGGATTACCTGGAAACGGTTGGCCGTCCTGGCCGTGACAATCTATGGGCTGGTTTAGCCAAGCTGATCTACGAATTACGCGGGCGTCCGCTGGAAGAGCCCGCCACCGTGCGCGCCGAACCTATCGTGCTGGCCACGATACTCCCTCATCCGGTGAATGCCGATTTTAGCATGCGCGGAGGTGCATTGGTTAATCGCATCAACGGTGTGCGTATCGAGCGGCTGGAGGACGTGATCCGCGCCCTCTCTGAAAATCAAGGAGAGCGTCATGTGCTGGAATTCGATGGCCCCGACCAAGGTCCCCTGGAGGCAATCAACCGCGCCGCCGCCGCCGCCGCGCACACCGAAATCCTTCGCACTTACGCAATCCCCTCCGATCAACGCCTATGAATGCGCCCCGGAACCTTCGTTTTTACCTGATCGCCTCGTGCCTCGCGCTGGCCGCATCACTCACGCTGGCGGTGGGTGTGCATGCGCAAGCTCCCGCAACCGCTTTAAGCGTGCTGCCCGACACCGAGGCGACGGATTGGACGCGCTCGCTGGTCAGTATCGAGGTGACTTACAAGGCGCTCGACGCTTTTCAGCCCTGGAACACGCCTACGCGGGCCATTCGCAAGCAGGGTGTGGTCGTCGCGCCCGGGGAAGTGCTCACCACCGCGCAATACCTGCCCACCCACACGCTGGTGCGGGTCCAAAAAGGCGGTCGCGGCCGCTGGTTCGACGCCCGCGTGAAATGGTGGGACGCGCAGTCCAATCTCGCCTTGCTCACTTCGGAGGCTCCGGACTTTTGGAAAGGTTTACAGCCGGTCGAGCTTTCCTCCGAGGCTTCGCGAGGACCGGATTTCGATCTCGTGCGCTGGCGCGACGGCAATCTTGAGAACCGGCGGGTTGAATTTGGCCAGTTTACGGTGCGCGAAGGCGTGCTCGGTTTTGCCCCGCACGTGATGTTGGAGATTAGCACGGATCTCACCGGACTGGGCTGGTCCGAGGTGGTGGCGCATCGCGGCCGTGTGCTTGGCCTCACCACGTACTCCACCGGACGGACCTGTGGCGTGGTGCCTGCGGCTTTCATTCAACGCGTGCTCGATGCCCAGCGCCTGGGGAAGTTTACCGGGCTGGGTTAT
Source organism: Verrucomicrobiota bacterium (assembly GCA_026398135.1). Classification (GTDB taxonomy): domain Bacteria; phylum Verrucomicrobiota; class Verrucomicrobiia; order Opitutales; family Opitutaceae; genus IMCC26134_A. Next base: position 30,992 of record JAPLTN010000096.1, read on the forward strand.
CTCGATTTTACGTGGCAGCCGGGCAGCAATCCCGAGTTGCTCACCGAACTAGGCCTTGCGGGTTCGCCCAGGGGCGCGGTGGTGCACCAAGCTGGACGCGTGAAGGATCCGGCTTTCGCTCCACAGCCGCGCGATATTCTTTTGGAAATCGATGGATCCCCGATCGACATCGAGGGCGATTACCTCGATCCGGACTTTGGCCATCTCATGCTGGAAAACCTGGCCAACCGGACCCACTTCGCCGGGGACGTGTTGCCCATAAAGCTCCTGCGCGGCGGAAAGGAAATGACGGTGAATTATCGCATACCGCGCGCGAGTTTCGCCGAGGAACTGGTGCCTCGTGAAACTTTTGACCGCCCCCCGGCCTACGTCGTGACCGGCGGTCTGGTCTTTCAGTCGCTCTCCCAACCCTTCCTCCGGGGCTGGGGTGACGATTGGCGCAAGTATGCGCCGCTGAGGCTTCAATATTACCAGTATTCGGACACAGCGGATGGACGTAAATCGCTCGTGGTGCTCACCGGAGTACTGCCCGATGTATTCAATCTCGGTTACCAAGACGAGCGCTTCATCGTGCTCGACAAGGTAAACGGACGCACCATTGCCACCCTCGCCGACCTGGTCGAGGCGCTGGGCGCGCCCGAGCCCGGGGCTGATGTGCATCGTTTCGAGTTTATGCGCGGTCAGGGATTGGAACGTATACTCCTCGACGCCCCCGGACTGGACGCGGCCACGGCAAGGGTGATTCAGTTCTACGGCATCCCGGCCGCCACACGGTTGTAACGCGAAGGTTTAGAGCAGTTTAATTAAATATTTAGCCCATGCGTTTTAGCATGTAGGGCGGGGTCGCCGCACCCCGCCCTACATTTTAAGGCTAGAGTTTTATTTTAAATGCTCAGCGTTTTTTGAAGATAACCTGCGGCGTGGTTTCGAGCTGACCGCGAGTGACCCCGATCTGATTGAGCAATTTCAATTCGCGCCAGAGCTCCGCGCCCGAGATTTCGCCGCGCAGGAGTTTTTCGTAGGCGCGCACGGTACGCAGGACTTCGGCGGGCGACTCATCGACAAACTCGACCCGGAACTCGCGCGCTCCAAGGGCGAGCAGGCGATCGGCAAACTCGGCACCGGTCTGGGCGCGAGGGTTAAAAACGGTGTTGCGGCAGCCGGCGTCGGCCTTGAGCGGGAGCAGCGCGCCGACGCGGTCGCGCAGGGCGACTTTGTGTTTTTCGCAAGGACGTCCGCAGTCGTGGTAGTCTTTCCCTTTCGAGAGGAAGGCGCAGAAGACACAGTGCTCCATGTGAAACATCGGCATGTGCTGATGGAGCGTGAGGTCGAACCAGGCGGCGGGCGCGGCCTGCAAGAGCGATTCGAGCTGGGCGAGGTTGAGGTCGTAGCTGGCGGTGATGCGTTCGAGTTTGTAGCGCGTCAGGTAGTATTCGGCGGTGAGCGGGTTGGCGACGTTGAGCGAGAAATCGCCGCGCAGGCGCAGGTGGGGCGCGGCGGCAGGGAAAAAGCGCAGGTGCTCGTGGTTGCGCGCGAGGATGCCGTCGGGCTCGGCGGCGAGGACCTGTTTGAGGATCCATTCCTCGGTGGGTTTGTAGATGCGTGGCGGGGCCAGCCAGATGGCCGGGGCCGTGGGCGAAGCCCCCGGAATGACCAATGACCAATGACCAATGTCCAAGGCAGCGGAAGCCTGCCAGGTGCGGAAGCGCTGCACGGCTTCGCGGTAGTGTTTGGGGTTTTCCAGCTCGCAGTAGATGTCGGCGAAGCGCACGTCGCCAGCGAGCACGGCGTCGAGCTGGGCAAAGTCGCGAACGTAAATGATGAGCCGGGGTTCAGCTGATGGTGAGCCTGCCGTATCCGTGCCCTTGGGCATTGGACAGTGGGCATGGGTCATTCCCGCGTCCGCGGTGAGCGTCCATTTGCGGGGGGCGGCGCGAAGTTGTTCCAAGCGGGCGGCGGCGTCGCGGCGCAGGCGGTTGAGCTCGCTGGTCGGGAGCATGACCGCGCCTTCGAGGTGGTTGGCCAGTTGGCCGAGGTGGAAGGGTGTGCCGCCGAGCCGGCCGAGTTGGTCGCGCAGACGCTCGGTGGTGAGCGGGCGTTGATCGGCGGGGGCGGTTTCAAGCGGAAGGATTGAGGCTTCGCGCACGACGTGCCCTTCGCCGTCGTCGAGAATCAGGGTGAGCGGTGCGCCGGCGTGGCCGTGTACTTCGGTGTGAATGGGGCGGGTGTGGCGGATCTTGTCGCCGGCGAAAGTGGCGCGCAGCTCGCGGTCGAGCGCGGGGTCGTTGGTTTTCCAGACGCGATGTCCGGGGCGGATTTTTTTGAAATCGAGGTCGCCGTGCCCGAAGCGCAGGGAAACTTCGCCGGTGCGCGGGTCGGGCGCGGAGATTTGATAAATGCGTCCGCCCTCTTCGCGGTTGGCGGGATTTCCGGCGTCGAAGACGATTCCGTCGCCGGGCTTGGCGGGCGCAGTGAGTTTGATGGTCACGTGGTCGGAACCGACGCGGGCGACTTGGCCGAGTAACACGCCGCGTTTGGTGCCGAAGCGACCGTGGGCGAGTTCCTGGTTTTGCACGCCGTTGAACCAGCCCGGGTAAAGCCCGCGCGAAAAGGCCATGTTGAGTTCGTATTTGGCCGTGCCGGGATCGAAGGGCGGTGGGGCGTCGGCACCGCATAGTTCGGCCATCACGCGGTCCAGTGCCTGACGGTAGGTACGAGTTATGCTGGCGACGTATTCGGCGGATTTGAGGCGGCCTTCGATTTTGAGCGAGGCCACTCCGGCGCGAACGAGCTGCGGCAGCACGTCCAGGCCGGACAAATCCTGCGGGCTGAGCAGGTATTTGCGGTCGCCGAGATCGACCGTCGCGCCGTCGGATACGAGTTCATAGGGCAGGCGGCAGGCTTGGGCGCATTCACCGCGATTGGCTGAGCGCCCGCCGAGCGATTCACTGGTGAGACATTGACCGGAGTAAGCCACGCAGAGCGCGCCATGGACAAAGACCTCCAGCGGAAGCGGAGATTGACCGGGGGTGAGTGAGGCGCGCTGGGCTTCCTGGATGTGGGCGATTTCCTTGAGCGAGTTTTCCCGCGCAAGCACGACGAGTTCGGCCCCGAGATCGCGCGCAAAGGCCACGCCCGCGTCGTTGGTCACGGTCATTTGGGTGGAGCCGTGTATGGGGAAATCGGGCGAAAGGCGTCGGATAAGGCGGCAGATGCCGACGTCCTGCACGATGGCGGCGTCCACCCCGGAGGCGATGATGCTGCGCAGGTATTCAGCGGCATCGGCCAGCTCGTCGGTGAAAACGAGGGTGTTGAAGGTGACGTAGCCGCGCACGCCTCGGCGGTGCAAAAAGGCCATGAGTTCGGGCAAGTCGGCCACGGTGAAGTTGTGGGCGCGCATGCGGGCGTTGAAGCGTTCGAGGCCGAAGAAGATGGCGTCGGCGCCGTTTTCCACCGCGGCGCGGGCGCATTCCCAGTCACCGGCGGGCGCGAGGAGTTCCGGGCGGGTGTAGCGAGCAGCCGAAGGATCGGACGCAGAAGCGGTGGCGTTGGCGGGTGCGGACTGGGATACGGCGGCAGACATGCGATGCCGCCGACCTTGGCCGTAGTAACCAGTGCATGTCGAGAATCGCCGGTGGGCCCGGAAAAGTGTAACCAATTTGGTTACACTTTTCCGGGCCCACCGGCAGTGTGGATAACTTAGGGGTTGGTGCCGCCGCGGAAAGCGCGGGGGAGCTTGGGCTGGGCCGGGAGCGGGGTTTAGCGGCCTTCACGGAAGATGCCGTAAACGACGTAGGCCGCGATGGCGGCGGCGAGGACGTAACCGCTTCCGCCGAGCAGGTTGAGCGCGCCGCCTTTGGCCGCCACGATCAGAGAACTGCCAATCACCAGGCAGCCGCTGATAAAGCCGAGCGCGATACGGTTGGCCGAGGTTTTGAGCGCGTCGTCCAGATCCTCGAGCCCTTGGTGCTGGAACTTGATCGTGAGTTCGTCGTGTTCGATGCGCCGGATGATGCGGTGCAGCTCGGCGGGCAAATCGCGCAGGCCGCCGAGCGTGGTGCGCAGCAGGGCACGGGTATCGCGCAGGATGGCGCGCGGGCCGACACGGTCCTTTTGGAGCTGCACCAGAACGGGGCGGGCCGAGCGTTTGAGGTCGAATTCGGGGTCGAGCGAGCGGGCGACTTCCTCAATGGAGAGCACGGCCTTGGCCATGAGGGAGTAGTCGCTGGTAATGGAGATGCCGTTACGGCCGAAGATGAACAGAAGCTTCAACATGGCGCGGCCGAGGTTTACCTGGCCGATGGCGCGGTTAAAATCTTCGCGCAGGGCGAGGGTGACGTCGCGCTCCATGGAGCGGAGATCGGCGCGGCCGGCGGGGCTGCCGAGCTCGGCGGCGATTTGCACGATGCGTTCGGCGTCCTGATCCACGGCGGCGAGAAAGAGGTCGGCCAGGGCGTGGCGCAGGCGGCGGGTTAAGTGTCCGGCCAGGCCCCAGTCGAGGAAGCAAAGGCGGCCGTCGGCGGTGACGAGCACGTTGCCCGCGTGGGGGTCGGCGTGGAAAAAACCGGCTACAAGCACTTGGTGAAAGAGGGAGGCCGCGCCGGCGCGGGCGAGGGCGCGGGCGGCTTCGGGGGCGAGGCCGCTGGAATCCACCGGGCGGCCTACGATGCGTTGCATGACGAGCACGCATTCACTGGAGAATTCTTCGTAGATTTCCGGGGCGAAGACGTGTTCGGGGTTGGGGTTGGTGGCGGTGAAGAAGCGCTGGTTGCGCGCTTCGTAGGTGAAATCCAATTCTCGCAGCACCCCTGCGCTCACTTCGGCGACCACGGCAGGCAGGTCGTAAGGGCGTAGGGTTTCGATGCGTTCGTGGAGCTGGTTGACGAAGAAGCCGAGCAGGGCGAGGTCGGTCTCGACGAGTTTGCGCAGGCCGGGGCGCTGGATTTTAACCGCGACTTCGCGGCCGTCGTGCAGAGTCGCGAAGTAAACTTGGGCGAGGGAGGCGGAAGCGGCGGGTTTTTCGTCGAATTCGGAAAACACCTCGGCGAGCGGCCGACCGAGAGCATCCTCGAGCACGGGGCGCATCTCTGAGAAGGGCAGGGTGGCGACGTTGTTGCGCAGTTTGCGCAGTTCGAAGATGAGCGCGGGGGGCAGGGCGTCGGGCCGCATGCTGAGAAGCTGCCCGGCTTTGATGAAGGCGGGACCGAGGTCCTCCAGAGCGGTGCGAATACGGACGTAGGCGGGAAGGCGTTTGGCGGGGCGCGGAATGAAGCGCTGCCAAAAGCCGGCGGGCAGTTCGAGTTGGTCGAGCAGTTCGCTGAATCCGCAGCGGGCGGCTACGGCGATGATCTCCTTCGCTCGGACGGCGTGGGCGAGCAGGTTGAAGGGAGTCACGGAGGCGAAGTAGCGAGGAGCGAGGAGTGAGGAGCGAGGAGGTTCCAGGCAGGGGAAGCAGGAGTTGGTTTATTCCGCCTTCTCGCTTCTCGCTACCCACTACCCGCTACTTTGGTCTTTCAGGGCTCTTGGTTGCGGGTCGGAGCGGAGGCGGGCGCGGAGGAGGCGGCTTCGAGGGCGGCGACTCGGGCTTCGAGAGCGGCGAGGCGGGCGGTGACGGCGGTGTCGTGTTTGTTGAATAACTCGGCGGCCTTGGCGGAGGCTTGGTGGCCGAGCTCTTCGAATTCGCGGCGGCCGCGCTCGGCGATTTTTTCGGCGATGATACGGGCGTCGTCGGCCTTGATTTTGCCTTGGCGCACGTAGTCATCGAGGGCGTCCTGGACTTTTTCCTTGGTGATGACGGCGGCTCCGACGCCGGCGAGGAGGGTTTTTTTGATGGTTTCGATCATGGTGGTAAAGGTGTTGGGCGTTGGAGGGGCGGCAAACGGAAAGGATCAGTCGCCGGCGACGGCGGCGGCGGGTATGGGTGCGTTGGTGGCGGCGTGGGGGGCGGCGGCGCGCAGGCGGTGGGCTAGGACGAGGGTGAGCAGGAAGGCGGCGGTGGCGAGCAGGCCCACGTGTTCGTAGCCGTAGAGGTGGTTGGCGGCGTCGCTCCACACGAGGGCGCCGCCGGCGAGGTTGGCGAGCGCGCCCACGCCTTGCTGGATGGCGGAGTTGAGGCTCATGAAGCCACCGCGAAAGCGCGGGGCGACGGAGTTGGCCACCAGCGCGGTGGCCGGGCCGAAGCGTCCGGACATTCCGACGAAGAACAGGGTGGTAACCACGAGAACGAGCGGCAGTGGAGCGGGGCCGAGGCGGGTGAGAACGAGCACGGCGGCAATTGCCGGGACGGTGATGGCGGCGAGGACGTGGAGTTTGTCGTGCCGGTCGGTGAGTTGGCCGATCCAGCGGGTGGAGGCAAAGGTGGCTAGCCCGCCAAAGAAATAGACGAAGGGGAGCTGGTTTTCGGTCAGGCCTACGTTGGCGATCATGCTAGGGGCCATGAACGGGATGACGCAGCCTCCGCTGAAAATCAGGGCGGCGGTGACGGCGAAGCCGCGCCAGTGGACGCGTTCGGCCAGGAGGTCGCGCATGGCGCGAAAGGGGTGGGGGCGCGGGCCGGTGAGCGTGAGCGGCGGGCGAGAGGGCAGGTTGCGCGTGATGGCCAGGAGGATGGGGATGGAGAGAGCGGCGAGCAGGAAAAACGGAGCGTGCCATTGGAAGCGGTTGGCCAGGGTGAGGCCGAGGGGCACGCCGGCAATGGAGGCGAGCGGGAAGGCGGACATGACCATGGCGAAGCCGCGTCCGCGTCGTTCGGGCGGTACCACGTCGCCGACGGTGGCTACGACGACCGCGCCAGCCAAACCGCCGAAGGCTCCGGCGAGGAGGCGGGCGGCGAGCAGGGCGTGGTGCGAAGGCGCGAGGGCGCACGCGAGGGTGGCCAGGCCGAAGCCGGAGTAGAGCCAGAGGAGGGCGTGTTTGCGGTCCACGCGGTCGAGGAAGAAGCCGCCGATTATACCCGCGATGGCGGCGGCGCCTCCGTAGAAGGCGACGAGGTGGCTGAATTGCGCGGGTGAGAGTTCGAATTCCCGCATGAGCCCCGCTCCGAGGGGCATCATGATCATGTAGTCCAGAATGTGGGTGAACTGCACCGCCGCCAGCGTGAGCAGGATGGTGCGTTCGGAGCGGAGGGCGGGTGCGGTGGCGACGGACATAACCGGTCATGTTTACGCCAGACTCGGCTTGGGCGCAACTGGCGCTCTGTCCGCGATGTGCGGGGGGGGCGGATTCGACGGATTAGGCGGACGGCTTGTATTGGAGATCGCGGCGGACGGAGGCGCGGAAGATCATGGCGAACGCGATGCCCAGCAGGGTGGCGAAGAGGAAGGTGTTTACGCCGTAAACGACGCCGCGGGCGGTGGCGGAGGTGGCGTATTCGATTTTCTGCATCACCTGGGCGGCTTCTTCGGGGGAGAGTTTGGCGAGTTGGTCCTTGGCGCGTTCGACGATGAGGCCTTGTTGCAGGGTGCGCAGGCTGGGGTTGATAAACGCGAGGTAGAGGTATTGTCCGATGGCGGTTACGATGCCGCCGACCAGGCCGGTCGCGACGGCGAACTTGGCACCCGCGCCAAAGGGCAGGGGGCCGCCTTGCGAAATGGTTTTTTTGGCGGAGCGATGGGCGAAGGACACTACGACCATGAGCAGGATAAACCCGATCAGGCTTTCGGGCATCTGGGCGGAGGCCATGCCCTCGGCCGTCTGATGTTTACCCAGGGCGAAAACGACCAGGGTGGCGAATAACTGGGCGAGGCCGATGAGGGCACCGTAGAGAAGTGGGAGCGGCATGGGAGCTAGGAGCGAGAAAAGCTGGTAGAGCTAGTAAGCTAGTAGAGCTAGTAAGTAGAGCGTGGCGGGGGCGAGGCGGGAGCTGGGGGCAGAGGAGAGCTGGCAACCGGAGTGGGGCTGGACCCCGGAGCGGGTGCCGGTGGTGGCTCCAGGGCTTCAATGGGGCGGGGTATGCTCGCGGGAGGAGCGGGTCGCGGGGCGGGGGGCGTTACGGTTTCCTCTTCCATGACGCGCTTCACTTCGGTTTCGATGTTGGCCGTGGCTTTTTTGAACTCGCGCATTGCTTTGCCGATCGTGCGGGCCATGTCGGGCAGGCCTTTGCCACCGAAAAGCAGGAGGCCGATGACGGCCACGAGCATCATTTCCATGCCTCCGATGCCCTCGATAAAGGCGAGGGTGGCGAAGGGTGGTTGGATGGTGGGCAGGAGGCCGTTCATGGCGCGTGGGTTGGGTGAGGGTTCGACGGAAGTGAAGCGCGATTCGATCAGGTGGCGAGCGCGACCTCGACGATGAAGCTTTGGGTTTTCCCGGGTGGAACAAGATGCAGACCCACGCCGGTCTCGGGGGCGTTGGGCGGTCCCATCCAGGGTTCGATGCAGTAGAAAGGAGCATCGGGCGAGGCCGACCACGTGACAAAGGTGGCGTCGGGCGGGGGCGGGCTTTTCTTGTCGAGGCTGAGGCTTATTTGAATCGCGCCGGCGCGGTCTCCGGTGGCGGGCGCGAGGGTGGCGGTGGGGCGGGTGAGGCCGAGGTGAAAGGTGTCGATCCAATCGGGATTGGCCAAGGAGGCGGCGGTGGGAAGGGCGGGGCCGGGCACGAGTTGTCCGCTAAGGTTTTGGCGCAGGTGGCGGGTCGCGGGCATTTCCAGCCGGTAGTCATCGCGGGTGCGTCCAGGTTCCCAGGGAGCGGTAAAATAAAAATGATGGCCGGCGCTCCAAGGTAGCGGGCGGGCGTCGAGGTTTTTCAGGTCAAACTCGCAGGTTAGCGAGGCGGGGCCGAAGCGGTAGCTGACGCGGAATTCGTAGGCGTAGGGGTAGGCGGCGAGCGCGGCGGCGTCGGGTTGGAACAGGGCGGAGAATCCCGAGACGTCGGCGTGCTCCAAGGCGAAGCGGCCCTGGCGGGCGAGGCCGTGCATGGGCATGGGGAGTTTTTCGCCGCCTGGGGTGCGCCAGCGGTGGATCTCGCCTTGATCGAAGGTTCGGGCGTTGAACGGAAAGAGGATCGGGTTCCCGCCGCGCACACTGGCGAAGTTCTCGAAAGTGGCGTTTTCCGGCCAGTGGATGACGTCGCGAATGGTGCCGTCTGCCAGGGCTAGATTCCAGTTCATGAGACGTGCCCCGCGTTCGGGGCAGGCGAGGTAAGTGGAGCTACCAACGCGCCAGCGGTGCAGCGTTTCGCCGAGATGGGTCACAGTATCGAGCATGGAGGCCGAGGAGATGAGGGGCGGAGGTCGGGCGGGGCAAAAGGTTTTTGGATTTTTGCCCGCGGTGCTTTGTCGAGATCGGGCCGGCGCGGACACCGCCCTTGACTCGCCCCCTGCGCGAGGGCTACGCCTTAACCTTTTAACCTGTTACACACACCGTCCCCATCCGCTTAACGCCATGCCCTCCGCCAACGACATCCGCAAAGGCCAAGTCATTAAATTCAACGGCGAGCCCCATCTCGTCATGGAAACCCAACATCGCACGCCAGGAAATCTGCGCGCGTTCGTGCAGGTGAAGATGCGCAATCTTCGTTATGGCAAGGCGCTCGACCAGCGTTTCGCCTCCACCGACACGATCGAAGTGTTGCCCACCGAGCACAAGACCCTGGAGTTCTCCTACGCAGATCGCGACACCTTCGCGTTCATGGATCCGGAGACCTTTGAGACCATCGAACTGCCGGCTTCCCTCATCGGCGACACGAAGAATTACCTCACGGCCAACGGCAAAGTGGAAGTGCTCTACGTCGATGAAAAGCCCTTGACCATCCAGCTGCCGACCTCGGTGGTTTTGAAGATCGTTGAGAGTGCCGACGGTGTGAAGGGTGACACCGCTTCCAACGTGCAAAAGCCGGCAAAACTGGAAACCGGTTTGGTCGTGAGCGTGCCCTTGTTCATCAAGGAAGGCGAACTGATCAAGGTCTCGACCGACGACGGTTCCTATATGGGTCGCGCCTGATTTTTTATCACGGACGGGCCGGGGACTGCTCCCGGTCCGGCAGCGTTGGCCGCCTCCGTCAAAGACGAGGCGGCTTTTTTACGGACTTACTTGCCGATACCGTAGGCGCGGAAGCCGAGGGCGCGGAGTTTGGCGAGGTCGGTGATGTTGCGGCCGTCGAAGAGGAAGGCGGGCTTGGGCATGGCGGCGAGGATGGCGGCGTAGTCGAGGGTCTTGAATTCGTCCCACTCGGTGAGGATGGCGATGGCGTGGGCGCCGGCGCAGGCCTCGAGAGCGGATGTGGCGATGGTGAGGCGGCGATTGGCGGGGGCGTCTTTGCCGAGGACGTCTTCGCGAATCATTTCGGCGGGGACCTTGGGATCGTAAACCACCACGTCGGCGTGTTCGGTGATGAGGTCGCGGCAGACGCTGATGGCGGCGGATTCGCGGGTGTCGTTGGTGTCTTTTTTGAAGGCGAACCCGAGTACGGCGATGCGTTTGTCCGCCACGCTGTTAAAAAGGGTTTTAACGATTTTGGCGGCGAAGCGGTGTTTCTGCCAGTCGTTCATGGTGATCACGGACTCCCAGTAGCGGGAAACTTCCGGCAGGCCGAAGTGTTCGCTGAGGTAGCTGAGATTGAGCACGTCCTTCTGGAAGCAGGAACCGCCGAAGCCGACCGAGGCTTTGAGGAACTTGGGGCCGATGCGGGAGTCTTTGCCAATGGCGTGGGCGACTTCGTCCACGTCGGCGCCGGTGGCTTCGCAGAGGGCGGAGATGGCGTTGATCGAGGAGATGCGCTGGGCGAGGAAGGCGTTGGCGACGAGTTTGGAGAGCTCGGAGGACCACAGGTTGGTGGTGATGATGCGGTCGCGCGCGACCCAGCGGGCGTAAACCGAGACGAGGGTTTCGATGGCCTTTTCGCCTTCAGGGGTGCGTTCGCCGCCGATCAGCACGCGATCGGGATTGGCGAGGTCGGCCATGGCCGTGCCCTCGGCGAGGAACTCGGGGTTGGAGAGAACCTGGCATTTCGCGGCGCTGGGTTGCGCGGCGAGGATTTCCTGAATGGTGGTGGCGGTGCGCACCGGGATGGTGGACTTCTCGACGATGATTTTCGGCGAAGTGGCGACCTCGGCGATGGTGCGGGCCACGGACTCGATGTAACGCAGGTCGGCGGCGCGACCGGCGCCGACGCCGTAGGTTTTGGTCGGGGTGTTGACCGAGACGAAGATGATGTCGGCGGCGGCGATCGCGCCCTTTACATCGGTGGAGAAAAACAGGTTCCGGCCGCGGGCGGCTTTGACGATGTCATCCAGACCGGGCTCGTAGATGGGCAGGGTGTCGGAGTTCCAGGCGGCGATGCGCTTGGTGTTCATGTCCACGACGGTGACCGTGATATCGGGGGCTTTGAACGCGATCATGGCCATGGTGGGGCCACCTACATAACCGGCGCCGATGCAGCAGATTTTCATATTTGGAAAAGCAATGAATTGTCCCGGCGGGAGCTGAAACCAAGCCGGTTTTTAACCGAAAACGTTGAGAACAAAAGGGCGTGCGGACGCCTCGGGGAGCTTAGCTGCGTGCTTGTTTACGGCGGGCTTGCACGATTCGGTCACAGGTGGCGTCGCACCAGCGGATGAACGCGCAGGGACGCGGGCTGTGGAAGTCCTTGGGTTCCCAGCCGCCGCCGTCCACGTAGAGGGTTTTGGGGTTGATCCAGGTGCCAAAAACCAAGTCGGCGACCGGGAAGGTGAAGAAGCCGGAGATGCCTTCGTTGCAATCGATCACGGCGTGGTGGCGAAGGTGGAAGCTGTAGATGTGACGCCAGGCCCAGCCGAAGTAACGGTTCTCGATGAGCGGCGCCCATTTTTCAAAGGCCCAGTGTTCGATGGCGTGGAAAATCTCATAAAGCGCGAGCGAAGCGGCCAAGGCGGCAAAGCCGGCGGAGAACCAGGGCAAGGAAGGGAACAGCCAGTTTAGCGCGATCAGCAAAGGGGTGACGACCAAGGCAAAGACCGGCAGGGTAAACCAAGGAAAAAACGAGGCCTCATGCTGTTCGGGCTGGGTGATCGGGTAGATGTTTTCCACGTAGGGCAGCTCACGGCCTGAGGAAGTGCGGCGGCGGGTGATGCGGGTGAGGCTGTGGTGCAAAGTGTGCTGGCGGTAGAAATGGCTAAGGAAGCTCAGGACCGGTTTGTGCAGCACGTAGCGGTGAAGGAAGAACTCGAAGAAGGCATTGAACAACGTGACGGCTAAAAATGCGGCGACGAAGGCCCACCAAGGCGGTGACCACTGGGCGTCCCACAGCGTAGCGGGAGCGATTAACCAGAATATACCTCCGATAAGGGCGAGCATGCCGACCACGGTGGCGACAAACAAAGTCAGGGAGAACTTCTCTTCTGCGTGAGAGGCGGGAGTGGGGGCGGCGGACGACATAAGCGCGTATTCACTCCGAAGGCTTGGCCGGCGACAATGGCCAATCTTGCAAAAAATACGTGTCTGATTGTGCCGGGTTAAACTGCGCGAGCAAGTGCGCGAGAAAGCGTGGGGCTTGCAATCGGGAGCGGACGCGACGACGGTGACGGCTTGTTCTTTCAGATCACCGGCATGATCGGGCATAAGCTCGGTCTCGGAAAATCACCGAAAAGCTTATTTCGGGGGTGTTCTGGATTCGACCCTTGGTTGGAGTGCACGGCTGCCCTTCGCGAGTGACGGTCTCGCGTTATAAATTCCTTCAAAACAAAATAAACGGCACCTTCGAAGAAATGCCCCTCGCTGCCTAAGTGCAGTGACGATCGCCCAGTGACGTCCACTAGCTGACGTGATCGACGACCAGTGGACATAGCGCCCAGAGCCACCCGCGGTGTGGGCGCCGTATCTTCGATCCGGGGGTTAGTTAACACCATTGCGCGTGCAGTCGCGGGGTGTCGGCGAATTTAAAACGGCACTATAAGGGTAGACGCCATGCGCGAAGGCCAGGGGCACGCGGGTTCAATTCCCGCCACCTCCACCAATTGAACAACGAAGAGCCTGCGGGTGCCGAAAGGCGCTCGCAGGTTTTTTTGTGACGGCGCGGGCGGGAATCGAGCCGCGTGCGCGCGCTGTGCGCTCCATCGCGGGTGTCAAGCGCACCGCCCGAGGCGGCGCCAATTCCCGCCACCTCCACCAATTGAACAACGAAGAGCCTGCGGGTGCCGCGCTTGTGCTACCATTACACCATCGAGCAGTAAGGGAAAACTGGGTTATGTATCGCGAGGATTTGGACTGGCGATTGGAGCCGGCGACTGGACTCGAACCCGCAACCGCCTGTTTACAAAACAGGTGCTCTACCATTGAGCTACACCGGCGACACAATCGGGTCGCGAAATCAACATAAACCTCGGAAAGAACGCGGCCTAACCAGTTAGTGGCCAAGCCGTAAAGTGGTGGTTCCCCCGGGACTCGAACCCGGAACCAATTGATTAAGAGTCAACTGCTCTACCATTGAGCTAGGAAACCAAAACGGGAGTGGAGGAAAGTCCAAGAGCGGGACGCACTGTCAATGCCGTTTTCGAGAAAAGTGCGTTCAGCCCGAATTTGCCCTTGCTTCTCCCGCGCCCGCGCTCTGCTTTCTCACCTCCCACCCATGCAAAAGACCAAGAAGTCCGTCGCCAAGCGCTTCAAGCTGACCGCCAAAGGTAAGCTCGTGCGTCGCACGCCTGGTTTCCGTCACTTGCTTGCCGCGAAGAGCACGAAGTCCAAACGCCGTGCCTCCAAAGACAAGCTCGTGGCCGAAGGCCATGCCAAGCCGCTCAAGCGCTGTCTCCCGTTCGGCCTGTAACTAAACCTACAGCGTCGCACACCAACCAAAACCGCCAGACGGGTGATCCTAACGAGACGACCCGTCGGCCCAAACATAGGAAACTAAAAACATGCCTCGTGCCACAAATGCCGCCGCTTCCCGCCGTCGCCGGAAGAAGGTCCTCGGTTACGCCAAAGGTTACTTCGGTAACAAATCCAAGCTCTTCCGCTATGCGAAAGAAGCCGTCCATCACGCCTGGCTCTACGCCTTCCGTGCCCGCCGCAAGAAGAAGAGCGACTTCCGCTCCATTTGGATCATTCGTTTGAACGCAGCCGCTCGTGCCAATGGCATCAGCTACAGCCGTCTCATCGAAGGTCTCAAGGCCGCCAACATCCAGCTCGACCGCAAGGTCCTGTCCGACCTCGCCATCCGCGACGAGGTCGCCTTTACCGGCCTGGTTGTCAAAGCCCAGGACGCGTTGAAGGCCAAGGTCGCCGCCAAGGCCGCCTAAACAGCCCCCATCTAACGCGAGCCCGCATCGGCTCGCCTCCTTTCAGTCCCCGGAGGACGGGCCTTTCAACAAGGCGCCGTCCTCTTTTTTTTGCCCGCGTTTATCCTTTTCCCTTCCGGCTCCCCGCCCCTTGCTCCCCGCTCTCCGTTCTTCCATGCAAGACCAACTCGCCGCCCTCCTCGCCAAAGCCGCCGCCGAACTTCCGGCCCTCGCCGCCCGCCCCGACTTCGAGGCCGCCAAGGCCCGCTTCGTCGGCCCCAATGGCGAGCTCACCGCGCTCATGAAGCAGATGGGCTCCGTGCCCAAGGAACAGAAGCCCGTGGTCGGCAAACTGGTGAACGAGGCCAAGACCGCGCTCCAGGCCCACCTCGACGCCGCCCTCGCCCGCATCGAGGCCGCCGAACTCTCCTCCCGCCTCGGTCCCCCCGTGGATCCCACCTTGCCTTCGCCTGATCGTGGCCTCGGCACCCACCATCCGCTCACCCTCGTGCGCGAGGAGATGACCCGCATCCTGCGCAAGGTCGGCTTCACCGTCGTCGAGGGCCCCGAGGTCGAGACCGAGTATTACTGCTTCGACGCGCTCAACACTCCCGCCGACCACCCCGCGCGCGACGCCCAGGACACGTTTTACCTGCCCGAGACCGCCCGTTTTGGCAACGTTTCCAAAAAGTCGGCCGACGAGAAATACCTGCTCCGCACCCACACCAGCTCGGTGCAAATCCGCACCATGCTCAAGGGCCAGCCGCCCATCCGCATCGTCTCGCCCGGCCGCGTTTATCGCCGCGACACCACCGACGCCACACACTCGGCCAATTTCCATCAGCTCGAGTGTCTCTACGTGGACAAAAACGTCACCGTGCGCGACCTGAAGGCCTTGCTCGACTACATCTTCGCCTCCCTGCTCGGCAAAGACACCAAGACGCGTTTCCGTCCCCACTATTTCGGCTACACCGAGCCCAGCTTCGAGGTGGACCTGAGCGCGACGCATCTACCCAAGGTCAATAAGCCTTGGATCGAAATCGGCGGCTGCGGCATGGTGGACCCCATCGTGTTCAAGGACGTCGGCTACGACCCTGAAGTCTGGAGCGGCTACGCCTTCGGCATGGGCCTGGAGCGCCTCGCGATGCTGCTCTACGGCATCGATGATATTCGTTATTTCTATCAGAACGACGTGCGCTTCCTGCGCCAATTCGCCTGAACCAAACTGACGGGAAGTAGCGAGTGGAGAGTAGCGAGTAGCGAGCATCTCAAACCCGAAATCCCAACCCACATTTAACCCAATCCGACCATGGCCCGTGAAAAGTCCCAGTCTTTCCGCGACCTGCTCGTCTGGCAAAAAGCTCACGCTTTCACCCTCGCTATTTACAAGCTCACTGAATCTTTCCCGCGCGAAGAGATTTACGGTCTTACATCGCAGCTTCGCCGCGCCGCATCCAGCACGCCCACCAACATAGTAGAGGGCTTTCGCAAGCGCTCCAAGGCTGACAAAATCCGCTACTACAATATCGGCCAGGCCTCCGCCGATGAATGTGTTTATCACCTCATACTCGCCCACGATCTCGGCTACGCCGACACCCGCGCGCTTCAGGCTGATCTCGATGAGATCGCCCGCCTCCTCCAAGCCTACATCAACGGCATCGAATGCTCCGACTAACTTAGGTCGCCGCCCTCTCGCTACCCGCTACTCACACCTCGCTACTTCTACGCATGAAACTCTCCCGCTCCTGGCTTCAAGACTACGTGGATCTCTCCGGCGTCTCCGACGACGACATCTCCCGCGCCATCACCTTCCTCGGCTTTGAGGTCGAGCAGGTCCTCCGCACCGGCGCACCCGCCTTTAACCTCGTCGTGGTCGGCCACATCCTCACCCGCGACAAACACCCCAACGCCGACAAGCTCTCCGTCTGTACTGTCGATGTCGGCTCCGCCCACGGCGGCGTGCGCACCATCGTCTGCGGCGCGCCCAACTGCGCCGTCGGCAACCGCGTGCCCGTCGCCCTGCCCGGCGCCGTCCTACCCGGCGACTTCGTGATCAAGGAGGCCAAGGTCCGCGGCCAGCCCTCTTCGGGCATGATGTGCTCGGCCAAGGAGCTCACCCTCGCCGAGGATTCGCAGGGCCTGCTCCTCCTCTCCGGCACGCCGGAGGTCGGCACGCCGATCAACGCCATCCTGCCCGCCGGCGACGTGGTTTTCGACATCGAGATCACCCCCAACCGCCCCGACGCCCTCAGCCACCTCGGCGTCGCCCGCGAGCTCGCCGCGTGGTTCAAAAAAGAGCTCCGTTACCCCGTCGTCAGCTTCACCCCCGCCGCTATTTCCGCCGATCCGCGGGTTGATTTGCTCAAATCCGTCCGGGTCGATGCTCCGTTGGATTGTCCGCTCTACACCGCGACCGTGATCACCGGCGTAAAAGTAGGTCCCTCACCCGATTGGCTGCAACGCCGCCTCACCGCCGTGGGGCTGCGTCCGATCAACAACATCGTCGATATCGGCAACTACGTGATGCTCGAATACGGCCAGCCCGTGCACGCGTTCGACGCCCGCAAACTCTCCGGTGCCCAGATCATCGTGCGCCACGCCGCCGAAGGCGAAAAGATCACCACCCTCGACGGCAAAGAGCGCACCCTGGCCGCCGGCATGCTCGTCATCACTGACGCCCAGCATCCCGTCGTGATCGCCGGCATCATGGGCTCGGCCAACTCGGGCGTCTCCGACGACACCACCGACCTCGTTCTCGAAGTCGCGTTCTTCAAACGCCAGTTCGTGCGCATTACCAGCAAGCGCCTCGGCCTCGCCTCCGACTCCTCCTACCGCTACGAACGCGGCGTCGATGTGCATTCGCTCGACGAGGCCGCCCACCGCTTTATCGACCTCGTGCTTGCCCACGCCGGCGGCGCGGTTGCCGGCCCCATCCACCGCATCGGTTCGACCATTCCTTGGGAACGCGAGATCACCGTCACCCCGGCCTATATTAACGAAAAACTGGGCTTCGAGATTCCCGCCGACGAGATGCGCGCCGCCCTCGAATCCCTCGAACTCGTCGTCACCGACGAAACCCCCACCGAGAAACGCGGCCCCGCCTGGACTTTTTCCATTCCCAGCTGGCGCGATGATCTCGACCGCCCCATCGACCTGGTCGAGGAAGTCGTGCGCCTCTACGGCACCGAAAAGATCCCGACCTCCGTCATCCAGTCGCCCGGCCTGGTGGGCAACGACGACCCGATCGTGCTCTTCAACCGCAACGTCGCCGCCGCCCTCGTCGGCCAGGGCTTTAACGAATGCGTCAACTACACCCTGCGCCCCGCCAAGGAAGTCGCCGCCTGGGCCACCGCCGCCCAGACCGCCGCGCTCGCCCTCGCCAACCCCTTCGTCGAGGACCAGTCCCATCTCCGCTCCACCCTGGTCGGCGGCCTGCTCGATTCCCTCAAACTCAACCAATCGCGCGGCGTCCCGGCCTCGCGCCTTTTCGAGACCGGACGCGTATTCCTGGAGCGCAACGGCCAGCTCTCCGAGTGCGTGGCCGCCGCTTTTGTGATCGCCGAAGAGACGGGCGAACGCAGCTGGCGCCCGCGTGAGGCGGCGGATTTCTACACCGCCAAGCGCCAGGCCGCGATCATTGCCGCCTTCGCCGGCATCGAGCTGGACCGCCAGCCCACCGCTCTTGTCGCCGCGCCCGCCCAAGGCTGGCAGACCGGCCACGCCGCCACGGCGGGCAACATTCAGCACGGCTGGACCGCGACCTTTGGCCTGGTGGACCTCGCCCACCTCAAGGCCCTTGGCATCACCGGCAAGGTTTACGCCGGATTCTTTGCCATTGTATCGGAGAAGGTCACGGCAGACGCCGAACGCCGTAGTTTTAAGCCCTTCAGCCTGCAACCCGCCGCCCTGCGCGACCTCGCCGTGGTAGTGCCCGCGACCACGCCCGCGAGCGAAGTACAGAAGGTGATCGCCAAGCACGCCCGCGCCGCCGCCGGAGCCGCCTTCGCACTGGAGAGCGTCGAAGTGTTCGACGTGTACACCGGCAAAGGTGTGCCCGAGGGCCAGCAAAGCCTGGCCTACGCGCTGACCTTCCGCGCCCCCGATCGCACCCTGACCGACGACGAGGTCAATGCCGCCTTTACCAAAGTGCAGGCCGATCTCACGGCGGCGGGTTACCATATCCGCAAGTAAGCCTGGCGAAAATCAGGGGTTACATTTTTGCCGGCTTTCGGTTGTCCGTGGTTTGGCTGGGGTCGTTACTCGGCATGGTCGTGGCGTTCACGTCATCGGGCTTGGTCGGTTCAGGCGCGTCTGGCTTCGCAAGTGCATAGCTTCGAAACGTCGTGCTCCAGGCCGTGTCGATATTGCCGAGCAAGAGATAGCGTCCACGCACTTTACCCCTGAGCTCGACTGGGAAAAAGTGATTGGTGCCCGGCAGACGGGCATTCCGGAGCAGGATATCCACTTCACGCAGGTGCACGGAAAAGTAAGCGCGTATATCTCCCTTGTTTTTCATCGAGATCTCCAGGAATCCTGGAGGGGATTTGCTGACAACGATACGGCTCTGCAGCGCCGCCAACACCCGGTTGCGGATGCGGTCTCGCACGGGTAGATCATCGAAGTCTTCGTCACGGGATACCACCCGCCAGGTCGAGCTGAGCGCGGTATCCTCGACGAGATGAAACTCCAGCGTCTCCAGCCAGGCGCGCGTGCGGGCCAGACGGCTGGCGGCAGGGGTGGTGGAGCGTCGATTGAGGGATTTTTCCATTTTCTCGGCGTGCGCGGCTTTCTCTTTGGCTGTGGCTGGAGCACCGTTTTTGTTGAGCAAAACACTGCGCCCGGCGGGGGGAAGGGAAGGATCCCAGCGGATTTCTTCCGTTTCATCTTCGTTAACATTCACGTAAATCCAGGACCATTTTTCCTGAGGTCTTTCCGAGAGCGTTAGTGCGGCGGCGGCGATTTCGGGCGGCCACTTCGCCAGGATATCGGCATAGTTGGCGAAATTATTGGGGTCGGTTTTGGGGTCCGCAGTCTGAGCGGCTGCGGGCGGTGCATCTGTTTTGGCTCCCGCTTTTGTTTGTCCAATGCACTCCGATACATGGCATGCCAGCCCGAGAACAAGATAGCCCATCAGGAAGCGAAGCGCTTTGATGCTCTGCTCATGGTAGCCTCAATAATGCCAATTCTCAACGTACTCGCCGGGGGGCTGGCGATCCACAGGTGTCTGGCCGTGGTTTGTTAGCATTGCAATTAACCAGCATTGCAATTAACCTGTCCCTTATCCTTGTCGCTCGCCGCAGGATGTGTTTTGGGGCGCCGACCAAGAGGAGCTTTGCGCCTACGTGACCGATCTGGACGCCGGGCAGGCTACGCCCGCGCAGATCGTGCTGACGTATCGCAAACGCGGCGACGCGGAGAACGTCTTCGACGAGCTGAAGAATCAGTGGGGGTTTTCCGGCTTTTGCAGCGGCAAGGGCGTGGTCAGCGAAACCGCCGCCCGGCTGCTGTTGCTGACCTACAACCTGTGGAGCCTGTTCGTGCGCGTGCTCAAGGAAGAGGGCTGTCACCGGGAAGCGATCACAAGCCGCGACGACCTGCTGGTCATGCCGGCCAAACTCGTCGAAACCGGCCGGCAAAAAACCCTCAAACTGAGCGTCGGCGACAAATGGTGGTCCGCGATAAGCCTCTCCTACCAAAGGCTTCAGCGCTGGCTCGCCTCAATCGCGCCGCAGTTGGACCCCCAGCAAACCTTCGAGCGCTATCTGTGCTGGCTCAACCCTCTCAATCCCGATGACTGGCTCCCTCAACCCGCCCCGTGAACTTCAACTGCGGGATTTAGGATAATGGATAGCGTAAGTGGATCGGTGCTGGCCGTAACAATACGAATTAAATAATTATCAAAAAGGTATTTATAGAAGTTTAAGTTTTTTAAAAATGATTGCAATGCTCATTTAAGTCTAAATACGTATTTTTTGGTTCTGAATGGCACTTTAAATAATACACTTTTTACTGAAGTTTCCCCGAATTGAAAATTAATAATTTACAATCGGGTTACGCCGAAAAAACGCTTTATCCAAAGTGCCCATAATAGAAAAAACAGTAAACCAATGCTTCAGAAACAGTAATTAAAAAACAAAAACATGAAAAAAATAAAATCAATGATCCTTTTGCTATTAAATATGGCGGTATGCTTTATTTCTTGGGCCGATGACGAAGATATTCCGACTATTGGAGTTCCGATTATTTCCCTAATGCAAACTCAAACTGAAGATGGTCGAGATGTTATGAGGCTTGGCGTAGACGCTCGAACTTTATCTAGTAGTCGAAGCCCTTATAGTATATATATATGGGCGAATGCCGAGTTCATTTATAGTTTACCAGACCCTTCTGACCCTGAGTCTAGAATTTTTCTAAATGCAACAAGGCGTTTTCGCACTTCTGTTGTAATTCGTCCCGGGCAAGACACTTCGGTGTATTTCCTTTATGGTGGTGTTCCAAGAAATGCTTACGAATTTACTAGAGATCGGAATGCGAGATTTGAAGGACTCAACTTGTCTCTAGAAAATACACTTACACTTGATTACCATTTAGACCCATTTGAAAGTGAAAGAAGTTATGGTGCTGAACTTTTCGCGAATGGATATCCATACCATGCTGCACTGCCCGTGTCTGAACCCGCGGTATCCATTTTTGAGGATGTAATTTCACAAGATGTTCCCGCAGTTAGAATCCGTGTCGCTATGGCTAATGGGATACCAATGTACCGAAATTATACAGTCTTAAATGTTCCTTTAAATTTTACGTATACTTTTAGGAATAGAGCAACTCGTGCATTAACTACAGTTTCAGTACCGAGAATTTATCAAGTTGACCATCCATCTGATGGTCGTGGTGCTATAGAGACTACTGTTCAGTACCCGACAGTTAGCCAAGATTTGATTGATCGCCTGCGTTCCCAAGATTTAATTTTTGTTAACGTCCGTGTGACGTTACGACGCTATCCCGAGTATATAACACCCCAAATCCCAGATGAGAGACAGTTGGAATATTCATTTACTGACGGTCGGGCTACAGATGGATCATTTATAGCGGATAATAACCCAAATGACAATGCTCCAGGTGATCATAGTGTTGCATCCTCCTCTCGCTCGGACAGCTTTGATGCGTCAATGGAAGCTTGCTTATGGGCAGCTACTAATTATGCTGACTTTTGGGGCGCTAGGCGGCTAACTACTAATTTGTCTTCTATGACCTCTAAACCTTACAATGGTGTCACAATGTTAAAGGTTAAATCGTCAAAGGAGCGTCCGACTGATCCGAATAACTTAGTAACTTTTGACCGTACTGAGATTTACTACAAAAACTATATGGTTTTAAAACGTGATGGGCTTCCGCGACCAGGGCTTCCGACCACGCGGAATATTGGGGACAGCACCTTAAAGAAGTATAAAATCAGGTCAGTTTACGGGTTAGAACATACATTCAAGTTACGAAACAAGTATTACAACAATTTTGGGGACTGGCTATTGGATTTGCAGCTACGCGTTAATGGCTATTACGTGAGTCATTACTCCACGCGTATTGTGAACTCAAATAATACTGTTACAGCATCTAGTTTAATCTCAGTTAAATGAGTGCTCTCGGTGTCTAATTCGCCATGTAATATTCTGACTTAATGATGGGTTCTACCGCTTGCAGCGGTGTAACTTAAGTACTAGATGGCTGTTTGCACGTTCCAATTGCGACTTCGACCGACGCTTAGAACAGTGCCACATTTGTGCCATAAGGATATTCCTTATGGCACAAATGATGCGTATTATCTAAAATCCTGAGGCTGCTGCCATGCGATGGGGCTAAGTCGAAACATACGTGAGCCCTCCCGCAAGCGTTCACGACAACAACGCCGCCTCTTTCTCGTTCTTCTTAAGGGCACATTGAATAATTCGCTTTACGGAAACATCCTGTATTGAAAATCAATGACTTACAATCGGGGTGTGCCATAAAAGGCTAATTATTCAAAGTGCCCCTTAATTTTCTTATTCCCAGTTAGCGTGAAATTAACGATGGCTCAGGTTAAAGCCCAATTGAGTAAAGGGCGGGGCAATCGAACAGTGTCCAGCTCAAGCCACTTATGAGAGAAATCGGTTAAGCAGGATGAGACAAATTCAATCGTATGACCCCGTCCAAAAATAGCAGCACGGCATCACGATGCTTCCATATAAGTCTAAGAGTTTCTCAATATTGACATTTTACCCTAAAATTTCCCTGTTAAATAATTATATTAAAAATTTAAGAGCTCAAATAATCACCCTAACCTAGATGAAAGCCTCGCACTTATTTTTTGCTGGTTCAGTAGCGTTAAATGTAGCATTCATTGCCGCCAACTGGCACTCTTCCGCCTTTGTGGCCCCGGTCCTTAAACCAGCCGAGTCGCCCCGTACGCCCACTGAAAGTTTATCTGCCTCACCAGGAGCACAGTTAAATACCCCTGCTAATTCGTCAACCCCCCAAAGAAAACTGGAATCGGTTCGCGACTTCCTTCTTGAGTCCGGAATTCCCGCAGAAGGTGTTCGCGAGGTTATACAAATGCTCGTCTGGAGAAAATACGACGATCAATACAGGGCTAAGTACCAAATTCTTGATCGATCTCATTCCAACAAAACGTGGTGGAAGGATGATTTCAATGAAATCAAAAGGCTCAAAACACCGTTAAATGGAGATCAACAAAAAGAAATCCAAGAGCTATTAAAAGCAGCCGACGCGGAGCTCGAAAACCTACTCATTGTTAATGATAAACTAGATATGAATCCACCTAACCGATTCAACTTTCTACCGGCTGATAAAGCAAAAGCTATTAGTAAGTTGAATTTAGATTATGACTACATGATCTCAAGTATCGGTAATGATAATGGTGATGAAGGGGATTCCGATCAGCATAAATTAGATACCGCGGGCGAAAGCCTCCGCATAATAGAGTCAGAAAGAAAACGAGATATAAACGCCCTTTTAAGCCCCGCCGAGCGAGAAGCCTACGACCTGCGCGAGTCGGATACCGCCAAAAACCTGCGTCCGCTCATTACCGCGTTGGACGCCACCGAAGCCGAGTACCGCTCGATCTTCCGGCTTCAGCAGGCCTTTGACGAAAAATACGGAGTGATGAACAACCCGGCGGCCGACATCGATCCCGCCCGGAACGAAGAAGCGTTCAAAAACCGCGCTGCTGCGGAGAACGTGTTGGAGGCCCAGATCAAGGCGCTGGTGGGAGCTGAGCGTTATAACACAGCGGTTAATCAACAAATCAAATTAGACGGCCCCCTCCGTTGAATACAGGGCAAACCATCAGTGTCTGCCCATCGGTTTATATATAGCTATTTAATCGTTGTTTAAACAGGGCTATAGCGTCCATCCAAGGCCTGGGATGTGACAAAAGGTTTTCGGGCGATGCGTATGAACTGGCAGCTTAATTGCAGGGTCCGTCGAGCCGACGCGGTGGCAACGGGGTTTAAAATCCGTCGCTAAATCGCTCAAGCAGAAGCAGCAGGGAGGAATCCGAATCAAGCTGTCCTTAATCAGTGCCCTAATCAGTGCCCTGCTCGGGAAGTGGTCGAAATCACGCTCTCCGACGGTTCCTGATTTTCCATGCGAGCACGCCCGCAAACTCTCGCTGTAGTCGCCGCCCGCTCCGATTCGCTAATCCGTTTTGGACGCGAGCTGGCGGACTGGTTGCACACCGTGCGCACCGTCGGTTCTCGTCCGGCGCTGGCCCGCACGGTCGATAATGCGCCGCCGCTCCTGGCGGGTCGTTTTGCCGAAGGGGCTTTGGCCGACGCCACACTCGCGGCTTACGCCGAATGGTTATGCGTCCGCATCCGAACCATGCCGCCGGCCTGGTGTTTTGAGGCGGAGCGAATCGCGCCTGAGCCGTGGTTTGCCGACGATGGACCGAGGGCGCGTCTGCTGGCCTTGCGAGATACGCCGCCAGCCTTCAAGCGCCGCAATCTCTTCACGTCCGCGCCCGATCTGCCGGTGCGTTTGCGTCGTGGCCGTCCGCCGGTTTCCGCCGAGTCCAAACGATCCACCAACGCCGCCCGCCAGCGACGGTTTCAGCAAAAACGCCGGGAGCTGCTGAGCGATTTGCTGAAACGCGTGGGGTCGGGGTGATAGCTCAGGAGTGTTTGAGTTTTCGTTGGATCCACTTGGGGTCGCGGCGACAGTCGAGTACGGCTTTTACTTCGGCAGTCCCGGCGTGAATTTCATAATAAACGGCAAAGGGGAAGATACGTCCGAGTAATCGGTAGGAACCATGGATCTTTCGGTGAACACCTGCGTGAAGTTTCAACGAGTCGATATCTGAGAATAAGGAATTCAGGAAATAAGCGCCGAGTCCGGACTGCTGTTTCTCGTAAAAAGCAAAACCCTCGGACAAGTCGTTCTGTGCCGAGGGAAGAATGCGGACGTTCACAGGTGACGTTCGCGGAGTTGGCGTTTGGCTTCTTCCCAATCAACGGAGACTTCCTTCCCATCGGCGATACGTTGCTCGCGCTCGCGAAGAACATCAGCGTGCCAGGCAGGCGATTCGAAGCTCTCGGCGTTGCGGGAGAGATTCTCCCAGATGGCTTCCATGGCGTGAAGTTTTTCCGCCGTAGTCATCTGATCAAGTGGGAGTATGACTTCCATGCGAATAGGTCTATTTCTTCGCCGTGCGCGAGCAAGGCCGAAGCGGACTTCTCGGTTTTGATGATGTCAGAATGGGCGAGGGACCCGCTACCCTCAGAACGGTACGTCGTCTTGCACGGTTTCGCCGGGGGGCTCGACCAGGGGGGCGCCGTCGTCGTCGGACATGGGGGCTTCGGGCGTGGCGCCGACGGCCTCGATTTTCCAGCAGTTGAGGTTCACGAAATAGCTTTCTTTCCATTCGCGACCGCGCAGGTCAAACGAGACCTTGGCTTTCGCGCCGGGCTTGAGCGCGGCGACGAGGCCGACTTTGTCCTTCACGCACTCGAATTTAATGTCCTGCGGGAACTTGCCCGACTCGATGGTCAGCACGAACTCGCGTTTGTTGAAGCCGCTGCCGAAGGTTTGTTCCTCGAAGATTTTTTTGATGGTGCCGGTGATTTCAAACATGTCGCGACGATGGAAGCCGCCGACCGGCGAGGGCGAGCCGTCTTTTCTGCATCGGCCTTTTTCGCGGGCAAAATTTCTCCTCGCGCCCCGGTGGGCGTTTCCCACTCCTTTTCCCCATGCAAATCGATATCGACCACCTCGCCATGCTCTCGCGGCTCGCGCTCACGCCCGAGGAAAAGGCGAAGTTTTCCGCGCAGTTGGGCGACATCATCGGCTATATCGAAAAACTCAAAGAGGTGAACGTGGACGGGGTGGAGCCGACCGCGCACGCCACGCCGATTTTTAATGTGTTGCAGGCCGACGAACCGCGGCCGGGCTTGTCGGTCGAGGACGCCTTGCGCAACGCGCCTC
>JAPLTN010000024.1 GCA_026398135.1 Verrucomicrobiota bacterium
GGTGGCGCTCCAGGTGATCTGAGGGGTGGTGCCGTCGGCGTAGTCCCAAATCGCGCCAGGTGTGGTTGACAGGGGGGCGTTGCGCGACCCGAAGCTCAGGGTGTTGCCGCTCAAGTCGGAATCACCAACGACGAAGAGATTTCCGGTGACGGTTTGGTCGGTCTGGGCAAGCAGGGAAACCGAAGAGAAGCCCCAGGCGAAGAGGAGCGGCGATAGCGTGCGCAGGAGGCGGGCGGTGATCGTTTGCATGTAAATGGCGTCAGTTCGGGGAATGGTCAGAAGCTTTGGCAAGCGCTTATAATTTAAGACACTTGATTATAACTAAAATGTTAGTAGCCAGAGTGCCACGCTTATGCATTATCGAATCTGACGTAAATTTGGGGAATTTTCGCCAATGGGATTTACGGAAGATTATGGTATAAAACATCTTTTGCTAGGGTGTGTCTCTGAAATAAACCAGCCCATCGCTGAAGGTCTACGAGCGAGAAAGAAAGGGCACTGGGCCAGCGTTGCCCTCGGCGGCATGGCCCGCTGGGCCACCTCCGCCTCGGTCGCCTTGGCCGAGCGCCATTTCTCTCTCGCGCTGGCCCGGCTTGTTTCAGAGACACGCCCTAGATCTCCTGTGCGCGAGTGGGTCAAAAGCCCTCGGAAATTGGCCGGGACGGCCAACGCTACACTTTTCAACGAGCAAAATGGGCTCTTTCTTTTGTGGTGTTGGTCGTCCCCGGCCAAAAACGGCTCCCACTCAAAGTTTAACCTAGCAGTGGAAAAGACCGATGGTGCTCTGTGGTTCGTGATCCGTCATTCCCGAGTGATGGATGAGTTCGCCCGCAACGAGCGCCAAAGTCCTTCACGTTACGCATTGGGCCTGGTGGCCGCTTGCGACGCCGCAGCAGAAACAAGTCGGCGCGCCTCCGCCCTTGTTTTTTCGTCCGTCGCCGCACCATAGTCGGTCCATCATGCGTTACGCCGTTGTTGTTTCGTTTTTGGTTTGGTCCTTGCTGGCTTCGTCCGTGGTGCGCGCCCAGCCCGTCCAGTCGCCCGCCGTGGAGCTGGCCAACTTGCGCGAGGATGTGCGGCTGGTGTTGCAGCGCGTCGGCGAGCTTTCGCTGCGGGTCGAGCAACTCGAAACCGAAAACTCGCGTCTGACCAAAGCGGCGGCCGGGGCGGAGCGCAGCTACGCGACGCTCGCCCAGCTCAATACCGCCATCGCCGACTTATCGCGTGATCTGAAGGCCGCCGACGCCGCCAACAAGACCGACATCCTCTCCACTGTCGCCACCCAGATGGAAAACCTCGCGCGCCAGACCAATGCGGCGCTCGACGGCGTGACCCGCGCCCGCACGGCCGCAGCCACTCCGACCGCGCCCGCGACCTTTTCGGATAACTTCCCCAAGGACGGGATCAGCTACACGGTCGCGCCCGGCGACACGGTTTCGCGCATCGCGCAGAAAACCGGCGGCAAGGTCGCCGACATCGTCAACGCCAACAAGCTGGCCGATCCCACCAAACTTCGGGTGGGGCAGGTTTTGTTCATCCCCGGTGGCAAGTGAGCCGCGCCGGCTTTTGATCGCGCCACCGCACACTCCCTTTTTTAACGCAACTTACATGGCCAACGTAAAATCTCGTCTGGGTCGCGGTCTGGGCGGCCTCATCGCCGCCGCCGCGCCCGCCAAACCCGCCACGTCCTTCGCCGCCGCTCCGGCGGTAGCCTCGGCCCCCGCGTCGGCGCCGGGAGGGTTTATTGAAGTCGCGGTCATGGCCATCGCGCCCAGTCCGTATCAGGCGCGCAAGGAAATCGCCCCTGAGCAATTGCAGGAACTGGCCGAGAGCATCCGCAGCGAGGGGCTGTTGCAGCCGGTGGTGGTGCGTCGTCTGGCCGACGGGAAATACCAGCTCATCGCGGGCGAGCGGCGCTGGCGGGCGTTTCAATTGCTCAAGATCAAGACCATCCCGGCCCGGCTGGTGGCGGCGGGCGATGCGTCCTCGGCCGCGCTGGGCCTGATCGAAAACTTGCAGCGCGAGGGGTTGAACCCGCTCGAAGAGGCCTATGGCTACGCCAGTTTGATCCGCGATTTTGACCTCACCCAGGAAGCCGCCGCCGAGCGGGTGGGCAAGGCGCGTGCCAGCGTGGCGAATACGCTGCGCCTGCTCTCGCTCGACGGGGAGTTGCAGGGCTACCTGGCCAAGAATCTCCTTTCGGTGGGCCACGCCAAGGTCTTGCTCGGGGTGGAGGACACGGCGCAACGCGCCCTGCTGGCCCGGCGCGTGATCGAGGACGGTCTGAGCGTGCGCGCCACCGAGGCGTTGGTGCTGGCCAGGAAAAATCCGGCCACCGCGCCCGCCCCCGCCGCCGGTGCCTCCGGAGCGGCGGCGGCCAGGAAGATCAACCCGGCCGATTCCGCCGCCATCGCCAGCATCGAAAAACGCCTGACCTCGCATTTCGGGGCCCGGGTGGCGGTGCAGCACGCGGGCAAGAAGGGCAAAATCGTGATTCCCTACGTCGGCAACGACGACTTGCAGCGCATTTTGGAGAAACTCGGGGTCGAACTCTAGGTCGCCTTCGTTTAGCCGCGCCCGCTTCGCCGTCCGTTCCCTTACCGCTTCCCGCCTTGGCCAACAAATCCACCGATCACGCCGCGAGCGTGTTGAATCAAGCGGGCGGCGTCCTTTCGGACGCGGTGGATTACTTCCGTCTGGACCCGATCCCGCCGGTGTTTCGCGAGCTGCGGAGCTATGATCGTTTCAAGCTGCGCGCCGATTTGCTGGCCGGGGCCACGGTGGCGCTGGTCTCGATTCCGCAGGCGGTGGGCTTCGCGCTGATCGCGGGGTTGCCGCCGGAGATGGTCATCATGTCGGTGGTGGTGGGCGGTTTTCTGGCCGCGCTTTTCACCACGTCGCACCATGTGGTATTCGGACCGACGAACTCGATCAGTCTGCTGATCGCCAGCGCCATCGCCACGCTGCCCACGGTGGGTCTGGCCGCGCCCCAGCTCGTGTTGGTGCTGGCCTTGTTGATCGGCGTTTTTCAGATCGTGGCGGGCTTTGCGAAGCTGGGTAAACTCACCCAGTTTGTTTCCCGATCGGTTATTATCGGTTACGGCACGGCGATCGGCATTCTGCTCGCGGTCGGGCAGTTGCCGAATTTTTTCGGTGCGGAGACTACGCGGGGAAATCTGTTTCGTTCGCTGGAAGGGATGGTGCAGCACCTGGTTTCCATGGAGGTGAACATCTACGCGGTGGCCATCGGGGTGGTGACCTTGTTGCTCTTTCATTTTCTGGAACGTTTTTCGCGCTGGGTGCCGGCGGAGTTGCTGGGGCTGGTATTGGTTTCCCTATTCACGCGTTGGGTGGGTCTTGATAGTCTGGGAGTGCGCACCATCGCGGGTGAAGGTGCGCTGGCGGGGTCGCTGCCCTCGTTTGGCGGCATGCCCTTCGGAGCCGAGAGCATGGCGGCGGTGCCGGCCTTGATGGGCACGGCGCTGGCCATCGCGATCCTTGGCATGCTGGAGGCGATTTCCATCGGCAAGACCCTGGCGGCGCGCTCCGGCCAGCCGTTTAACCCCAACCAAGAACTGATGGCGATGGGCGCGGCCAACCTGGGGTGCAGCGCGTTTGGCGCGATGCCGGGCTCGGCCTCGTTTGCCCGCTCGGGGGCGAATTTGCAGAGCGGAGCGCGCACCCAAGTGGCCGCGCTGAGCAGCAGCCTGATGGTGCTCGGGGCGCTGTATTTCGTGGCTCCCTTGATCAACTTTCTGCCCATTCCGGCGCTGGCGGCGCACCTGATGCGCATCGGGCTGAAGATGATCAACCGCGAGCAGTTGCGCATCGCGTGGCGGGCCACGCGATCCGACGCCATCGTGCTGGTGGCGACGATGCTCTCGGCGTTTTTGTTCAAATTGGACGCGGCGATTTACGTGGGACTGGGGCTTTCGCTGGCGCTGTTCCTGAAAAAAGCCAGCGCGCCCTCGCTGGTGGAATACGGGTTCAACGAGCAGGGGCAGCTGGCGCAGCTGGAGCCCTCGGCGGACCGCGGGCCCTCGACCATTTCGATCGTGCACGTGGAAGGGGAGTTGTTTTTCGGCGCGGCGGATTTGTTTCAGGACGAAGTGCGGCTGCGTGCCGAGGCGGAGGACATCCGGGTGGTGATCTTGCGCATGAAGAACGCCCGCCACCTCGACGCCACCTCGGTCATGTCTTTGCTCCAGTTGCACGAATCGCTGACCAAGGCGAAACGCCACCTCCTGATCAGCGGCATCAACCCCGATGTGGAGGCGGTGCTGCGCCGCAGCGGGGCGTGGGAGACCTTGGGCACGGAGAATATTTTTCCGGCCGAGGCGAATCTGACCATGAGCACCAAGCGGGCGCTTCAAAGGGCCAAGCGTTTGCTGGCGCAGGATGGTTCGACCGGCAAGGCCGAGGTGCGGGTTTACTATGATCGGAAGCGGATGGAGAATCAGACGCCGACTTCTGGCGGCGCGGCGGCGGTCGAGCACGTTTCAGACTACGAAATCTAAAGGCGGTAACCCATGAATTAGCGTCGCCCCCGGAGATTGGCTCGGATTGGCGCACTTTTCGCTTTGCGCCCTGCTAGGTGCGGGCCAAGGTGCGCCCGCCGATTGGCACCAAACCCTCTACTCATGGCCCGCAAAGCCGCGTCTCCCTCCTCCACTGCTCTCAAAGAACTCGCCCAACTCCGCGCCGAAGTGCGCGCCCTGGGCTCCGCACTCGGTCGGGTGATCACCCGGTTGGAAGGGCCGGAAACCCTGGCCATGGTCGAGCGCCTGCGCGCGCTCGCGAAGGCTGCGCGTTCCGATCCGGCTTCGGCGGGCAGCTTGCTCAGCGCCACCGTGGCCGAGCTCACGCCCAAAGATGCCTTTAACCAGGCCATGGCTTTCACGCTCTACTTCGAACTGGTGAATCTGGCCGAGGAGAATTTCCGCATTTTAATCCTGCGCCACCGTCGCGCGGCGCTCGCCCGCACTCCGGTCCGGGGGGGCGAGGCGGCGCTGCAGCCGCTGCGCGAGTCCATCGGCTCCGCCGTGGCCGAGCTCAAGGCACGGGGCGTCACCCCGGAGCACATGCAAACGCTGGTGGACCGCGTCGCCATCGAGCTGGTGTTTACCGCCCACCCGACCGAATCCAAACGGCGCACGCTGCTCACCAAACTGCGCCGGCTCGCCGAGTTGTTGCAACGGGACTCGGGCCAGCTCCCCGGCCAGTTGGGCGACCCGGCGGCGGTCGAGCGCGAGATCGCCTCGCTCTGGCTGACGGATCGCAGCCGGGTGGAGCGCCCGCTCGTGACCGACGAGGCCAAGACCGGCCTCTGGTATTTCGACACCACGCTCTACGATGTGCTGCCGCGCTTGCAGGCCGATATGCAGCGCGCCCTCGCCCAGCACTACCCGACGGTGAAGGCTCCCGCCCGCTGGCTCACCTTCGGCACCTGGATCGGCGGCGATCGCGACGGCAACCCGAATGTCAGCGCGGCCGTGACCGAGGAGGTGCTCGGCCTGCATCGCCGCCTGGCCTTGGTGAAACTGGGCGAAAAAACCCACGAGCTCAGCCGCAGCCTCACCGTCTCGGATCGCCGCGAAGCCATCACGCCCGAGATGCGCCGTCTGCTGCGCGAGAACCGTCATCTGTCCTGCCGCGTCGAGGCGCTGACCAGTCGCTTCCCGCACGAACCCTACCGGCTGGTGCTGGCCGGATTACGCGAGCGTTTGCAGCAATCCTACGCCGCGGCGGTGGCCGAAGCGAAAGGCGGTCCGACGGACGCCGAGCCGATGTTCCAGACCTCCGATGCGCGCGAGATTTTCACCACGCTGGCCCGCAGTCTGGCGGCGGGTCGCGGAGCCATGCTGGCCGAGGGCGAATTGCAGGATAACATCACCCGCCTGGATGTTTTTGGTCTGCATACCGCCCGCCTGGATATCCGTCAGCATTCCGGGCCGCATGAGGCCGCCGTGGCCGAGGTGCTGGGCCGGCCGGACTACGTTAAATTGCCTGAGGCCGAGCGTCGCACGGTGCTCGCCGCCGCGCTGGCCAAGGCCGCTCCGCTCGCCCCCGCCGCGCTGGCGGCCTTTACCGCTCCGACCCGCCACGTGGTCGAGCCGATGGCGCTCGCCGCGAAAGTACACGCCCGTTTCGGCCGCGAGTCGCTCGGCATCTACATCATCAGCATGACGACCGATGTGTCGGATTTGCTGGAGGTCGCTTTGTTGATGCGCCTGACCGGGGTCGATCTGCCGATCTCGCCTTTGTTTGAGACACTGGAGGATCTGAGCAACGCCCCGCGCGTGCTCACCGAGTTGTTCCAGCATCCGAGTTATGCGCCGCTTCTGGCCGCGCAGGGCGGGCACCAGCACGTGATGCTGGGCTACTCCGACTCGAATAAAGACTGCGGCTACATCACCGCCAACTGGGCGCTCTACAAAGCACAGGATGAAATCGCCCGCGTGTGCCTGGCCGGCGGCGTGCGGGTAACGCTTTTCCACGGCCGCGGCGGCTCGATCGCGCGCGGCGGCGGCCCGGCCGCGAAGGCCATCCTGGCCCAGCCGGTGGCCCTGCGGGATGGTGGCATCCGCGTGACCGAGCAGGGCGAAGTGCTTTCGACCCGTTACCATGATCCCGAGCTCGCGCACCGCATTCTCGAACAGATGACTTACGGCGTGATGCTCGGCATCCATGCGGCGGAAAACCCCAAGCCGGTGAGCCCCGAGTGGCTGGAGACCATGGAGCAGATGAGCGCCGGAGGTTTCGCCGCCTACAAGAAGCTGGTGCATGACGACCCGGCCTTTATCGCCTTCTGGAAACAGGCGACCCCGATCGACGAGATCAGCAACCTGAAGTTCGGTTCCCGGCCCACCTTCCGCCGCGCCACCCAGAGCGTGGGCGATCTGCGGGCGATTCCGTGGGTGTTTTCCTGGATGCAGAGCCGATTCAACTTTCCCGGTTGGTATGGGCTGGGCTCGGCCCTGGCCCCCGTGCTCAAGCGCGGACGCGCCGGGCGCGATCTGCTTCGGGCGATGCACGCCGAATGGCCGTTTTTCCAGACCCTGATCGACAACGCCCAGCTCACCCTGTGCAAAGCCGACATGGGCATCGCCAAGCTCTACGCCTCGCTGGTTGACGACCCGAAGTTGCGCACCCGCATGATGACGATTTTGCAGGCGGAGTTTGCCCGGACCGAGGAGGCCATTCTCGCCATCACGGGTCAGCGCTCGCTCCTGGCGCGCGAGCCGGTTTTGAAAAAGTCCGTCGAGCTGCGGAATCCCTACATCGACCCGCTCAACTACTTGCAGGTCGAAATGCTGCGCCGCCTGCGCGCCGGCGGCCTGGCGGCGGCCGACGAGGCGGCGACCCGCTCGGTGGTTGAACTCACGATCAATGGCATTTCCGGCGGCTTGAAGAACACCGGGTAATGTAGAGCCGGCTTCACCCGGATATTTCACGGCGGGTGGCTTACCTGCTCGCTTCGTTCTCTTTAGTCGCTCTCAGTAGGTCTTTCAATTAATCCACCATGACGATCACCCCTGACGAGCTGGAATTGTTCACCACGGCGACCTGCGCGAATCCCCACAGCTTGCTGGGGATGCACACGATCACGGTGGAGGACGTTAGAGGGATCGTGGTGCGCGTTTTTCTGTGCGACGCGGTCGAGTGCGCGGTGGTGGAATTCTCCCCGGCTGAAGCGAAGGGGCAGAAGAGCGGGGCTTCAGAAAAGCTCCATCCGATGGAGCAGCTTTCAGACGATGGGTTGTTCGAGGTATTTTTGCCGAAGCGGAAGGACTTTTTCCCCTACCAGTTGCGCGTCACCCGAAAAAACGGCGAGCTGCGCCAGTTTCACGATCCTTACCGTTTTTTGCCCACCCTTGGGGAGCAGGATCTTTATCTGTTTAACGAGGGTAACGAGCACCGCATCTACGAAAAACTCGGGGCGCATCTCCGCGTGGTCGATGGCGTATCCGGTGTGGCCTTTGCGGTCTGGGCCCCCAGCGCGGCGCGTGTTTCCGTGGTCGGAAATTTCAATGGCTGGGACGGGCGTTATTTTCCCATGCGTCCGCTTGGCGGCTCCGGCGTGTGGGAGTTGTTTATCCCCGGTCTGGGTGAGGGTGAACTCTACAAGTTCGAGATTCGCTCCCGGCCCGGCAACATCCTCATCAAGACCGATCCTTACGGTACCGCGTTTGAGGCTCCCCCGGGCAATGCCTCCATCGTCTGCAATACCCGCAAGCACCAGTGGGGCGACTCGGAGTGGATCGCCCGCCGCACCGCGCAGGCCGGCAAGCTCGACTTACCGATGTCGGTTTACGAGGTGCATCTCGGCTCCTGGAAACGTAAGCTCGACGATGCCAACCGCCCGCTGACCTACCGCGAACTCGCCCCCGCGCTGGCCGATTACTGTCTCGATCTGGGTTTCACCCACATCGAGATCATGCCGGTGGCGGAGCATCCGTTCGACGGCTCCTGGGGCTACCAAGTCACGGGCTTTTTCGCCCCGACCCACCGTTTCGGCCGACCCGAGGATTTCGCGTGGTTTGTCGATCACCTCCACCAGCGCGGCATCGGTGTGATTCTCGATTGGGTGCCCGCGCACTTCCCGCGCGACGCCTTCGCGCTGGCCGAGTTCGACGGCACCCACCTTTACGAACACAGCGATCCGCGCCAGGGCGCGCACATGGATTGGGGAACCCTGATCTTTAACTACGGCCGCCACGAAGTGCGCTGCTTCCTCGTGGCCAACGCCCTCGCCTGGCTCGACCGCTACCACCTGGACGGCCTGCGCGTGGACGCGGTGGCCTCGATGCTCTACCTCGATTACTCCCGCAAAGAGGGCGAGTGGATCCCCAACCAATACGGTGGCCGCGAGAACCTCGAAGCCCTCGGTTTCCTGCGCGAGACCAACCGCCTGGTGCACCAGTATTACCCCGGAGTGCTCACCATTGCCGAGGAGTCCACCGCGTTTGCCGGCATCTCCAAGCCCGTCTCGGAAGGCGGCGTCGGCTTCGACTTCAAGTGGAACATGGGCTGGATGCACGACACCCTCCAGTTTTTCCAGAAGGAGCCCATCCACCGGAAGTGGCACATCAACGATTTTACCTTCGGCGCGCTTTACCAGTGGTCGGAAAACTTCATCACCGTTTTCAGCCACGACGAAGTGGTGCACGGCAAAGGCTCGATGCTGATGAAGATGCCCGCCTTCGAGATCTCCAAGCGCGCCGCGCATCTGCGCTCACTCTACGGCCACATGTGGGCATGGCCGGGCAAGAAGCTGCTCTTCATGGGCGCCGAGTTCGGACAATCCCGCGAATGGGCCTACGCCGGCCAGCTGGAGTGGCACCTCCTGCAATACCTCGACCACGAAGGTATCCGCCTGCTCGTGCGCGACCTCAACCGCCTCTACCGCACCGAACCGGTGCTGGGCCAAAACGACCTCGACGGCCGCAATTTCCGCTGGGTTAACTGCAACGATGGCGACACCACCGCCGTGAGCTACCTGCGGTATGACCGCGCCGAGACTACGTTCATTCTTACCGTCGGCCATTATACTCCGGTGCCTCGCGAGGGCTACCTCGTGGGCGTGCCGCGCAAGGGCTGGTGGCGCGAGCTGATCAACACCGACAGCGAATACTACGGCGGCTCGGGTCTGGGCAACGGTGGCGGACGTTGTACCGAGGATACGCCTCGTGACGGTTTTGCCCAAAGCCTGCGCCTGGTGCTGCCTCCGCTCTCCACCACGCTCTTCAAGTGGACCGCCTCCGAGGCCTGAGTAGGACAGCGCATTTAGCCCTTAGTTCTATGGCCGCACTTTTCCCAAAGTGCGGCCTACTTATTAGCCTCACTGAAACGGCGAGACCAAGTGGTTACGCCGGGACGGCGTTGATAAAGTCAGGGGCGCGAGCTTGATGCATCGGGCTTTTCTTGCGACGGTCGGGCGGAGCCCTTTTCCAACTGATTCCCATCCGACCTCGCACACGACCGAGGATGTGGGGGTGTATGCTGTTAGCCGGGTAAGCGCAGAAAATGTAGAGGACGCTCTTCGGGGTGGCAGCCCTCACGGGTGGACTCCTCGGTTTCTGGAATCCGGCTTTTCAAAGGCCCTCGGGGTTGTCCGCCGCGCGTTGCCGGAGGAGGCGCAAGTAGAGAGCGTCGGCTTCTTTATCAATGTGCCGTTTTGCCGT
The DNA here is from genome assembly GCA_026398135.1 of Verrucomicrobiota bacterium. Taxonomy (GTDB): domain Bacteria; phylum Verrucomicrobiota; class Verrucomicrobiia; order Opitutales; family Opitutaceae; genus IMCC26134_A. Next base: position 10,185 of record JAPLTN010000024.1, read on the forward strand.
AGGACTTTCAGGCGGAGACCAAGTCTGCTTCCAGCGGCCTTTCCTTCCTGAACTGGCTCACTCCCATGATACTGAACCCGATGACGTGACCCTGTGCGTCGACCCGCTCCATCACCGCATCGTTATTCGTTTCCTTCTCGTAGCCAGCGGCCTCCGAGAAGCGGACTTCGAGGAAATCTGCCTCGGCATCGAACCAAACCTTTAGTTTATCGGCCATAATGTGTCTCCTGTTTTGGGTTTATCGGTCAGATAGGCGGTGACGATGAATGCATCGTCGTTCAAATACTTTACGACAACGCAGAGCCATTTTCCACCCACAATTGTCTCTGCGTAGAACTCGTAAAATAGGCGCACGGTGTCATCAGAACGCGAACGACGTACGGTTTGCGGCGTAGTTAATACCCGTTCGATCTCCGCTTCCATCTCTCTCATTTCCGGGTGTTCTAAAATGTGCGCCAGCCTTTCGTCGGTCAGCCTCACGGTATGGCCGAAGCAATCTTGGATCGTTTTCATACATTACCTTCCTGTTTGATGCTGGCGAGTAGGTCAGGGCTTGAAGTCGAAAAATTTAACGAAAACTTGGGGAAATCCGGTTTGCTCACAAGGTGCATATTATGGCGTGTGTGAGTTTAAATTCTGCCCCCGCCCTAGGCCCAACGGGGAAGCGTGGAGCACTGCTGTGCCGGCGTTGATCAACACCGACAGCGAATACTACGGCGGCTCGGGTCTGGGCAACGGTGGCGGACGCTGTACCGAGGATACGCCTCGTGACGGTTTTGCCCAAAGCCTGCGCCTGGTGCTGCCCCCGCTCTCGACCACGCTCTTCAAGTGGACCGCCTCCGAGGCCTGAGTACGCGACTGAAGGTTCAGCGTTGGGCTTTGTAGATGCCGCCGGCTCCGCTGCACGCGTAGCTGGCGAAGCACGCCACGGCGAATAAACCGGCATGGGCTCCGCCGAATACCTCGATGGCCAGCAGCGAGCAGGCGAGGGGCGTCTTGCTCGCTCCGGCGAAGACGCCGACGAAGCCCAGTGCCGCGCCCAGCGCCACCGGCAGCCCGAGCAGCGGCCCGACCACATGGCCCAGTGCCGCGCCGATGAAAAATAGCGGCGTGACCTCTCCGCCCTTGAAACCTGCGCCCACGGTCAAGGCGGTGAACACCAGCTTGGCCAGCCAGCTCCATGACTCCGCGCCGCCGACCTTGAAAACCGTGATCAACGTTACCGCGTGCGGATCGGGGTGCCAGGTGCCGAGGCCGAGGTAGGCGTCGGTGCCGATCAACCAAGCCAGCCCGCCCACCGCCAAACCGCCGAATAACGGGTTTTGCCACCACGCGCGGCAGACTTTGTCCAGGCCGCCGCCGACCGCATGCACCGCAAGCGTGAAGAGCTTTGCCACCACGCCGCAGGCCACGCCTACCAGCGTGACTTTGAGCAGGGTTAGGGGTGCCATGTCCGCGCTGTCGCTCGCCGACAAACCGGCGAGGCGTGCGTAGTCGAAATGATGCACGCCCCATGCCGCGCAAACTTGGTCGCCCACGCGCGCGGCGAGCAGGCAGGGTACTGCCCAAGCGTAGTGAATCCGGCCGCGCACCAGAACCTCCAGCGCGAAGACCGCGCCCGCCAGCGGAGTGCCGAAGACCGCGCCGAAACCGCCCGCCATTCCGCAGGAAAGCAGCACGCCCTGCCAGTGGATACCGAGGCGAAACCAGCGTCGCACCCCGCCTGCCAGTGCGCCGCCCATCTGCACCGCCGTGCCCTCGCGGCCGGCCGAGCCGCCGCACAAATGGGTCAGCAAAGTGCCGCCCAAAACCAGTGGAGCTAGACGCAGCGGCACGCCTCCGCCGGGTTGGTGGATTTCGTCGAGGATGAGGTTGTTGCCCCGTTCGGCCTGTTTGCCGGCGCGCCGGTAGGCCCAGGCGCTCAACACGCCGGCGACCGGCAGCAGGGCGAGCAGCCACGGGTGGGCGAAGCGCGTGCGGGTGACGGCTTCGAGCGCGACCAGAAAACCCGCCGCCGCCGTGCCCGCCAGAACGCCGGTAAGGGCGGCCAGCGCCAGCTCCGCTCCTGCGACACGCAGCCGGGCGAAGTCAAGGTAGGCGGGCGTCGCGGGTGATGACATGCCGTAACCTTGCCAAGGGCGCGAACGCCAAGGCAACCACGCACCCAGGTCTGCCCCGTCGGTATTCTGGTTTCAGGTGGTCCCCCCCCCACACACACCCACACACACC
>JAPLTN010000025.1 GCA_026398135.1 Verrucomicrobiota bacterium
GGCCAGATGAAGCGGAGCCGGCGGCTCCGCTTCACTGGAATGAACACTGTCCAATGACGAATGACCAATGATCGAAGCCGGAGGATTCGCGGGGCCGGGGGCGGGGATCGGAGCGGCGGCGGGGTTTTTGACCGGGACGAGTTGGTATTCGTGGACGAGGCGGGCGGGCAGGAGGCGGAAGGAGTCGGCGTCGATGGCGGGCTCGGCGAGGACGGGCAGACGGGCGGCGGTGGCGAGGGTGGCTAGGGCGCTATCGGGCGGGACGGCGAGGGCGGCGGCAAGGGTGAGCAGGCGCTCGCCGCGAGAGGCCTCGGTGAGGCTTTGCAACGCTTCCGGGGCGAGGGACGGGAAGGTGGCGGCGTCGAGTTGGAAAGGCATGGGAGCGGGGAGCCGGGAGCTGGGAGCTAGGATTTGGGGGCGGGTGCGGCGGCGGGCTCGGGAAGGGGCGGAAGGGAAGCGGGGCGGTGGTCGAGGACTTCGCGGACTTTTTTGGCTTGGGGCGTGTCGTCGATGCGTTTGAGGGCCTCGATGTTGTCGAGGGCGGTGTTGGTCAGGACGATGGGTCGGAGGAAGAAGATGAGCTCGGTGCGGCCTTTGGCACGGCTGCGGGAACCGAAGAGATCACCGAGGAAGGGGATGGGGCCGAGGCGGGAGCTGCTCTTGGATTCGGTGTTACGCTGGAGGCCGCCGAGCACGATGATCTCGCCGTTGGCGGCGCTGACGAAGGAGGTGGTGGTGCGGCTGCCGATGCGGGGCTGGTCGTTGCCGTCGATTTTGACCGTGCCGAGGACGTCCTCGACTTGTTGATCGATCTTGAGCTGGACGGTGCCGCTGCTGCCGATCAAGGGGAGCACTTTTAGACGGATACCGATCTTTTGCTGGGTGACGGTGGAGCTGGTGTTGAAGTTGCCGCCGGAGGCTCCGGAGGGGGTGGACTGGGTGCCGGAGATGACGGGGCGGGTTTCGCCGACGAAGATTTCCGCCTCTTTGTTGTGGGTGGTGACGATGGTGGGGACGGAGAGGATGGAGGAGCGGTCTTTGCGCGGGGTGGTGCTCAGGCCGATGGCGGCGGTGAGGTTTTGCCCGTAACCGGTGCTTTGGGCGAAGCCGGTGGCGCCGCTGGCGCCGCTGGCGCCGGCGGCACCGATGCCGCCGATGGAGGCGCCGGGGCCGGAGGCGCTGAAGCCGGTGAGTTTGTTGTTTTCGACGCGCAGCCCGAGGGCGTCGACGCCGCTGGAGGCGTTGTCGTTGAGGGTGACTTCCGCGATCACCACCTCGATGCGGACCTGGGCGAGGAGGACGTCGAGGCGGTTGACGAGGGAGACGACGAGGCGGATGTCGTCCGGGGTGCCGGCGACGACGATGGCGTTGGAGCGTTCGTCGGAGACGATGGTGAGAAGGCTGGAGAACTCTTCGGAGGCGGCGGCACCGTTGACCAAGGCGGCTGCGGCTTCGGGGACGGCGGAGGTGGGCGGGATGGGGATGGAGGGGTTGTCGTTGCGGGTTTTGGCCGGGGCGCGGGTGGCGCCTGCGCCGGAGCTTTGGGCGGCGGAGTTCTGGCCGCTGACGAGTTTGGCGAGCAGGGCTTCGACTTTTACGGCGTCGGCGTGTTTAAGGAAGATGACTTCGCTGCGGGTGGTGGGGTCGGCGCGGGTATCGAGACGGGCGACGAGGCTGTCGAAAAAGGGTTGTTCACGCGGGTCGCTGATGAGGAGGAGCTGATTGGTGCGGTCGTCGGGCTGGTAGGTGGTGGCGGAGCCGATCTGGGCGGCGAGGGGGCCGGCGAGCAGGGTGCGGAGCTTGTTGGCGAGGTCGGAGGCCTTGGCGTATTTCAGGTCGTAGGATTTGACCGCGAGGGAGCCGGAGGCGGGGCGGTCGAGCTCGGTGATCAGGTGTTCGATGCGCTGGAGATTGGCGACGGATTCGACGACGAGGAAGGAGTTGGTTTTCTCGAAAATGGCCGGCGGGGTGGCGATGGCGGGGCTCAGCATCGGTGCGATCTGGGGGGAGAACTCGGTGACGCGCAGAAAGCTGAGTTTGAAGATTTTGGCGGCGATGCGGCCGCTGGGGGGCAGGCCGAGGGTCGAGCCGTCGATGAGTTCGGGGGCGTCGGCGCGGATGAGGTTAAGGGAGGAGACGAGGGTGAAGCGTTCGCCGAGCGGGGCCAGGCCGATGCCGTTGCGGTTGAGCAGGGTTTCGAGGGCGCGGAGGACCTCGGATTTGGGCAGGGGTTTGTCGAGGTTGAGGGTAAAGGTGGCGGCGGGGAGGGTGGGGGGGCGCAGAAGGATGCGACCGGACCAGCGCTCGTAGAGGTCAAGGACCATGTCCACCGACGCGTTGCGGAGGACGAGGGTGCTGATTATCTCCTCGGGGGGCGGGGCGGCGGTGACGGCGGGCGTCGCCGGGAGCGGGGTGGCGTCCTGGGCGCGGAGCGGGACCAGGAGGGCGAGAGCGGAAAGGAGGAGGGTGGCGGGGCGAGAGTGGCGAGGCATTGGCGTCAAGTGACGTCCAAGCCTCGCTTGGGTTGCGGGCGGGTGGCGAGGTTGAAAATGTATGGAGCGATGGGAGGATTCCGGGGTTGAGAAAAGAGGGCGGACGCGGTGGCGTGGGTGTTTATGCAGATCGAATACGTGTTACAGGTGGTTTTGGGGCTGGTCGTGGCGCGGTTGGCGGCGCAGGTCGCGCTGTCGGCCTTGAACCGTCGCGAGGTGCTGCGCCATGCGGATAATCCGCCGCCGGCGGTGGCCGCGATGGTGGACGCCGAGACGCATCGCCGCAGCACGGCCTACACGCTGGCCAAGAATAGTTTCGGTCTGGTGTCGCTGTTTTTCGAGGCGGGCGTGCTGGTGTTGATCTTGGTGAGTGGAGTGCTGCCCTGGCTGTTCGCGCATATCGGGGCTTGGGCTCCGGCGGCGAAGTGGGACGATGCGTTGTTCATCATCGCGGCGCTGACGCTGGCGAGTTTGCCCGGGCTGCCCTTTGACTGGTGGGAGACCTTTCGCTTGGAGGCGCGTTTCGGATTTAACCAAAGCACGCCCGGGCTGTGGCTGGTGGACAAGGTGAAAGGCACGCTGCTGGGCTTCGCGATCGGGTTTCCGCTGCTGTGGGGACTGCTCGCGCTGGTCGCGGTGGCGGGGGCGAAGTGGTGGGTGTGGGGTTTTGCGCTGTTGTTCGGGTTTCAGCTTTTGATGGTCGTGCTGTATCCGCGCTTGATCCTGCCCTTGTTCAATAAACTCACGCCACTGCCCGAGGGAGCGCTGCGCGAGCGCTTGTTTCGCTTGTCGGAGCGCACGGGTTTCCGGGCTTCGACCATCGAGGTGATGGACGGGAGCAAGCGCAGCGGGCATGCGAACGCGTTTTTCACCGGGTTTGGGCGTTTCCGTCGCATCGTATTGCTCGATACGCTGATCAACCAATTGACCGAGGAGGAGACCGAGGCGGTGCTGGCGCACGAAGTGGGGCACTACCGGCGCGGGCATATTCCGAAGATGCTGGCGACCTCGGCTGCGCTGCAATTCGCGGGATTTTGGGCGGTGGCGTTGCTGGCGGGCAGCGGGTGGTTCAACCCGGGATTTGGGTTCCCGGCGGGCGAGCTGGCCCCTGCGTTTTTGCTCTTCGCGCTGACCAGCGGCCTGGTGACTTTCTGGTTCGGGCCGCTGGGCAACCGGGTGTCGCGCAAACACGAGTTCGAGGCCGATGCTTTTGCCCGCGAGGCGATGGGAGGGCCGGACAGTTTGATCGCGGCCTTGCGCAAGCTGGCGTCCAAGAGCCTGAGCAACCTGACCCCGCATCCGCTGTTCAGCGCGGTGTATTATTCGCATCCGGCGCTGGTGGAGAGGGAGCGGGTGTTGCGCGGCGAAGGCGGCGTGAAAAAAGCCTGGGAATGAAAGGCGGCGGCTCCATTCGGTTTTTCGGATGGCGGGGGCGAGGCGCCGGGGCGCTGGCGTGGTGGCTTTTCGTGGTGTGCCAGGCGGTCTGGGCGGGGGAGGGCGTGCTTACGGTGGCGACCTACAACGTGGAAAATTACACGCTGGCGGATCGGCGGAGCGCGGAGGGGTTTCGTCCCGATTATCCGAAGCCCGAGGCGGAGAAGGCGGCCTTGCGCCGGGTGATCGCGGCGCTTGATGCCGATGTGGTCGCGTTGCAAGAAATCGGGGGAGAGGCTTTTTTGCGCGAGCTGCGTCGCGATCTGGCGAGCGAGGGGATAAATTATCCTTACGGCGAGGCGATGCTGGCGGGCGATCCCGATCGAGGGCTGGCGGTGCTGAGCCGGGTGCCGCTGGGGCGGGTGACGGCGCATCGTGATCTGGCGACCAGGCGGCGCGGCGAGGTGGCGGGCGAGCCGGTGCGGCGCGGCCTGCTGGAGGTCGAGGTGCCGGCGGCGGGCGGGGCGGTGACGCTGTTTGTCGTGCATTTAAAAAGTCGTCTGACCGAGGACCGGGAGGATCCGGGGGCGGAGGATCAGCGGGTGGCGGAGGCGCAGGCGGTGAGGGATCGGGTGCTGGCGCGGTTCCCGGAGCCGGCGGCGGCGCGGTTTTTGATTATGGGTGATTGCAACGACCTGCCGGGCAGCCGCGCCTTGCAGGCCCTGCAAAGCCGGGGAAAGACGGAGATCACGCGCTGGATCGACGCCGCCGACGGGCGCGGGGAACGCTGGACCCATACTTATGCGCGGGTGGCGCTGTATTCGCGTTTCGATCATGTATTGGTATCGCCGGGTTTTCCGGCGGGTGCGGCGCGGGGGCGGGTCGTGGACGAGCCGCTGGAGGCGGTGCGGACGGCGAGCGATCACCGGCCGGTGGTGGTGACGCTGCGGTGGTGATTCTGCGAGGAGCGTTTTAGAAAAGCCCTGGGCGGTTGTTTTTTTGCCAAGACTATCTTGGATGAGTCATGGGAAATTCAAAAATTACGATGGCGAGGCATTGGCGGCTGAGCGGGTTGGTTTTGGGTCTTGGGCTGAGTTTATTTTCCCATTCGGCCATGGCGGGCGACATGCCGGCGCAGGATGCGGCCATCGTGGACCGGCAATTGCCCGGAGCGCGAATCCTGGAAGGTGGTATCCGCTTCGTGGAGCGCAAGGAGGGGCGGGGCCCACGCATCTTGAAGGGTGATCAAGTAATCGCTCTTTATGCCGGGCGTTTGCTGGATGGTAAGGTATTTAATCAAAAGCGCAGTCTGGACCACTCGTTTCATTTCGAGGTGGGGGCGACTCCGAGGCAGATTATCCGGGGTTGGGAGCGGGCGATTTTACTTATGCAGGAGGGCGGTAGTTACACCGTAGCCATCCCGGCCGAGTTGGCCTATCGGGATAAGGGTCGGGCGGGCCAGGTACCGCCGGGCGCGACGGTGATTTTCGACATCGACATTATCGAGGTAGAGCGGGCGGTGCCAGCCCGCCCTTGAGTTCGGGTCAGGCGGCGAAGCGCCAGGCGAGGATGCGGGAGTGTTTCTGGCCGTGGCGCATGGTGAGCATGCGCACTTCGGCGGCGCCGGCTTTTTCGGCGGCGGATTGCAGAATTGGCAGGTGGGCGCTTTTGGCGACCAGACTGGTGAACCAGCGGCAGAGGGTGGGGTGGGCGGCGCTCTCGGAGATGAGGCGGCCGATGAAGGCGAGCTCGCCGCCGGGGCACCAGAGTTCGTTGGCGCGGCCGCCGAAGTTGAGCACGGGGCGTCCTGCGGAGTCGCGCGAACCGGCGACTGCGCCTAGGTTGCGCAACTTGCGCCGGGTGCCGGCGTCGGCCTCGAAGGCGGAGGCGTGGAAGGGTGGGTTGCAGAGCGAGACGTCGAAGCGTTCGCCGGGACCGGTGACGTTTTTAAAAATCGAAGCCGGGTCGGGTTGGCGGCGGCACTCGATGCGGCCGGCGAGGGCGGGGTTGGCGGCGATGAGGTGGCGGGCCCAGGCGACCGAGGCGGGGTCGATGTCGGTGGCGACGAAGTGCCAGCCGAGGGCGCTCGCGCCGATTATTGGATAGATGCAACTCGCGCCGGTGCCGATGTCCAGGGCCCGAATGGGTGCGGTGGCGGGGCCGGGCGGGTCGGTCCTGAGCAGGGCGGCGAGGTGGTGGAGGTAGTCGGCGCGGCCGGGAATGGGAGGACAGAGTGCGCCGGGGGGGAGTTCCCAGTGGGTAAGGCCGTAGTGGTGGAGCAACAGGGCGCGGTTGAGCGCGAGCACGGCGTCGGGCCGGGCGAAGTCGATGGTGTCTCCCTCAATCGGGTGGGGGCGAAGGAAACGGGCTAGCTCGGGACAAACGCGGAGGAGTGAGGGGAAATCGTAGCGGCCGCGGTGCGGATTGTCCGGGTGCAGACCGTCCGCCGGGGTCAGCGGCGGACGGGTGCGGGCGGGACGGGGCGGGCGGGCCATGCGCGCCAGCAAGGGAGGTGGGCTGGCGCGCGGCTAGGAAAAACCACCCGTCGGAGCGGCGATTCGGCGGGGTATCGGTTAGCCGAGCTTGGCCTTGAAGAAGGCGAGGGTGCGTTCCCAGGAGAGCTTGGCGGCGGGGGCGTCGTAGCGCGGGGTGGTGTCGTTGTGGAAGCCGTGGTTCACGCCCGGGTAGATGTGGGCCTCGTAGTTGATGTTGGCGGCTTTGAGCGCGGTTTCGTAGGCGGGCCAGCCGGCGTTCACGCGGGTGTCGAGCTCGGCGTAGTGGATGAGGAGCGAGCCCTTGATTTTCGGCACTTCTTCGGCGGGAGGCTGACCGCCGTAGTAGGGCACGGCGGCTTTGATGATTTCGGGGAGACGCCAGGCGAGGGTGTTGGAGACACCGCCGCCGAAGCAGAAACCAACCACGCCGACCGAGCCGTTGGAGGCCGGGTGGGCGTGGAGGAAGCGGGCGGCGGCGACGAAGTCCTCGATGATTTTTACTTTGTCGATTTTTTGCTGGATGGCGCGGCCTTCGTCGTCGTTGCCCGGGTAGCCTCCGAAGGGGGAAAGGGCGTCGGGGGCGAAGGCGGTGTAGCCGGCCAGGGCGACGCGGCGGGTGACGTCCTCGATGTAGGGATTGAGGCCGCGGTTTTCGTGCACCACAAGCACGGCGGGCAGGCGGGCGGGGGCGCCGGCGGGGCGTGCGAGCAGGCCGCGCAGCTCGCCGTTGCCGTCGGGGGAGGCGTAGGAGACGGTTTCGTTGACCACGCGGGCGTCGTCCTTGGGCACTTCGGCGGCGAAGGCGTAGGTGGGGCTGAGCAGGTCGAGCAGGGCGGCGGCGGTGAGGCCGCCGACGGCGAATTTGGCGGCGCGGTCGAGGAAGCCGCGCCGGTCGATGCGGCCGTGTACGTAGTAATCGTAGAGGTCGATCAACTCCTGATCGAAGTCACGGGCGGTGAGGCGGCGGTCGGGCGGGGGTGTTTGGGTGGGTTGCATATGAGGTTTCGGGAGGTGAGTGAGGGCTATGCGTGTCAGCAAATGCCGTGCTCGTGGTGCCGCAAACGACGGACGCGCCATCTTCAGACCCAAAGTAACCCAATAGGTTACTTGATGCTTGGGGGAGGGCGGACGAAGGGTGGTGGGTATTGAGGGGAAGTTTGGGGTGGCGCGACTTGCCAAGGGGCCGGGTAACAACCACGTTCCCGGTCCACCATGCATTTCTCCAACCTGCAGACCGGTCTCCAAGAACCCCTATTCCCCCGCGCCGACGATGACGACGACGACGACAAGGAGGACGACAAGGCCGACGCCGCCGTCAAGAAGGACGCCGCTCCGCTGGCCGCCCGCATCCAGAACAAGTTTATCGAGCAACGGAAAATTTTCCTCTGGGGTCCGGTCACCGACGCCTCGGCCAAGGACTTGACCGAGAAGCTGCTCTTTTTGGAGGCGAGCGATCCGGGCAAGGAAATCTTTTTTTACGTCAATACGCCCGGCGGTTCCATCACGGCCGGCATGGCCGTTTATGACACGATGCAGCTGATCTCTTCGCCGATCACGGTGATCGTGACGGGCATGGCCGCCTCGATGGGTTCCATTCTGTTGAGCGGTGCGCCGAAGGGCCGTCGTTTGTTGTTTCCGCATGCGCGGGTGATGATCCATCAGCCTTTGATCAGCGGTCGTTTCGTCGGGCCTGCGACGGACATCAATATCCAGGCGCAGGAGATGGAAAAAATCCGCAACGAGTTGAACGTCATTCTGGCTCGCGCTTCGGGGCAGCCGATCGAGCGGATCAACAAGGACACGGATCGCGACTTTTACCTGAACGCCGAGGAGACCATCGCCTATGGGCTGGCCGACAAGATCGTGGACAAGCTCTGAGGCTCTCGGCTCCAAGAGCAGGGGAGGTTTTTAACCGCCGGCCAGAAAGGCGCTCACCTCGGCGCTGAATTCCGCACGGGTTTCCATGTGCGGGTTATGGCCGGCGGCGGCGATGGTGGTGATGCGGGAAGCGGGGAAAACGCTGGCGATGGCGGCGTGGTCGGTCCCGGCGACGTAGCGGGATTTGCCGCCGCGCACGAAGAGGGCGGGGCCGGCGAAGGCGTCGGCGGGGTCGAGCGGGTTGGCCTCCACTTCGGGCAGGGCGGCGGTGAGCACGGGGAGGTTGACGGTCCAGCGCCACGCACCGGCTGGGTCGCGTTCCAGATTGGTGGTGAGGAATTTTCGCATGCCCCAGTCGGGGACGCGGCCTTCGAACTTCATCTCGGCTTCGCCGCGCGATTGCAGGGTGTCGAGCCGGAGTTCGTTCAAGGCGGCGAATTCGGCGCGGTGGCCGTGGGAGAGGTAGGATTTGGGCGCGATGTCCACCACGACGAGGCGTCGGACACGCCCGGGGTGGCGGCAGGCGAGGAGCATGGCGACTTTGCCGCCCATGCTGTGGCCCATGAGATCGACGGGGCCGAGCTGGCGGGCGTCGAGCCAGGCAAGGACGTCGGCCGCCATGGCTTGGTAGGTCATGACGGGGTGCCAGGGGGATTTGCCGTGGTTGCGCAGGTCGAGGGCATGGACGGAGCGGCCCCCGGCGGCGGCGGCGAGGTCGGCGGCGGCGGTCTGCCAGTTGCGCCCCGAGCCGAGCAGTCCGTGCAGGAGCAGGAGCGGCGGGTGATCGGCGGAGCCGGTGGCGCGGTCAGACAAGGCGACGGTTTCGGTTCCCATTCCAAGTAGGCAAGACGGCGGGCGCGGACCGGGGCAATCCTGAGATTACAAGGGCAGGGAGGCGGTGGCGATTTTTGCGGGTGTTGCCCGCGTCGTTGACAAACGCGTGCGGCTGCGGTGCGTTTCTCACTTTTAGCCCTTTCCAACCATGTCCTTTCTCATCCCGTTCCTCTACATTTTGCTGGTTCCGCTTTCGATCTTCCTGGTCTTGGTGGTGCTGATGCAGAAGTCGAAATCCGATGGTGGCGTCGGGGCCGCGCTGGGTGGCGGCATGACGGAGGCGACCTTCGGCGCCGATACTGGCAACGTGCTGGCCACGATCACCCGCAATGGCACCATCGCGTTTTTCGTGATCTGCTTCGGGCTCTATCTGGCCCAGATCGCGCGTCATCGCGGAGTGGCATCGAAGGGCAGCCTGCCGGTGATTGAGGCTCCGGCGACTCCCGTTCCGGCTCCGGTCGCCGCGCCCGTCGCCGCACCCGTGACCCCCGCGCCCGCCGCCGTTGAGTCCCCGGCCGTGACCATGCCTTCCGTGACTGTGCCGGCCGTCACTCCGGCTCCGGCGGAACCGGCCAAGTAAAGTTTGGTTTTAGGTCGTGTCTCTGAAATATACCAGCCCATCGCTGAGGCTCTGCGAGCGAGGGAGAAAGGGCACTGGGCCAGCGTTGCCCTCGGCGGTATGGCCCGCTGGGCCACCTCCGCCTCGGTCGCCTTGGCCGAGTGCCCTTTCTCCCTCGCGCTGGGTTGGTTTATTTCAGAGACACGACCTAACTCGCGTGGTCTCCCACGGCTTTCTTTTTTCCAGGCAGACGGTTCGTTCCGTCTGCCTTTTGTGTGTTATGGTCGCGCTGGGCGCGGAGGCTTGGGCGCAGTCGCGGCTGAATCGTCCGGCGCCCCGCTATTTGCAGGCCAAGCCGGACCAGAAGGAGGGCGCGGAGATTTTGCGTTCGATGCGTTCGGCGGGACCGGATGGAGATTACTATCTGGAGTTTGAGCTACGGGTCCTGCCCCGGCGGGGCGAGGGACCGCGCATCCCGGGAAAGCTGTGGGGTTCGCGCAATGCGGAGGGGCCGATCTCGCGCTTGAGTCTGGGGGCGGTCGAGGGCGTGGGTCCGGCACGGCGGATACTGGTGCAGGGCGGGCCGCGTCCGGCGGCGTGGCAATGGCCGGCGGCGAATGGGGCGGCGGTGATTGCGGTGGATGATGCGGTGTTATTTGAGCCGCTGGCGGGTTCGGACCTTTCGGCCTTCGATTTACAGATGCCTTTCCTTTACTGGCCGGAGTTTGTTTACGAGGGGAAGAGTCGGTTGCTGGACCGGCCGGTGGACACGTTTTTGCTGTATCCGCCGGTGGCGCTGGCGAAGCGCCGTCCGGATTTGGCGGCGATACGGGTGTATCTGGACCCGACCTATCATGCCCTGGTGCAGGCGGAGCAGTTGGGGGAGGGGGAGCGCGTGCTTAAATCCTTCCGGGTAAATGGACTCGCCCGGATCGGGGAGCGTTATCTGGTGAAATCGGTCGAGCTGCGGGACGAGGCTACGCGCAACAAGACCCGGTTTACGGTGACGGCGGCGGCGCTGGGGCTGGATTTTTCCCAGGCGGTGTTTGCGCCGGGAAATCTGGCGTCCGAGCCTGCGCCGCCGGGAGGACTGAGCCGGTTGGCGGAATAAAAACCAGGCCAGAAGATTTTCATTGCTCGCGTCGTTAGGTCACGGATACGAGAATCGTTGATATTTTATTTTTCCTTCATTAATCCCAAACACATCCACCATGGCTAAAAAATCCGTTCCCGCTGCGTCTCCGCTCACCTTTGATCTGCCTCTCTCGCTGCTCGACAAGATCGAGACCCAGCGCAAGCGCCTGGGCATGGCCTCGACTTCCGAGGTGGTGCGGCATGCGCTGGCCGAGTTTGACCTCGCCAAGTTCCAATCCAGCACCGAGGACCGCCGCCAGATTTCGGTGCGCCTGCCGGCGAGCGACAAGGCCGCGCTGGCCAAGGTAGCCAAGAAGCAGCAGGTCAGCCTGGGCGAGATCCTGCGCGCGGCGGTGGATGCGTTGCCCGAGAAGAAGGCGGTGGAGAAAAAGGCCCCGGAAAAGAAGGCCGTTGTGAAAAAGGGCAAAAAGTAAGCGCCCGGTCTCCGTCCGTTTTTAACCCCCCGCCTTTTCTTTTCGGTTTCACCTAAATCCATGAGTTTCGCCCCCGCACCCTTGTCCACTTGGGCTCGTAACATCTCGCCTTCCCCCACGCTGGCCGTGGACGCCAAGGCCAAGGCGCTCGCCGCGGCGGGCGAGGACGTCTGCGGTTTTGCCGCGGGCGAGCCGGATTTCGACACGCCCGAGCACATCAAGGAGGCGTGCATCGCGGCGTTGAAGGCGGGCAAGACCAAGTATGCGCCGACGCCGGGCATCGAGCCGCTGCGGCAGGCGCTGGCCGACAAGTATCTGGAGGACTACGGGCTGAAGTTCGCGCCCTCGCAGGTGATCGTTTCGCCCGGCGGGAAGTTCTCGTGTTACCTCGCGATTCTGGCGACCTGCTCGCCGGGGGACGAGGTTATCATTCCCGCGCCGTATTGGGTGAGTTATCCCGAGATGGTGAAACTGGCCGGGGCCAAGCCGGTGATGGTGCTGGCGGATGATACGACGGGCTTCCGGCTGACGCCTGCGCAGCTGGAGGCGGCGATCACGCCCCGCACTCGCTTGCTGGTGTTGAATTCGCCCTCGAACCCGACGGGCGCGGTGTATACCCGGGCCGAGATGGAGGCCTTGGTGGCGGTGGCGATGAAGTATAATCTCTACATCCTTTCGGACGAGATTTACGAGCATCTGACCTATGACGGGGCGAAGCATGTGGCCCCGGCGACCTTCTCGAAGGATGTGGAGGCGCGCACGATCATCGTCTCGGGGTTTGCCAAGACCTACGCGATGACGGGCTGGCGACTGGGCACGACGGTGGCTCCGGTGCCGATCGCCAAGGCGATCGCGGAGTTGCAGAGCCAGACGACGAGCAATGCCACGACCTTTGCCCAGTGGGGTGCGTTGGCGGCTTTGAAGGAGAAGGAGAAGACGCAGGCGGCGCTGGCGCAGATGCTGGTGGCGTTTGACCGGAGGCGGAAGTTCCTGCACGCGGAGTTGAACAAGATAGCCGGCGTGCGCTGCCTGCTGGCGGAGGGCGCGTTTTACCTGTTTCCGAATATCTCTTCTTTCGGACTTAGCTCGGAGGCGTTTTGCACGCATTTGCTCGACCAGAAAAAGGTGGCGGCGGTGCACGGCTCGGCATTCGGGGCCGAGGGGTATCTGCGGCTTAGTTACGCGACCAGCGATGTGATCATCCAGAAGGGTGTGACCCGGCTTGCGGAGTTCTGCGCGGGTTTGCGGAAGTAAGGGCGGTGGCGGGCGGCGGAAGGCTTGGGCGGGACGCCCAAGCCGGCACGCGGGACGCGTGCGCTCCCCGGACCTACGGAAAATTCCCGGACCACGGACGGGTTAGTTACGTTTGAGGGCGTCGCGGACCTGGCGGCAGGTGTATTGGGCCTGTTCGATTTCGTCGGCCATGCGGTTTGGATTAAAATCCGGGCTTTGCATGATGACGTGCTCGGCGGGAAGTATCCAAGGATTGGTTTCGAGCCGGTATTTGTTCAGCTCGGCGCAGGTGCGGCCGTAGTCGAGGGCGATGAGCAGGGGGTCGGCGGCGCGGGCGAGGGGCACGTTTTGATTGGAAACACGCACGTGGACGGCGGGGTTGAGTTTCCAGTTGCGCAGGAGGGTGGCGGCGGCGTCGGTGGCTTTGAAGCCGACGGTAAGGTATTCCCAGTCGTCGAGGTTGGTGGTGCGGTTCCAGTGGAGCCCGGGGTGGGTTTTGGCGAGGAGTTCGTTAATGACCACGCGGCCGAGGGCGTGGAGCAGGCCGACGAGGTAGGCTTCGTCGGCGGGTTTGCCGAGGCGCTGGGCGCGGCCTTCCAGGAAAACCGCGCAGAAATAGCTGTAACTCCAGTATTCGTCGGCAGTCATGCCGTAGGCGGTGAGGTCTTTCATGAAGACCTGTTTGGAGAGGGCGGCACCGAGAAGGGATATGACGCGGTTAAAGCCGACTTTGATGAGGGCGTCGTGCAGGCTGGTGGTCTTTTGGCCGACGCCGAACTGGATGCTGTTGCTGACGCGGATGACACTGGTGGAGAGGGCGCCGTCGGTTTGGAGGAGGCGGCCGATGTCGTCGATGCCGGTGTTGGGGTCCTTGAGCAGGTTGCCGAGGCGGGAGAGCACGGCCATGTTGCCATGGAGCCCTTCGATCTTTTGCAGGGCTACGCGGTATTCTTCGATTTGGGCGTTGGTGGCTTGAGGCGTGGACATGGATGTCGGCAGGGGAAAGCGTAGTTAAAACGCTAGGGCTAAGCACCCAAACCGAGACAGTCGATCATCTTACTCTGCAGATCTTGCTGATTAAAGGGTTTGGTGAGGTAGCCGGTGGCGCCGGCCTTGAGGGCGGCGATGATGGAATCGCGGCTGCCTTCGGTGGTGATCATGAGGACGGGCAGATCTTTCCAGCGCGGGTCGTTGCGTAGGGTGTACAGAAATTCGAGGCCGCCCATGACGGGCATGTTCCAATCGAGGCAGACGAGTTGGAAGCCGGCGGGGTCGGACTCGAGTTGGGCGATGGCCTGGGCACCGTCGCCCGCGCCGGTGCAATCGGCACCGAGCAGGGCGGCGGAGGAGGCGACGATACGGCGCATGACGGCGGAATCATCAACGACGAGGATTTTCATGGGTGGGTTTAGATTCTACTTTCCTGGAAACGAGACATGGCCGCAAAAAGTCGCAGAAGTCGCAAAAAATGAAGGCTTGGTTTTGCGCGTTTTGAGCCTTTTTGCGGCCATCCCCCAGTGTTTTCGCGGTAATTTTTCCTGTTTAATTTATTAGAATCAAGGGGTTTGGATTAGGGCTCCGTACCAGCCGAGACCGCGGTAGGTTTCGTAGCCGGGGGTGCGGTGGAAGGCGATGAGACGGCCTTGGGCGTCGGTGGTGCAGCCGGAGGTGCGGTTGCCGGCTTCGAGCTGGACCATTTCGCTGAGCACGCCCTGGCCGTCGGAGGAGGCGAGGACGCGGCCTTGGGCGTCGAGGAGGAGGGCTCGGGTGCGGGTGCGTTCGTCGGCGGAGAGGCGGACGCCGCGTACGACGGCTTCGGATTGGGGGGTCCAGTCGAAGTGGATGCCGATGACGCCGATGGTGCGGCCGTGGGCGTCGCCGTTTTCGCGGATGGAGGCGGCGTAGGTGGCGACGGCGGCGTCGGCGAGGGGGGCGCAACGGTTGATGTCGGAGACGGAAAAGTGGTCGCCGGTGGTGCTGGCGAGGGCTTCGCGGAACCATTTTTCGCCGGCGACGGAGTGGCCGGCGACTTTGGGGTAGCGGGCGGGGCGGCCGTGGGTGAGGACGCGGCCCTGGGCGTCGCAGATCCAGATGTCGAGGTAAACGGTGTAGGCGCCGAGGATGACGCCGAGGCGCTGGCAGGCGTGGGCGAGGTTGGCGGGTTCGGGGTGGAGGGCGGCCTCGACGACGGCGGAGTCGGTGGCCCACCAGCGGACGTCGCAGGTGCGTTCGTAGAGGTTGCGGTCGATGATTTCGATGGCGTTGAGGGCGAGGTCCACGAGGCGGACGCCGCGGACCTCGGCGGCCATGCGTTCGCCGACGGTGCGGAGTTCGCCGAAGGCGGTCTGGAGTTCGCGTTCCATTTCCTCGGAGATGCGGGCGACCTCGACGGCGAGGGCCTTGACCTCGTTGGCGACGGCGGCGAAGGAGCGGCCGGCGTCGCCGGCTTTGGCGGCGGTGATGGTGGCGTTGAGGGCGAGGATGCGGGTCTGGAGGGCGACCTTGTGAATGGCGGAGAGTTTGCGGTCGGCGATGGCGGCGGCCTGGTCGGCGAGGAGGAGCACGCGTTCGGGGGTGGCGGGACCGGCGGAGGCGGCGTCTGGAGCCAGGAGCGGGGAGGTGGGGGCGAGGAGTTCGGAGGACATAAGAGCGGGGAGAAGGGAGCGGGCAGGGAGGGCGGAAATTCGAAAAGCTGAAACGCGGAAATTTTGAAAGAGGCTTAGGGTTTGCGGCGGTAGAAGATGGCTTCGCCGATGGTTTCGGAGGCGAAGAGGTCTTGGTGGCCGAGGAGGGACTCGGAGCCGCCGAGGAGGAGGTGGCCGCCGGGGTTGAGGGCGGCGGCGAGGCGCTGGAAGAGGCGTTGTTTAAACTCTGCTTGAAAGTAGATGGCGACGTTGCGGCAAAAGAGGAGGTCGAACTGGCCGAAGGGTTTGAGGTCGTCCTGGAGGTTGTGGCGTTTGAAGGCGATGCGTTTGCGGACGGGCTCGGAGATGGTCCAGATGGGGCCGGCCTGGGTGAAATAGTTTTTGCGCCACTCTTCGCCGAGGCCGCGGATGATCTCGATCTGGTTGTAGCGGCCGTTGCCGGCGAGCAGGAGGGTGCCGGCGGAGACATCGGTGCCGATGATTTCGAATTGTTCGGGGCGGGCGCCGGGGAGTTTCCCTTGGGAACAGAGTTGGTCGATCATCATGGCCAGGGAGTAGGGTTCCTGGCCGGTGGAGCAGGCGGCGCAGAGGATGCGGATGCGCGGGCGGGTGCGCAGGGTGGCGGCGAGACGGGGCAGGAGGTGCTGGCGGAGGGCGGCCCAGGGGCGTTCGTCGCGAAACCAGTAGGTTTCGTGGGTGGTCATGGCATCCACGATACGGTCGCGGAGTTTGCCGGTGGGGTCGGCACGGGCGAGGCGGATGAACTCGGGGATGTTGGCCGCGCCGGATTGGGCGATGATGACGCCGAGGCGGGCTTCGAAGAGGTAGCCTTTTTCTTCGCCGAGGTGGATGCAGCAGGCCTCGGCCACGTATTGGCTGAGAAGGCTGAGATCGCCGGGGTTTTGCACGAGGGAGGCCATGGGGTGGGGGATAATTAGAAGCGGGTGCGGGCGAGCTCGATGAGTCGGGGGGCGATGGCGGGGAGGGGGAGGATTTCGTCGGCGAGATCGCGGCGGACGACGGCGGCGGGCATGCCGTAGATGACGCAGGTGGCTTCGTCTTGGGCGATGGACCAGGTGGGGAGGGCGGTTTTGAGGGCGGCGACACCGTTGGCTCCGTCTTCGCCCATGCCGGTGAGGATAAGGGAAAGCGCGCCGCGCAGGCCGCAGCGGGCGGCGGATTGGAAGAGGACGTCCACGGCGGGGCGGCAGGAGTTGACGGGGGGGGCGTCGGTGAGGCGGGTGGCGAGTGCGCCTTCGGGTTGGCGGAAGATTTCGAGGTGGCGACCGCCGGGCGCGATGAGGATTTGGCCGGGGCGGACGAGGTCGCCTTCGGCGGCTTCTTTGACGCGGAGGGCGCAGACTTTGTCTAGCTGCTCGGCGAGGGTGCGGGTGAAGAGGGGGGGCATGTGCTGGACGAGCACGATGGGGAGGCGGAAATCGGCGGGGAGGCGGGGGAGGAGTTCCTGGAGGGTTTTGGGTCCGCCGGTGGAGACGCCGATGAGGAGGATGTCGAGATTTAGGGGGGGGCGGGCGGAGCGGGGAGCGGTAGAGCCGGGAGCGGGGGGCGGGGAGTTTGGAGCGGGGAGCTTGGAGCCGGGAGCGGGGAGCGAGGACGACGGATTGGAGGAGCTGGGGGTGGTGCCGATGCGGCGGATTTGGACGAGGCGGACGACGTGGGCGAGCTGGCTGCGGAGGCGGGCCATGCCGTCGGTGAAGGAGGCGGTCTGGGGTTTGGGGATGAAGTCGAGGGCGCCGTTGGCGAGGGCGTTGATGGTGATGGCGGCGTCGGCTCCGGTGGCGCCGCTGATCATGACGACGGCGATTTTGGGGTAATCGCGGCGGATGCGTTCGAGGACCTCGGGGCCGTTCATCTCGGGCATGAAGACGTCGAGGAGGACGAGGTCCACGGGGTCGGTGGCGAGGCGATTTAGGGCGATGGGGCCGGAGGCGACGGCAGCGGCGACTTCCAGGCCGGGCACTTGGGAGGCGGCGTCGGCAAGGATTTTTCGGTAAAGGGCGGTGTCGTCCACAATGAGGACGCGAAGGGGTGCGGTGCTCATGGGGTGGCGGGAATTTGGAAGATCATTTCGATGCTGCGGCCGTCGGGGGAATGGCGGGTGGAAATGGTGAGGGAGCGGATAAGCTGGATGCCGAGGGAGATGTGTTCGGGGTCTTCGGGGGGGCGCGGAGCGGAGGGGGCGAAGCCCTGGCCGTCGTCGGTGAGACGGACGAGCAGGCGTTGGAGGGTGGGGTCGAGGAGGATTTCGATGCGGCAGGAGCGGTCGGGGGAGTGGCGGCAGCCGTGGTGGAAGGCGTTGATGGCGGCTTCGCGGATGCAGAGGGGGATGTCGTGAAGGGAGGTTGCGCCGAGGTTGGGGGTGCTGAGGCGGAGGAGGCGGGTCCAGTCGGCGTGGAGGGTGTCGATGAGGGAGATGGAATCGCCGGGGTGGGTCTGGTGGTGGAGGGGGAGCCAGAGTTCGGCGGGGACCGGAGTGCCGGGGGGCGGGGTCCAGGCGAGGCGGCAGGCGACGATGTCATCATCGGCGTCTTTGAGGAGGGAGGTGGCGAGGGTGTTGGGTGGTGCGGCGAGGATGCGGTGGGCGAGGGCGAGGGGGGGGACGCCGAGGAGGGCGGCGTGGGCTTCGAGGCCGTCGCTCCAGAGCCAGAGTTGGCCGCAGGGGGGGACGGGGGTGGTGGCTTGGGCGGCTTCGATGGCATCAAACCACCCGAGGGGGGCGCCGCCGGGGGCGTGGGTGGAGACGTTGCCGAGGTGATCGGCGAGCATGACGCCGGGGCTGCCGCAGTTGAGGATGGAGACTTGGTGGGCCTGGAGGTCGAGCTGGATGAAGCAGGCGCTGAGGGAGGTTTGGACGGCGAGGTGGCCGGCGTCGTTCCACTGGTCGATGAGGAAGCGGTTGAAGGCTTCGGCGATTTGGCGGCTGTCGGCGGCGTGGCGGGCCATGCCTTCGATGATGCCTTGGAAGTAGGCGGAGAGGAAACCTTCCTTGAGGCCGTGGCCGGAGACGTCGCCGAGCACGAGGAGGAGGTGGTCGGGGTCGGGGGCGGAGGCTTTGACGAGGTCGCCGCCGGCTTCGTTCATGGCGTAAAAGCGGGTGGTGAGGGTGAGGCGGGCGGCGCGGGAGCCGGCGGAGGCGAGGGCGGTACGGGTGAGGCGTTGGTTGATGTCGGCGATGTCGAGGAGGCGGCGGGCGGCTTCGAGTTGCTGGACGCGCTGGCGGTGGTTTTCGCGGGCACGGCGGGCGGCGCGGAGGATGGCGCGGGGATCGAAGGGTTTATCGAGGAACTCGATGGCGCCGCCGCGGAGGGAAGCGGAGACGAGGCCGCGTTCCTGGTTGGCCGTCATGATGACGGTGGCGGTGGAGGGGGCGTGCTGGTTTAGCCATTCGAGGAGGGCGAGGCCGTCCATGCGGGGCATTTGCACGTCGGTGAAGACGACCTCGAAGGGGTGGTCGCGGCGGCGGGAGATGATTTCGGTGGCGTGGAGGCCATCGCAGGCGGCCTCGGCGCGCACATCGGAGGCTTGCAGCATGAGGATGAGCATATCCCGGGAGACGGGTTCATCGTCCACGACAAGCACTTCGGGGAGGATGGAGGCGTGGGTGTGGCTCATTCTTTAAGGCGGAAAGGCGTAAAAGCTGAAATTAGGAAAGGGGGACAAGCGGGCGGATGGGGGCGCTTCCAAGTATCGGCAAGTTAGCGGATTAGTTTACCCGCAGCTGGAATTTTTTTTTGGGTTTATTAATGAAACCCATTCATCTTAGGCGCTGGGGAGGGGCGGGCGCGGTCGCAGGCGAGCGATGACCTTACGGGGCGGAGAGGAACGTTAACCGGAACCTTGCCGGCTTTTGTTCGGACCGCCTGAAGGCGGGACTCCAACGGGCGGATCGGGCGCAGGCGGTTGGATAAAGGCGAGGCTCGCTTTAGGTCGGGAGGGCGGCGCGGAGGGTGGCGGCGGCGCGGAGGGTGGTGGCGGCGTGCTCGGCGGCGGCAGGAGCGTTGGCGGCGATGGCGGCTTTTTCGAGGGCGACACAAGCGTCGCGCAGGGGGTGGGCACTGAGGTTGGCGGAGGCTCCTTTGAGGCTGTGGGCAGCGCGGGCCAAGGCGGGCAGGTCTTGGGCGGCGAGGGCGGTTTGGATGGTGGCGAGCTGGCGGTCGAGGTCGCCCACGAAGGAGCTGAGGATGAGGCTGACCATGGTGTCGTCGTCCATCATGCGGGCTTTGAGCTCGGCGCGGTCGATCGGAGCGGGGAGCGGGGAGCTGGGAGCGGGGAGCGGGGAGGAGGGAGGATTGGGGGCTTCGGCTCCTTGCTCCCCGCTCCTTGCTCCCGGCTCATTTAGCCAACGGTGGAGGGTGGCGTGGAGGGCGGCGGGGTCGATGGGTTTGGTGAGGTAGTCGGTGAAGCCGGCGGCGAGGCCGTCGGCGCGGTCGCCGGTGAGGGCGTGGGCGCTGAGGCCGATCACGGGGATGTGGCGGTTGCGGCGGGCGCTGGCGGGGGAGCGGAGGAGACGAGTGGCGGCGAGGCCGTCGAGGCCGGGCATCTGGATGTCCATGAGGACGAGGTCGTAATCGGCTTCGGCGAGGGCGGCGAGGGCGGCGTTGCCATCGGAGACGACGCGGGCGGTGAGGCCGAATTTGGCGAGGATGCCGAGGGCGACTTTCTGGTTGGTTTCGTTGTCTTCGGCGAGGAGCAGGCGGGTGCCGGGGGGGAAGGGTGCGAAGCGGCTGGCGGGGGTGGCGAGAGCGGCGGGGAGCTGGTCGGGGGAGGCGGGCGCGAGATGGAGGGTGAACCAGAAGGCGGAGCCCTGGCCGGGGGTGCTGGTGACGCCGATTTCGCCGCCTTGGAGGGCGACGAGTTCCTTGCTGATGGCGAGGCCGAGGCCGGTGCCGCCGTATTGGCGGGTGGTCGAGGCGTCCACTTGGGAGAACTTTTGGAAGAGGTGGTTGATTTTATCGAGCGCGATGCCGGGGCCGGTGTCGGTGACTTGGAAGCGGAGGGTGGTTTTTTTGGGGTGGGCGGGCGGAAGGATTTCGGCGGAGACCTCGATCTGGCCGGTGGAGGTGAATTTAAGGGCGTTGCCGATGAGGTTGGTGAGGATCTGGCGGAGGCGTTTGGGGTCGCCGAGGACGACGGGGGGGAGGTCGGCGGGCCAGTGGGCGAGCCAGCGGAGGTTTTTGGCGCGGGCTTGGTGGCGGAGGGGAGAGGTGGTGTCTTCGAGGAGGGAGGGGAGTTCGAAGGGGATGGTTTCGAGTTCGAGTTTGCCGGCTTCGATTTTGGATAGGTCGAGGATGTCGTTGATGAGGAGGATGAGGGATTGGCCGCTGGACTGGATGGTGTGGGCGTAGCTGGTTTGCTGCGGGTCGAGGGGGGTATCGAGGAGGAGGTGGGTCATGCCGATGACGCCGTTCATGGGGGTGCGGATCTCGTGGCTCATGTTGGCCAGGAATTCGCTCTTGGCGCGGTTGGCGTTTTCGGCCTTGAGGGCGAGCTGGCGGGCTTCGCCGATGGATTCGGCGAGGCGGGCGTTGGTGGCCTGGAGCTTGGTCTCGGCTTCCTTGGCGGGGGTGATGTTGATGTGACTGCCGACCATGCGGGCGGGGGAGCCGTCGGGGTGCCATTCGACCACCCCGCCGGAGCAGATGACCCAGATCGTGGAGCCGTCTTTATGACGCCAGCGGACTTCGTCGTAGAAGGGTTCGCGGCCGTGGCTTTCGAAGTGGCGGCGGAGGATGGTGCCGTTGCGGGCGTAGTCCTCGGGGTGCATGTGGGCCTGCAGGGTGTTGACGTGGTTGGGTAGTTCGGAGGGGCCGTAGCCGAGCATGCGTTTGAGGCCCGGGCTGAGGAAGAGAATGCCGGTGACGAGGTTCCAGTCCCAGTAGCCGGAGATGTCGGATTCGATGATGAATTCGAGGACGCGGCGCTGGGCTTCGCGGGCTTCCTCGGCGCGTACGCGGTCAGTGATGTCGCGGGCGGCGGCGTAGATGCGGTCGCCAAGGGGGGCGGAGCGCCATTCGATCATGCGGTAGCCGCCTTCGCGGGTGCGGTAGCGGTTGACGAAGCCGGTGACGGTGCGGCCTTCGGCGAGATCGCCCATGCAGGCGTAGGTGGAGTCGAGGTCGTCGGGGTGGATGAATTCGATGATGGAGTGGCCTTCGAGGTCGGAGGGTGTGTAGCCGAGGGTGGTGGTCGAGGCGGAGATGGTGCGGAGGAAGTGGCCCTGGGCGTCGGTGATGCAAAGCATGTCGAGGGCGATTTGGAAAAAGCCCTCGAGTTCGAGGGTGCGTTCGCGCAGGGCGCGTTCTGCGAGGATGCGTTCGGTGACGTCGGTGAAGACGGTGTGGGTGTGGGTGGGGGAAAGGACTGAAGGACTGAAGGACTGAAGGTCTGAAGGGACGGGGTGATCGGGGGGGAATGGAGGCGTGGGGGAGAACTGGGGGATGCTGTCCACGAGCAGCCAGCGGCGGGAATCGAGCACGTGGTTAAACACGGACATGGTGAAGCCGAGCACGGGTTTCCCGGTGTGGAGTGCACGCATGGCGGGGTGCTGGTCTCCGGAGAGGACGTTGCCTTCAAGGTCGGTGATGCGCCAGCGTTCGTCGTAGGAGGTGCGGGTTTGGAGTTCTTCGAGGGTGAGGCCGAGGATGCGCACGGCTGCGGGGTTCGCGCCGACGATGGCGCCTTGGGCGTCTTGAGTAACGACGCCTTGGGCCATGGTATCGAAGACGGTGCGGAAGCGTTGTTCGCTCCGGGTGAGGGCGGCGGTGCGGGTCTGGACGGTGGCTTCGAGGCGGCGGTTGCTGGCGACCAGGATTTGCTGGTTGCGGGTCTCGGCCTGGTCACGCTCACGGAGGAGGCGGTGAAGGAGGAGCCAGGCGATGAAGATGATGCCGACGGCGGCGGCGAGGCAGAGGATGGCTTGCTGGTCCTGGCGGGCGTTGAGCTGCTGGGCTTGGTTTACCTGGAGGGCCAGGGCTCTGAGCAGGCGGGAAGTGGCGTCGGCGTAGGAGGTCTTGGCGGCGGCGTAGGCGGGGGCGTCGAGTAGGGCTATGGCTTCGGCTTGTTCGCCGCGGGCGACGTGGCCGAGGACGAGGTGTCCGGTGGCGACGAGGAGGCGGTTGGCGGCGATGATCTGGTCGAGGTATTCGCCGATGCTGGAACCGTTGAGGGAGCGGGCGGAGGCGAGGAGGTCGTCGAGCTGGGCGCCTTGGGTTTGGCAGTCGGCGGCCCAGCGGGGGTCCAGGGTGCGGGCGGCGAGTTGGGCGGCGGCGGTGAGGGCGGCGTCGAGGCGTTTGATTTCGCCGGCGACGAGGAGACGACGGAAATTGTCCTGAAGGATGGCGTTGCTGCGTTCCTGGGCCTGCCAGACGTAGAGCGCGATGGCGGAGAGGACGGCGATGGATACGAGGGGGCCGAAGCGCAGGAGGCGGCGGAGGGGGCTGTGCTCGCGA
>JAPLTN010000082.1 GCA_026398135.1 Verrucomicrobiota bacterium
CGTGTTGTCAGCCCTCTCCAACTCTCGCAGGGCCACAAGTTGCTCATCATCCAAGACCAAGGGAATAGCTCGTCTCGCCATGACAAGAGCCTGTGTGAAATCCGAAATATGTAAAGACATTAAGTGGCCAGAACACTAGCGAAAGTTTACGCAGCTTGGCTCCTCAGGATTGGGAACTCTTGGCCCAGCTTTTGAGCCTGACTCCCCGCACTTACGCCGACACTCCGGCGGACGAAGTGGTGGATATGCTGAACAAGCGATTGGCTTCCAGTGATTTTCGACTCCCGGACGGACGTCCTATCTCGATTCGCTTGGAGGGTGACGCCGTTCAGGCCCGGATCAATGCCGACATTCGCTACTCAGTTAATCTCGCCACTTTCCTGCAGAACGTGACCAAGAGTTCCCGCTTGGAGCTGCGCCTCGACGCCCAACAGCAACTGGTCTTGCTGGCTTCGTCCGCCGTCAATCAAGACAAAGACAAGATCAAGTTCCTTGGCCTTTAGCGAGGTCTTGTAATCTCCCGCGGAGACCCCGCCGGAGAATTTAGGACCTCGCTTCAATGCCTGCTTTAGCGCGCCGGAGGGTGGCGGCCAATCGCCGCGACCGTCCGGTGCTTCAGTTTCCGGCAAGGCAGGCTTCGAGCAGGGTGCAGCGCAGGGCTCGTTCGCTCAAGGCGGCAACGACGGTCGCGGTCGAGCCCCAGAGGTAGACCTCGTTTTTGGCCCGCGTAATGGCGGTGTAAACGAGCTCCCGGGTCGCCAGCGGACTGGACTCGTCAGGCAGAACAACCACCACGTGATCGAACTCGCTGCCTTGGGCGCGGTGGATGGTGAGTGCCCAGGCGGGGCTGCAGTCAGGGATTTGGCCGAGCGGGAAACGGCGCGGGGCGAGGTTGGCGGACGCGGCGGGGAAAAACGCGGCGCGTCCCGCAACGTCATCCATGATCACGCCGACCGAGCCGTTGGTCAGGCCGGTTTCCGCATCGTTGTGATTGATGATGATGGGCTCGTTGGGGGCGCGGTCCAAACCGGGTCGCTGGCGTAGCTGGCGGTCAATGGCGGCGTTTATGCCGGCGGCACCGAGCAGATGTTCGCGGTGAGCGGTGAGCAGGCGCACGTGAGCAAGGGCGGCGAGGGCGGCGGCGGGCTCGGTGGCGTCGGCGACGGCGGCCAGCGCGGCGCGCACCGAGGGGGGCAGGGTTTCCCATGAGAAACGTCCGCCGTGGTCGCCCAGCCAGGTAAGGCCGTCGGCGGGGTCGTCGGCCGCGCGGTGGCCGTGGAGCAGGGCGAGCGCGGCGGGGGCGTCGAAATGAACCACGGCGTTGGCCAGAGCGCCGATGCCGGCGCGGTGTTTGAAGCGCTGGCTTTCGGTGAGCTCGACCCAGACGGAGGCGAGCGGGCCGGCCGGATGGCGGCGGGCGTGGCGCACGAGCGCGCCGAGCACGTCGCCGGCGGCCACGCTTTCGAGCTGGTGCGGATCGCCCAGCAGGATGAGGCGGGTGGTCGGAGGCAGGGCGAGCAGCAAGGCCTGCCAAAGCAAGGTATCGACCATCGAGCACTCGTCCACGATCAGCACATCGCTACGCAACGGGCTTTGCGCATTATGGCGGCAGCGGCCGGTGGTGGGGTGGAAGCCGAGGAGCGAATGGAGGGTGCAGGCACCGGCGGCGGCGGCTTTAAGCTGGCCGGGGGTGGCGGTCGGGAGCGAAGCGGGCAGGCGGTCGGCGGCGGCCTCGATGGCCTCGCGCATGCGCTCGGCGGCTTTGCCGGTGGGCGCGGCCAGGCGGATGACCGGGCGGCGTTCCGGCTGGTCGGCGAGGAGCAGGGCAAGCAGGCGGGCGAGGGTGTGCGTTTTTCCCGTGCCGGGACCACCGGTGATCAGGGCGAGGGTGTGGTCGAGGGCGCAGGTGACGGCGCGGGTCTGGAGGGCGTTTAATTGGTCGGAGCCCAAGGCGACGACCCAATCGGCGGCAGGACGGCCGAGGCGGGGCGCGGGTTGGGCGGCGCGGGCTTGGAGTTGCGCGGCGATGGTCTGCTCGGCGCGGTGGTAGCGCCAGGATTGCAGGTAGGTCGCCCCGGCATGCGGACGGAGCAGGAGCGGAGCGGGAATCTTGGGGGCGGTCGCGACGGCTTGGCCCCAGGCGGACGGATCAGCGGGAGAACCCGGCGGAAGCGGGCAGGCGGTGCCGCCCTCGGCCTGGGCGTCGAGCAGCCGGCGCAGGTCGGCAACGCGCTCCGGGGGCAAGGCCCAGCGGCGCAGGAGCAGGTCGATCTCGGGCGGAAGAAAGTCAGGCGCGGTCGAGGGCATAGGGGGCGGCCGGGCGGGCGAAGAGGGTGTCGAGGGCGTCGAGCAAAGCGGCGGGCGGGTTGATGTGGAGCACCCCGCGAGGGCTTTCGGGGGCGATGGCGCGCAGGAAGACGAGCCAGGCGCCGGCGAGCGGGGCGTCGGTCAGGCCGAGGGCGCGCAGGTAGCGGCGCAGGGCGACGAGGTAGAGGTGGGTTTGCAGGAGGTAGTGCGAATCCATGGCGCAGCGCAGCAGGGCAGGCTCGTCGTAGTCGGAGAGGGCGGGGCCGAGGCGGTTGGTTTTCCAATCGATCACACCCCAGGCGTCGCCGTGGCGGGCGAGGCGGTCGATAAAGCCTTGGAGGAGGCCTTGGAATTTTTCCTCGGACAAGGCGGAGAGCTGCGGGGCGTAGGCACGGTGTTCGGGCGGGGCGTGTTCGGCGAAACAGCGGGCGAGGGCACCGACGGTGAGCGAACCGTCCAGGGGCAGATGAAAATGCCACTCGGAGCCGTGGGGTTCCGGGCAAAGCGTGTGCAGCGGCGCGTCGTCGCAACCGGGCAGGCGGATGGCGCGCAGGCGGGTGAACAGTTCGAACAGCGTCGGGTGCCAGCCGGGGCGGCCGTCGGTGGGTTCCGGCAGGCGACTGGAAGCGAGGTGCACTGAGAGCGCGGAGGAGTCGGGCGGGGAGAAATCCCAGGTCTCGATCCAATCATGCAGCGCGGTGCCGACGGCGGCACCGGCGGGCGCGGCGAGGAACAGCGGGGCGTCGGGGCCGGGGGTGGACGACACGGCGGCGGGGACGGGTGGCGCGAGGGGCGGGGAGCCGTGGGCGTGTTTTTCGCGGGTAAGGGTGGAGAAGGAGGTGACGCGCCAACCCTTGGGCACCTCGGGGCGTGGAGCGGCGGTGAGCTTAGCCGGAACCATGCAGTCGAGCGGGTCGCATCGAGGGGATATGTCGGAACCTTTCAGTGGCTCACTCCCGGCAAAATACTCTCCGAGTATTCCTTGGTCGTTCGCCTCTGAAATGCTCTCGACATCTCGCCTCGCTGCTCGCCTTCGACTGCATGGATCCGGCTCGGGCGCGGGGGCGGTGGACGAGGTGGTGGCGGGAGCGTAGCGGGTATCGGTCGGTTCGGGCGGGGCGCGGAAGGTGATGAGCGCGGGGGCGGTGCCGTGCGGCTCGGCGCCGAGTTCGCGCAGGGCGGTTTCGTGGCGGGTGGGGCGGTCGGTGTTGGCGAGGGTTTCCCAGGCGTCGGAGTAGGCGGGATGGTCGGCGAGTTCGGCGGCGGGACGGAGCAGCCAATCGAGGGCGCTGATGCGCGGGCCGGATTGTCCCCGCGCGGGCGGGCCGTAGCTGCACGTCCAGACCCGGACTTGGGCGCGGGTGAGGGCGACGTAGGCAAGGCGGAGGCGTTCCTCCAGCTGGGTGGAGGCAAGTTGGAGTTCTCGGGCGGTTTTGGCGGTGTCGTCGAGCAGGGCGAGATTGAGCAAAGTGTCCTGCGGCTCGGAATCGGCGTCGGTGGCGGGAGGGGCGGAGACTTTTTCCAAGTCGGCGGATTTCCAGAGGCAGTCGGCGAGGTAGGGACAAAAGACCAGCGGGTATTCGAGGCCCTTGGCTTTGTGCATGGTGACGATGTGCACGGCGGGGCGGTCGCTGGAGAGTTGGAGCTGGTGTGCCTCGGTCTGGGCGCGGGCCTCGGCGCGGGCGCATTGCTGTCCGAGCCAGCGCACGAGCTCGTCGGGGCGGGGGGCGGTCTCGCGGGCGGCTTCGAGCAGGAGGTCGGTGAGTTGGCGATAGTTGGTCGCGCGGCGCTCGCCGGTGAGCGGGACGAGGGCGAGGCGATGGGTCACGCCGAGTGGGTTCAGGTCGGTGAAGGGGGTTTCCAGTTCGGAAAAAAGCGCGGAGAGGCCGCGTTTTTGCCAGGTGTTTTGCCAGTGGGCGAACTGCTCCAGCCAGCGGGTGGCGGCGGCAGGCGCGGGCGGATTGGGCGCGGTATCGAGAGCGGCGAGGCGGGTGGCATCAAGCCCGAGCAGGCGGGTGGCGAGCGCGCGGCGCAGGCGGGCGGTGCGGCGGGGATCGAGGATGGCGCGCAGCAAAATGTGCAGATCGCGGGCTTCGTCGGAGTCGAATACATCGGCCCCCGAGTTTACCACGGCGGGTACGCCGCGCGCTTGAAGCGCTTCGGCCATGGCCTCGGCTTGGGCGTTGGTGGAGACAAGCACGGCGCAGTCGCGGGGCGTAACGGCTTCGTCCAGGATGAGCGTGCCGGTGTCGAGGGCGGTGGTGTGCAGGCGACCGTGTGCGAGCAGGTCGGTGATGGTGCTGGCGATGCGGGTGGAGAGAGCGCGCACGCGGCGGTTTTTCGCGCCATAGCTCGCGGCGTCGGCGGCGGGCACGATCCAGGTTTCCAGCCGGGAGGCGGGCTGGCCGGAAATGACAAGTTGCCGGTCGTAAGTTAGCCCGGATACGGCGGGGGTGAAGGCCATGCCGGGGTTGAGGAACGCGTGATCGCGGGCAAAGAGCGAATTGAGCGCGCTGACGAGCGGAGCGGGCGCGCGGAAGGTGCGGGAGAGGGTGAACCGGGCGTCTTCGGCGGCGGTGGCGCGGGCGGCGAGGTAGGTGGCGAGATCGGCGCCGCGGAAGCTGTAGATGGCCTGTTTGGGGTCGCCGACGAGGAGCAGATGGCGACGGGGCGAGGCATCGATAAAGATGCGTTTAAAAATCGCGAACTGGCGGGGGTCGGTGTCCTGCGATTCGTCGATCAAGGCGACGTGGTAACGCTCGGCCAGACGGGTGGC
The DNA here is from genome assembly GCA_026398135.1 of Verrucomicrobiota bacterium. Lineage (GTDB taxonomy): Bacteria > Verrucomicrobiota > Verrucomicrobiia > Opitutales > Opitutaceae > IMCC26134_A. Next base: position 5,084 of record JAPLTN010000082.1, read on the forward strand.
TAGGCGGTCGGATTGGGCCGTGCCTTCGGCGCCGGGGCGATGCAAGGCGTGGTAAAGTGCGCCGATGAGGCCGTCCTGGGTGATGAGCCGGTGGCGTTCGAGTACGGCGGCGAGCCGGGGCAGGCATTCGTTGGCGAGGTGATGTTGCCAGGCCCAGAGCAGGCGCGGGGTGAGCTGGTGAAGCTCGGCGGCGTTGGCGAACCAAGAGTTCTCGGCGAGGGCGGCTTGGGCGGTTTTGCCGGCCTTGGAGGTTTTGTTTACTTGGTCAGGCAGAGTGGCGGCGGCGGCAAGGGCGCGCCAGAAGGCGGTGGTGCTGCTGGCGGCGGTGGCGAGCGGGGCGAGCAAGGCGCGGGCGGCGTCGGCGTCGGTGGGGCCGTCTTTTTTCCACTTGGGGACGCTTGCGAGGAGGGTTTGCGCGGCCGACCAGCGGGCGGGATCAGCGAGGTTTTGAATGAGGCCGGGCAGGCGGGCGAGCAGGGCGGGGTAGGACTCGACCGGGGGATCGAAGCGCGGGTCCAGGCAGCGACGGCGCGTATTCAGGAAGCGGAGTGTGTCGGACAGGCTCCAGTCTTGGGCGGTGGCGAGCGCGGCCAAGGTGGGGTCGGCGGCGAGGGTGGTGATCCATTGGGCGCGCACCAGCGGTTCCAAGTGCTCGGCGTCGTCGGTGATGACCTCGGGCAGGACGGGCAGGCCGCAGAGCGCGCCTTCCTGCTGGAGTGTGCGCTGGCAGAAGGCGTGGATGGTGGAAACGGCGAGCAGATCGAGGTCGAGCAGGGAGTGGTCGAGGCGCAGCCGGGCGGCAGGCGCGGCGGGGTTTTGAGCGGGATCGAGCAGGCGGCGCAGGGCGGCGCGGTCGGGCGCGGAAGTGGCTTCGACGGGGGAGGGCGGGGCGGCGAGTTGGGTGAGGACTTTGCGCACGCGATCGGAGAGCTCGCGGGCCGCGTCTTTGGTGAAGGTTACCAGCAGGAGCTTGGAGAGGTCTGGGAGGGTGCCTTCGAGCAGCAGGCGGGGCACAAGGTGGCTGATCGAGTAGGTTTTTCCCGTGCCGGCGCTGGCCTCGATGACGGTGAGCCCGGGCGAGAGCGGAGAATTCAGAAGGTGAAGTTCGGCGGGCATGGCGCGGGTCGGCTCAGGTGGCGGAACTCCACCAGGTTTGCAGTGGCGCGGCGACGGACTCGGCCCAGGCAAGCCAGGCGCTGGCGTGGGGTTCGGCAAAGGGATCGGTTTCGCGCCAGGCAAGCTGCGCATCCGTCGTAGTGCCTTCGCCGCCGGGTTGGTTTTTGTAAGGCTCGCGGGTCCAGGTCGCCTCGGCGGTTTCGAGGGCGGTGGCGGGGTCGGCCTTGGTCAGGGCTTTGGCGAGCGCGGCGCTGGTTTCGGGCGCGTATTCGAGCGGGCGGGCCTGACCGGCGCGGTAACCGGCGAGCAAGGCGGCGAGGTGGCGGCGGGCGGTTTCGGAGTCGAGCGGGGGAAGAGTCAAGCCGTTCGGGCAGTCGGTTCCGAATACTTGAATGGAAACCGGCTTATTGAGGAATAGGGCTGCGGCGAGGGTGGGGATGAAGGCCTCCAACTGGTATTTGACCGAGCTGAATTTGCCCGGGCGATGGCGCAGCAGCCACGGTGATTCGGGCGGGGTGACGCAGATCTGGATGTCGCCGGTCAGGCGGGTGAGTGAATCGATCGCGATGTCGAGCGTGCGGATTTCGGTTTGGGGCAGAACACGGTTGATGCCGCCGGCGAGCGGGGCGATTTCTTCGGTGTTTTGCTCCCAGGCGAGGTTGCCTAGCGCGCCGGGGGGCAGGGCGCGGTCGGCCATGAGGCGCGCGCCGGCGGCGGAAGCGTCGGTGCCGGGGGCGATGGAGGCGAGGAGGGCGGTCTGGCGGGCGTGGTAGGCTTGCAGGGCGTCGAGATTGAGCGGCGGATCGTCGAGGGCGGTATCGTCGGCCTCGTCGGTGGTGGTTTCGAGATTGAGGGTGCGCAGCCAGGCGCGGGCGGGGTCTTTCCAGAAGGTGACGAGCTCGGTGAGTGTTATCTCCAAGGGTTCGGCGGCGGGCGCGGGCGAGCCGGACGGGGCGACTAAAAAAGGTTCGGGCGGGGTGCTGACGTTGTGGACGAGGTCGGCGGTGATGCGGGCGGCCTGGGCGTTGAAGGAACGGGGAAGTTGGCCTGACGCGGTAAAGTAGTCGGCGGCGAAGGGCTGGATGCGGTGCGCGACTACGAGGTGCTGGTTGAGTGATTCGTCCGGGGAGAACGGGCGCACGGTGGCGGCGGCGGCGCGGAGTAATTCTTCGACGCAGGAGGAGAGCGGGCCATCGTGGGCGGAGCGCAGGCTGCGGTTGGAGGCGGTAAGGATGAGCCGGTCGCGGGGGCAGAGAAGGGCGTCGAGAAAGTGTTGGCGGTCCTGGGTGCGGGGATCGACGTCCCAGCGTTCGGGCTGGGGGGCGAGGATATCCCAGGCGGGGCGGCGGTTGGCGCGGGGAAAGGCCCCGTCTTGCAGGCCGAGAATGGCGAGCACGCGGCAAGGCAGGCCGTGGAGCTGGTCGAGGCGGCCGAAGAGGATTTCGCCTCCGAGGCTGGTGCGCAGGCTGGTGGCGTTGTCGAGCTGGGGTTGGAGCCAGTCGAGCAGCGCGCCGGCGTCGAGCGGGGTGGGGGCGGCGACGGCGGAGAGTTCGGCGAGTTGGCGGCGCAGGGCGGCGGCGTGGTCGTCGTGAGCGCTGGAGTGCAGGAGCCCGGTGATGGCGTGGTCGAGTCGTTCGGCCCATACGGCGGCGGAAACGGGCGCGGTCCAGGAACGAAGGTGGCGGGCGAGGGCTTCCAGCCACGAGATGAAGGCGAGGCGCTCGGCGTCGTGGGCGGGAAGTTCGTGGGCGAGTGGATGGGCGAAGGCGGAGTCGCCGCCGCGGGCCTCGGGTTCCGGGCCAAACCAGGCGCCGGCGAGGTGGCGGTCGAGCGCGGCGCGCCAGGTGCCGGTGGCGTCGCCGAGGGTGGCGGCGGTGGGTTCGATGCCGTGGGTGAGTCCGGCGCTGCGTATGGTCTCGGCGAGCAGGGCGAGGGTTTCGTTGTCCTCGGCCAGCCCGAGGTGGTGCTGCACGGCGGAGAGGGTGAGTAACTCGATTACCTCGCTGGCGGTCTGGCGACCGAGGGAAAGCCGGAGCAGGGCGAGCAAGGCGACCGCGACGGGATTGGCCTCGCGGGCGGGGATGGCGGTGAGGCGGACGGGGAGTCGGAGTTCGCCGCTGCGAAGGATGCCTTCGGCGAGCGGCGCGTAGGTGTCGAAATCGGTGACGGCGACGAGCACCTCCTCGGGTTGCAAACCGGGCAGGTCGTTAAAAGCGCGCAGAAGTTCGTCGCGCAGGATTTCGAGTTCGCGGCGCGGACTGTGGGCGCAGTGCACGCGCAGGCTGAGGTCGTCGGGGTCGAGAGCAGGGCGCGAGTCGGGCGAGGTTTCGCCGGGCGGAGTGCGTTGGGCGCGAATGTCGGCTTGGAGACGCTGGAGCAGGCTGGCGGCGGCGGGGACGGGGGCGGCGCAGTCCGGCGAATCCGGCCACTCGGCGTAGTCGGGGGAAAGGGTTTCGAGCAGGAGGAAGTTGCCCACGGCTTGCTGGCCGAGGGAGGCGAGCAGCGGGTGGCCGCCGAGTTCGAGGGCGTCTTCCGGGGCGGTGGCGGCGACGCGGGCGCTGAGGGCGCGGCGGCGGGATTGGTCGGCCAGATAGCCGAGGGACGGAAAAAGAAGGTAGAGCGCGACGGCGTGCTTGTGTTGCGCGAGAGTCTGGAGCGTGCGCAGCAGGAGCGGATCGAGTAAATCCGCGCCGACCACAAAGAGCGGAGTTTGCGGTGAAACGGGAGCGCTTGACGCGAGGGAGGCGAGCAGGGAGGCGGGGTGCGGTGGAGCGTCGGCCTGGGCGGCGACGGTATGCCAGAGGCGGCGTTGCCAGGCTTCGTCGGCTTGGACGGCGGCGGGCAAGGGCGGCGTGAGGGTGCGCCAAGGGCTCTGGTTTTTGCGCCAGCGGGTCGGCCAGTCGGGGCGTTGGCGGGTGTAGCGGTCGAATTGGCGGGCGAGGAGCTCGGCAAAGGCGAAACGGGCGCGGGGTGCGAGGGTCTGGGCGGGGTTGTGGCCGAGCTGGGCGGCGACGGTTTCGATGTGCGGCAGCAATTGCCAGCGCAGGTGGTCGGGGCTCCAGAAGGCGTTGGCTTGGGCGAAGGCTGCGGCGGCGGGTTCGGCGGCGAAGTGGCGTTTAAAATAGTCCGCCGGGGTGAGGAACTCGAAGCCCATGCTCAGGCCGAGATCGCGGGCGAGGCGGGCTTGGAGCCAGTCGGAGAGTTGCTGCGAGGGCACGAGCACGGATACGGGACGCGGGATGCCGGTGGTCGCCGCCAGGGCGGTGGTGCGCGCGGCGGCCAGGGCCGGGCGAAGGGCGGAGAGCAGGTCTTCGCTGCGGGAGGCTAGGTGGAGCTGGGGACGCATGGCGCGGTGACGCGAAGGAGGAGCGAGACGCAGGCGCGGACACGGTGCAAGCGAGGTCGCGCGGGTAAGCAGGCAAGGGGAGCGAAGTGAGAGCGCTTCATGAAAAATTCCCGTTGACGCACACTGAAGCTGCTCTTTGTTCACCGGTCCGCAGCTTGCTGCGACGTCGGCAAGATAGCTCAGTCGGTAGAGCAGTTGACTGAAAATCAACGTGTCCCCGGTTCGATTCCGGGTCTTGCCACCACTTTAACCCTCAAAG